>CAMPHJ010000007.1 GCA_946885845.1 uncultured Sphingobium sp. | reverse complement strand
ACGAAGATCATCGAAGGCTCCGCTCGCGCGATGGGCCTCGAAGTGGTGGAGGGCTAAGATCATGGCAAAGCTGACGAAGAAGGCGAAGGCTCTCGCCACTGCGGTTGACCGCGAAAAGCTGCACGGCGTTGATGAAGCGCTGGGCCTGATCAAGACCCATGCGACCGCCAAGTTCGACGAAAGCGTCGAAATCGCGATCAACCTGGGCGTCGATCCGCGTCACGCCGACCAGATGGTCCGTGGCGTCGTCACCCTGCCCGCTGGCACCGGCAAGACCGTTCGCGTCGCCGTGTTCGCCCGTGGCGACAAGGCTGAAGCCGCAACCGCCGCTGGCGCAGACATTGTCGGCGCGGAAGATCTGCTGGAATCGATCCAGGCTGGCAACATCGACTTCCAGCGCGTGATCGCCACCCCTGACATGATGGGTCTGGTTGGTCGCCTGGGTAAGGTTCTGGGTCCCAAGGGCCTGATGCCGAACCCGAAGCTGGGCACCGTGACTCCGAACGTCGCCGAAGCGGTCAAGGCCGCCAAGGGTGGTCAGATCGAATTCCGCGTTGAAAAGGCCGGTATCATCCACGCCGGTCTGGGCAAGGCCAGCTTTACCCAGGACGACCTGCGCAAGAATTTCGACGCCTTCGTTGACGCGATCGTCAAGGCGAAGCCATCGGGTTCCAAGGGCAAATATGTCCGCAAGATCGCCCTGTCGTCTTCGATGGGTCCGGGCGTGAAGGTCGATGTGGCGGAAGTCGCTTCAGCCTGATCTGACGGATAGAATTGATAGGGGAGCCTCCTTTCTCCACGCGGGGAAGGAGGCTTTCTTCTTTTGTGCTACTATAGCCTGAACAGCAACGTGCTCCTGCGCAGGCAGGAGCCCAGTTCAGAGCGTGGGACTGGGCTCCTGCCTGCGCAGGAGCACGGCATTTCTAAACACCGCTGGGGACCTCCCAACAACGGTGTGAACTTCGGGGTGTGTGACCTTGCATCCCGGACTCCTCCTTAGGCAGGAGCGCATCAGGTCATCATGTATCCGTCGGGAATGGCGGGTCGCTTTACCGACGGAAATTATAATGTCTTTTGAACATCTCCCCCCCCTCCTCTCCGACGCATTGACGCGGAAAGGATATGAAAAACTCACCCCGGTGCAGGCCGAAGTGACACAGCCCGAAGCGCAGGGTCGCGACCTTATCGTCTCGGCGCAGACCGGCTCCGGCAAGACAGTCGCGTTTGGCCTGACAATGGCTGGCGAACTGCTCGGCGAACAGAACCGCCTTCCCGTTGCGGGCAAGCCACTGGCGCTCGCCATTGCGCCGACCCGCGAGCTGGCGCTCCAGGTGAGCCGTGAGCTTGAATGGCTCTATGGCGAGGCTCGCGCCCGCATCGCGACCTGCGTCGGCGGTATGGATGCCTCCAAAGAACGCCGGGCACTCAGCCACGGCGCGCATATCGTCGTCGGCACGCCCGGTCGTCTGCGCGACCATCTGGAACGCGGGGCGCTTGACCTGTCAGGCCTCAAGACCGTGGTGCTCGATGAGGCCGACGAAATGCTCGACATGGGTTTTCGCGAAGATCTGGAAGAAATTCTGGACGGCGCGCCCGATGATCGTCGCACCCTGCTGTTCTCCGCCACCATGCCCAAGCCGATTGTGGCGCTCGCCAAGCGCTATCAAAAGGACGCGCTGCGCATCTCCACAGTCAGCGATGAGCGCGGCCATGGCGACATTAGCTATCAGGCCGTGACGGTCGCTCCCGCCGACATTGAAAACGCCGTGGTCAACCTGCTGCGCTATCATGAGGCGGAAACCGCCATCCTCTTCTGCGCCACCCGCGACAACGTCCGTCACCTCCACGCCAGCCTCACCGAGCGTGGCTTTGCGGCCGTGGCGCTATCGGGCGAGCATAGCCAGAATGAGCGCAACCACGCGCTTCAGGCACTGCGCGACCGTCGTGCACGGGTCTGCGTGGCCACCGACGTCGCTGCGCGCGGCATCGACCTGCCCAACCTCAGCCTCGTCGTCCACGTCGAAATTCCACGCGACGCCGAAACGATGCAGCATCGGTCCGGTCGAACCGGACGCGCGGGCAAGAAGGGAACCGCGGTTCTCGTCGTGCCATATCCGCGCCGCCGCCGCGTCGAATCCATGCTGCGTGGAGCGAAGATCCCCGTCGAATGGGGCACCCCACCGAGCAAGGAAGCCATCCAGGAACAGGATAACGCCCGGCTGCGCTCCACTCTGATGGAGCGGACGGACCTGGACGAGCAGGATTGGGCATTGGGCGCGGAACTGCTCGCGGAAAAGAGCGCCAAGGAAATCGCCGCGATGCTGGTGAAGAGCGCTCGGGCCGCGCTCCCCGCCCCTGAGGAATTACTCGACGCCAGTGAAGCCCCTGTCCGCCGGGAAGGACCCCGTCCGGGCTTTGAAGACACTGTCTGGTTCCGCATGGACATCGGACGGCGGCAAAATGCCGACCCCCGCTGGATACTTCCACTGATCTGCCGACGCGGACATGTATCGCGACAGGACATCGGCGCGATCAGGATCGCGGCGAACGAAACCATGTTCGAAATCCCATCGGCCTTCGCCGAGCGTTTTCTGAGCGCAGTAAAGCGGACCGGCCAGGCCAGCGACGATGGGGCAGAGGTAGCGATTGAACGGATCGAGGGGGCACCGCGAGAAGTCGCGCGGGAGAATCGCCGGGACCGCGCTCCCGGAAAAGGTCGTCCCAACAGCGACCGGGGACCGCGTCCCCCAGCACACAGTCCACGACCGTTCAAAGGCGGACCCAGGCAGGGCGGACCCCGAAAATCTCGCGGGTGAATTTTACAGGGCCGCTTCTGATAAAGCGGCCCTGATCATCGCCTCATCCTGCACCGCAAAGCGACAACATCCGCGCAGCCAGTTCTCGCTCACCCATGACAACATGCCGCACGCCCAGCTTTTCAAGATGAGCGACCTCCGCATCGGAATGGGCACGGGCGATGACCTGAAGTTCAGGGTTGAGATGGCGGGCATGTTCGTGAATCGCGCCACCCTCAAACCCTTCGGGAACCGCGATCAACATGCGGCGTGCTTTACGGATACCGGCTGCCAGGAGATGACGATCATCCAGCGCGCTGCCCCGGACCACTGACAGGCCGTCCTCTTCCGCTTCGTCCGCCCGATCAGCATCGCTTTCCATCACGACGAAATGCACCTTTCGTTCTACCAGTCGGGCAGCGATCAACTTGCCGACGCGCCCATATCCAACGAGCAAAACGTGGCCGATCAGGGGCACCTGCCTCGCTTTTTCCGCCGCTTCCTCTTCTTCGATCTCCTCTTCCTTATGGTCACGCACGATGAGGGAAAATATGAATGGATTAAGGAAGATCGACACGATCGCACCCGCCAGAATCAAATCACGCGCCTCGGCGGGCAGCACTCCCAGTGTCGTCCCCAGCGACGCCAGGATGAAAGAAAATTCGCCGATCTGGGCAAGACTGGCCGCGATGGTCAGCGCCGTGTCACCGGGATGGCCGAAGGCGCGCATGATTGCAAAAGCGGCGATGGACTTGCCGATTACGATAATAAGGACCGTCACCAACAATGGAAGGGGCTGTTGTACCACGATCGCAGGATTGAAGAGCATACCCACGGACACGAAAAACAGCACTGCAAAGGCGTCGCGCAATGGCAGCGTCTCTTCAGTCGCGCGCCTACTCAGCGGAGTTTCGCCCAGGATCATTCCGGCGAAAAAGGCACCCAATGCGAAGGAAACATCGAACGCAATCGCCGCGCCAAATGCGACGCCTAGTGCGATGGCGAGCACGGCAAGACGAAAAAGCTCCCGCGAGCCGCTGTGTACAACCCAATGCAGCACCCAGGGAATGATACGACGACCGACAACGAGCATGAGGGCGACAAAGCCCGCAACCTTGAGAAGCGTGCTCAAAAGCGGTGCAAGCAAAGCCTCCGCTCCGCCTGAACCATCCGCGCTGTTCATAACCCCCGCGAGCGCGGGAAGCAGTACCAGAGCCAGGACCATGACCAGATCTTCGACGATAAGCCAGCCCACCGCGATCCGCCCCCGTCGGGTTTCGACAAGATCAGCTCCCTGCAACGCGCGCAGCAGGACGACGGTGCTGGCCACCGATAGCGCTAATCCGAAAACAAGCCCTCCCAGGACAGACCATCCCATGAAGTGGCCCAACCCAATCCCCATGAGAGTCGCGACGGCTATCTGTCCAATAGCGCCGGGGACGGCGATATTCTTGACCGAAAGAAGATCGCGGAGGGAAAAATGAAGGCCGACGCCGAACATCAGCAAGATGACCCCGATCTCGGCAAGTTCGTTCGCGAGTCCGGTATTGGCGACGAAGCCAGGTGTGAAGGGACCGACGAGTATCCCCGCGATGAGATATCCGACGAGCGGCGACAATTTCAGCCGGTGGGCAATGGCGCCCATTATGAAGGCGACGACCAAACCTGCTACGATCGTGCCGATCAGCGGCGTGTGATGGGGCATATATGCTATTCCTGTGCGTCGACGTGATCGCGTGGTGCGTGAATGTTGTTCGCTTGGCTAGCATCGCTGCCAGAGCGGTTAACGCTAGCCCACCGCCCGATTTTCGGTGGGCAATGGAAAATATCTTCCGATTGGTGGCGGTCCGCAAAGCGTGGCCGACACAATTATCAGAAGAACGCTGGAGGTGCGCGGGCGTGTTGGTCGGATACGAGCGCAGGATGGCGGTTATGGCTGCGATACTGTCTTGCCCAGCGTTTCGCGACTATTGCGGGAGCGCCGGGAGAAAGGATCGTGACAGGGGAAAACCATGAATGAGGCACAGGATGGAAATGGTTTTTCGATCGATCGCCGTCTGGTTCATGCAGGACGGGGCCAGCCGCTACGAGGGGGGACCGGGCCTTCAGGATTACGCTGGTCGTGGCGGGGTTGAAGGCCGATCCGGTCAGCCTGCTGGAAGGCAGTCCCAGCGGCGCGAGGGCGGAGAATAGCGCGACGACGATCGCCATGCATAGGGCCGCGAAGAAGAGGCCACGCCCCTTCCCCCTGCTGCCCGTGAGCGACGTTGACCTCATGCGCTTTAATGATCCCTTCGGCCCATCAGATAGCGACGGATCGGGTCGAAAACCAGTGCCCATCGCCAGTGGCCGTCACAGCCCATATCAGTTGACAGGTCCGAGTCATTGCACTACCGGGCCACATTCCCACGCGGGTCAACAGGACTTCAAAGGTCCTCGACGATCTGCGTCAAAGCAGATTTGAACGAGAAGAGAAGAGCCATGTTCGCAGTCGTGCGCACGGGCGGCAAGCAATATCGCGTCGCCGCCGGAGACAAGATCGTCGTTGAAAAGCTGGCCGGTGAGGCTGGCGACAAGGTGACCCTGGACGACGTCCTGTTCGCCGGTGAAGGCAAAGACGTCAAGGATGCCCAGAAGCTGACCGTAGCCGCCGAGATCATCGCGCAGGCGAAGGGTGAGAAGGTCATCGTTTTCAAAAAGCGTCGCCGTCATAATTATCGCCGCAAGAACGGCCACCGCCAGAATCACACGATCCTGAAGATCGTATCGATCGGCGCCTGAGCGCTGCTGGCAAACAAGTTTCGAGGAGTTTGAGTCATGGCACATAAGAAAGCTGGCGGTTCATCGCGTAACGGTCGCGATTCGGAATCGAAGCGCCTTGGCGTGAAGAAGTTCGGCGGTCAGGAAGTGATCGGCGGCAACATCATCATTCGCCAGCGCGGCACCCGCGTCTATCCCGGCCGTAACGTCGGCATGGGCAAGGACCATACGCTGTTCGCACTGGGCGAAGGCCGCGTGGTATTCCACACTGGCAAGCTGGGCCGCAAATATGTGTCGGTCGATGCAATGGCAGCAGCAGCCGAATAACGGACGATCGATGACGGATCGTTCCTCACCAACGGGGCGATCCTTTCGGCACAAGCTTTTCCAGCCTGCCGATATTCGAGGGAAAAAGGGGGCGCCTCCATCAGGGAGCGCCCCCTTTTTCCGTTCAGCGGCGTTCCCCCTCATTTTCCCTCAAAGCTCTGGAACAACTGATCGCCTCGCGCGTCCTGCGGGCGGGGCTCAGCCAGAGAAATATCGTCGTCAAGCCGTAACTTTTTGCGGCCATTGGCGAGCCGACAGAGGAGAGATTTGAAGATGTTCGCCCGTACCCCACGCCTGCTGCTGAGGCCCGGCTGGATCGAAGACGCCCCCGCACTTGCCAAGGCGATTAATGACCCGGCGGTCCTGCGCAATTTGAGCCGCGTTCCCGCGCCCTATGGCGAAGAGGATGCGCGCAATTTCCTGTCGCAGCCGCATGATTTGCGCATGCCGCAACTGCTGGCCTTCACCCGCACCCAGGGCGCGCCCCGGCTGGTCGGCGGATGCGGCGTGCATCTGGCGGACGATGATGCGCCGGAGATCGGCTATTGGGTCGCTCGCCCCTATTGGGGACTGGGCTTTGCCACCGAAGCCGCAGGCGCGATCATGAGCATGGCGCGCGCAGCGGGCATTGGCGCGATTCGCGCAGCGCATTTCGCCGACAACCCCGCGTCGGGCAACGTGTTGCGCAAGATCGGTTTCCGACCGATGGGCCGGATCGAACAACGTTACAGCCCCGCGCGCGGCGCGATGGCCGACTGCCTGGTGTTCGAAGAAGGCGTAGGCGGTCGAATGCCCACGGACGTGGCGATCGACCTGTATCGGGACGCGGCCCCGGCGCTGGCCGCATGAAGCAGACATGACAGGATAAGGCGGTACGTTCGCGACTGCCTTATCCTGACGAAAGCGTGCCGCGCCGCCGGTCGCAGACCTGTTAAAATCGATCGCCAATCTTGCTGCGTGAGACGAGGTTTAATTCCGCGTCATAAGCGGCTATGGGCCAGCGATGCATTTTCTGGATCAGGCTAAGATATTCATCAAATCCGGCTGGGGCGGACCCGGCGCGGTCAGTTTCCGGCGGGAAAAATATGTCGAATATGGGGGCCCCGACGGCGGTAACGGCGGCAAGGGCGGCGACATTATTTTCGAAGCGGTCGCCGGGCTGAACACGCTTATCGATTTTCGGTACACCCAACATTTCAAGGCGCAGCGCGGCAAGGGCGGCGCGGGCAAGAATCGCTATGGCGCGGGTGGCGAAGACCTGATCGTCAAGGTGCCGGTCGGAACCCAGATCCTGTCGGACCCCGTGCCGATCGATGGCACCGAAGATGAAGACGGCTATCCCGAATATGAAGAGCAGGAAGTGCTGGCCGACTTTACCGAAGTTGGCCAGCGCATGGTATTCCTGCGCGGCGGCGATGGCGGTCGAGGCAATCTGTCCTACAAGACCAGCACCAACCGCGCCCCGCGCCAGCACGGCACGGGGTGGCCGGGGCAGGAAATGTGGGTGTGGCTGCGCCTGAAACTGCTGGCCGATGTCGGACTGGTCGGGATGCCCAACGCAGGCAAGTCGACCCTGATCAACCAGGTCACCAATACCAAGGCCAAGGTCGGGGCCTATGCCTTTACCACCACCAAGCCGCAATTGGGTGTGGTCCAGCATCGTGACCGCGAATTCGTGCTGGCCGACATTCCCGGCCTGATCGAAGGCGCAGCCGAAGGCGCGGGCATCGGCGACCGATTTTTGGGACATATCGAAAGGTGCCGCGTGCTGTTGCACCTGATCGACGCGACCAGCGACGACCCGGTCGATGCATTCCGCATCGTGCAGGACGAACTGGCGGCCTATGGCGGCGGCCTGGATGAAAAGCCGCAGATCGTGGCGCTGAACAAGGGTGACCTTTTGGGTCAGGAGTTGATGGAGGATATCGCCGCCCAGCTTCGCAGCGAGGCGGGCGTGAAGGATGTGTTCATCATTTCCGGCGCGACCGGGGAAGGTGTGCCCGCACTGCTGGACGCGGTGCTGCCCCTGTTCGGAGAGGCCAAGGACGTGGACGCGCCGGACGAAGAAGGCGAAACGTCGTGGTCGCCGATCTGAACGGAACGCCCAAGACGCGTGCGCCGCAGTCCCTGGCGGACAGCAGGCGTGCGGCTATCCTGCGTTGCGTTCTAACCTGATGGATATTGTTTCCGTGACCCCTTCGCTATCCGGCTTTCCCCCTGCCCTGATCCGCCGTCTGGTCATCAAGATCGGGTCGGCGCTGCTGGTCGATGCAGATGGGCAGGTGCGGGAAAGCTGGTTGCGGACGCTGGTCGATGACATCGCCGCGCGCAAGGCAGCCGGGCAGCAGATCATCGTCGTGTCGTCCGGTGCGATCGCATTGGGTGCGCGGCGGTTGAAACTGCCCAAGGGCGGGCGCGGCAGCCTGGAAGACGCGCAGGCCGCCGCCGCGACGGGCCAGATCGCCCTGTCGCAATGCTGGGCCAGCCTGTTGCAGGACCGCGGCATCACCGCCGCGCAGATGCTGGTGACGCTGGACGACCTGGAACATCGGCGGCGTTACCTGAACGCTTCGGCGACGCTGGAACGGTTGATGGCGCTGGACGTGGTGCCGGTGGTCAATGAAAATGACAGCGTGGCGACGGCGGAAATCCGCTTTGGCGACAATGACCGGCTGGCGGCAAGGATCGGACAGGCGGCACGGGCTGACGCGGTTGTGCTGCTGTCGGACGTGGACGGGCTTTACACCGCCAATCCGCACGCCAATGCGGACGCAATGCTGATAGAGACAATAGAGCGCATCGATGCGCAAATCGCCGCTATGGCGGACAGCGGTTCCGCGTCCGGCATGGGATCGGGCGGCATGACGTCAAAGATCGAGGCGGCCCGAATCGCCACCGGCGCGGGCGCTCACCTGGCGATCATTTCCGGCAAGGTCGATGCGCCGCTGTCGCATTGGGAGAATGGCGGGCGCGGGTCCATTTTCGTGGCAGCCCCCGCCAAGCGTGCGCGCAAGGGCTGGCTGGCCGGACGGTTGACGGTACGCGGCCGCATCACCGTGGACGCGGGCGCGGAACGGGCGCTGGGCAAAGGCAACAGCCTGTTGCCAGCGGGTGTTTCCGGGGTCGAAGGCGTGTTTGAGCGCGGCGATGTCGTGGACATTCTGACCCAGGATGGCCGCGTGATCGCGCGTGGGCTGAGCGAATATGACAGCGCGCAGGCGACCCGCATCATCGGCAAGCGCAGCGAGGATATCGCTGCTTTGCTGGGCGAACTGCCCCGATCGGTGCTGGTCCATCGCGATCATATGGCGATGGTCTGACGCATCATGAACCTACGCATTGCAATGACGGGCGCGACGGGATTCGTCGGCGCCGAAACACTTAATCAGGCGCTGGCCGCCGGTCATCATGTCACCGCCATCACCCGCCGGGCGCAACCGCCGCGCGCGCGCCTGAAATGGGTGCCGGGTTCGCTGAGTGATCGAGCCGCGCTGAATACGCTGGTGCGCGACGCCGATGTCGTGATCCACATCGCGGGCGTGGTGAACGCGCCTGACCGGGAAGGTTTCGAAGTCGGCAATGCGCGCGGCACCATGGCGCTGGTCGACGCCATGCGCCAGCGCGGGGTGCGGCGGTTGATCCATGTGTCGTCGCTGGCGGCGCGGGAACCGGACCTGTCCGACTATGGATGGTCCAAGGAACTGGCCGAACGCCATGTGAAGGCCAGCGGGCTGGATTGGACCATCGTGCGGCCCCCCGCCATTTATGGACCGGGCGACCGCGAGATGCTGGAACTGTTCCGCATGGCCCGGCGCGGCATCATGCTGTTGCCGCCGGGCGGGCGGCTTTCGCTGATCGAAGTGGGAGACCTGTCCCGACTGCTGCTGACGCTGGCGGGCGAGAGGGAAGAAAGCCTGGCCCAATGCTATGAAGCCGATGACGGAACGCCGGGCGGCTGGGACCATCTGGAATTCGGCCAGGCGATCGGACGCGCGGTCGGGCGTTCGGTGCGGACCTTTTCGACCCCAGGCTGGGCGTTGGGCGTGGGCGCACGGCTGGACCGGATGCTGCGCGGCAAGGGGGCGAAACTGACGCAGGATCGGGTCAGCTATTTCTGTCATCCCGACTGGGTCGTTACGAAGCGCAAGCAGCCGCCCAAGGCGCTGTGGCAGCCGCAGGTCGCGACCGAGGAAGGGTTGAAGGCCACGGCTGAGGCCTATCGGGTCAAGGGCTGGATTTAGAGCTATTCATCCTCCGGCACGGGTGGACGGGCGCGGCGATCGGCCACGAATTCACTGATCGCCTGGCCGCTGGCGTTGAGCAGCGGATAGGTGCGGGCGTCGGACAGCCAGTCCGGGCGCCGGGCGGTGCTGCCGTAAAATGTGTCATAGACCAGGTTGAAGGCAAGGAAGAGGAGCGTCGCGCCGATCAGCCCCTTCACCGCGCCGAAACCCGCGCCCAGCACGCGGTCCACTGGCCCCAGCACCGACTGGCGCGTGCGGCGACCGATGGCATGGGCGAGGATTTTTCCAGCGCCAAAGGTGATGCCGAAGACAAGGACGAAGGCGAGCACTGCCGCGCCGCTGCTGGTGCCGACGAAGGGCGTCAGCAGTTCGGCAGCCGAGCTGTGGAAAAGGCGGATGGCGAAGATGCCCGAAACCCAGGCGATCAGCGATAATGTTTCGAGGACGAAACCACGCAGCAGGCCCAGGACAGCGCAGCCACCCAGCGCGAGGAGGACGAGGATATCGACGGCGTTCATGGCCGATGGGCTATCCGCGCCCAAGCATCTGGTCAACCAATTGACTGAGCGCGCGATAGCCGCTGACGGAAATGCCCTTCACCCCGTCAGCGGCGGCGGCGGGCACATAGGCGCGGTTGAAGCCGAGCTTGGCCGCTTCGCGCAGGCGCAGTGGCGAATGGGCGACCGGGCGGATCTCACCTGAAAGTGCGAGTTCGCCGAACAGGACGACATCGGCGGGCACAGGTCGTTCGGACAAAGCGGACATGAGCGCGGCGGCGACGGCAAGGTCAGCGGCAGGGTCGGAAAGACGGTAGCCGCCCGCGACGTTCAGATAGACTTCGCAGGTCGAAAAGCTGAGGCCGCAGCGCGCCTCCAGCACGGCCAGGACCATGGCGAGCCGACCGCTGTCCCACCCCACGACCGCGCGGCGGGGCGTCGCGCCGCTGGACAGGCGGACGACCAGCGCCTGGATTTCCACCAGCACGGGCCGCGTTCCTTCCAGCGCGGGAAAGACGGTGGCGCCGGTCACATTTTCATCGCGGTGGGTGAGGAAGAGGGCAGACGGGTTCGCCACCTCCTCCAGCCCTTCGGCGACCATGGCGAAGACGCCGATTTCATCGGTGCCGCCAAAGCGGTTCTTGATCGCACGCAGGATGCGATATTGATGGCTGCGCTCGCCTTCGAAACTGAGCACGGTATCGACCATATGTTCCAGCACGCGCGGTCCGGCGATGCTGCCGTCTTTCGTCACATGGCCGACGAGGATGAGCGCGGTGCCGCGCTGCTTGGCGAAGCGGATCAGTTCCTGGCTGGAGGCGCGGACCTGGCTGACCGTGCCCGGCGCGCCTTCGATCAGGTCGCTGTGCATGGTCTGGATCGAATCGATGACAAGGAGAGCGGGCGCCTCCCCTTCCCCCAGCGTCGTTAATATGTCGCGGACCGACGTGGCGCTGGCAAGCTGAACCGGCGCGTTGCCCAGGCCCAGGCGTTGGGCGCGCAGCCGGACCTGATCGGCCGCTTCCTCCCCGCTGATATAGGCGACCGACAGGCCGCGCGCGGCGATGCGTGCCGCCGCCTGAAGCAGCAGGGTCGATTTGCCGATGCCGGGGTCGCCGCCGATCAGGGTCGCGGAGCCCGCCACGATCCCGCCACCCAGGGCGCGGTCGAATTCGGCGATGCCGGTGCTGGTGCGGGGGGGAAGTTCGACTTCGCTGTCCAGCCCCACCAGAGTGAGGGCGCGGCCACCGGTATGGAGATCGTGCCGTGCGGAAAAGACGGTTTCGGCGGCTTCTTCGGCGATGCTGTTCCATTCGCCGCAATCGTCGCACTGGCCCTGCCAGCGGTTGGAGACGGTGCCGCACTGTTGGCAGACGAATTTGCGCTTTGCCTTGGCCATGCGCGACCTATGGCGCGGCTTTGCGAACGTTTCAAGAACAAAGCGGGCGAGAGTTTGCAAGCCTATGGCAACCGGCGGGCGAGTGAGGCATTGTTTGGGGATGAAGTCCTTTCGCGTCGCCAGCTACAATATCCGCAAGGCCATAGGAACCGACCGCCGCCGCAACCCGGAAAGGGTGCTGGAGGTGCTCAACGAAATCGACGCGGACGTGATCGCGTTGCAGGAGGCGGACCGGCGGTTCGGCGTCAGGTCGGCGGCGATCCCGCCGTGGCTGCTGGAGAGCGTCAGCCCCTACAAGGCGGTTCCGCTGAACATCCAGGTGGATTCGATGGGCTGGCATGGCAATGCGATATTGGTCCGCAAGGAGGCGGAGGTCGGCGTTCATGACGTGGTCCACCTGCCCTGCCTGGAGCCGCGCGGCGCGACGCTGGCCGAAGTCACGCTGGGCGGGACGACGATGCGGTTTTTCGGCATGCATCTGGACCTGTCGGGCCTGTGGCGTCGCAAGCAGGCGGCGGCTGTCATCCACGTGGCGAGCACGCGCGAGGCCATGCCGACCGTGTTGATGGGCGACCTTAATGAATGGAGCGCCAACCGGGGATGCCTGGCCGATTTCGCGCGGCATTACAGCTTTGCCCCCTGCGGCCGGAGCTTCCACGCGCGGCGGCCAGTGGCGCAGTTGGACCGCATCATGCATTGCGGCAAGTTGAAGCTGCTGGATTGCGGCGTGCATGACAGCGCAGCCGCGCGCAAGGCGTCGGACCATCTGCCGATCTGGGCGGAGCTGCGGGCATGAAGGAGCGCGAACTTCGCCTTGCGCTGGTCTGCTATGGCGGGATCAGCCTGGCGGTCTACATGCACGGCATCACCAAGGAAATCTGGCGGCTGGCGCGCGCGAGCCGAGGATTTCACGACGGCACGGTCAGCGGCAACAGCAGCGAAGCGGTCTATCGAAAGCTGCTGGAGGATCTGGAGGCCGCCAGTGGCGTGCGGCTGCGCATCATGCCCGACATCATAGCTGGCGCGAGCGCGGGTGGGATCAACGGCATCTTCCTGGCGCAGGCGATTGAGACGGGCCAGTCGCTGGAGCCGCTAACGGACATGTGGCTGGAAAATGCCGATGTCGAAAAATTGCTGCATCCCGACGCCCGACCGGCGCGACGGATCACCAAATTCTGGGCCGCGCCGCTGGTCTGGATGGCGGCGCGACACCCAGGCGACACGGTCGAGAGGACGGTCGCCCCCGGTGCGAGAGAGGAAGTCCGCCACAAACTGTCCCATTTCATCCGATCCCGTTGGTTCGAGCCGCCCTTTGGTGGGGCGATATTTACATCGATGCTGCTCGACGCGTTCGACGCGATGGAAAAGACGGAGCGCGGGCCGACATTGCTGCCCGAAGGCCATCCGCTGGACCTGTTCGTCACCGTCACGGATTTTGAAGGCCATCCCCAGAGCCTGAACCTCAACAGCCCGGCGCAGGTCATCGAAACCGAACATCGGCTGTCGATCGGTTTCCGGGCGCGCGGGCGCGATATGGGCGGCAATCGCCGCACATTCGCCGATCCCGCAGAACTGGTCTTTGCCGCGCGGGCCACGGCCAGCTTCCCCGGCGCCTTCCCACCCTTTACCGTGCGCGAACTGGATCAGGTGCTGGACGAACGGCATCGCAAGTGGCCGACGCGCGACGCTTTCCTGGCCCGTGCGCTTCCCCGGCATTGGACGCGGGGCACGGCAGAGGACGCCATATTGATCGACGGTTCGGTATTGGCGAACGCCCCCTTTGCACAGGCCATTGGCGCGCTGCGCAACAGGCCGTCACGCCGCGAAGTCGACCGCCGGTTCGTCTATATCGACCCCAAGCCCGGCCGCCGTTCAGTGCGTTTCAACAAGCCGGATTCATCGGAAGAAGAAGCAGGCAGCGCCGTCCTTCCCGGATTTTTCAGGACGATCTTTGGCGCGCTGAGCGACATTCCGCGCGAACAGCCGATCCGCGACAATCTGGACGCGATCGATCATCACAGTTCACGCATCCGTCGCATGGTCCGCATCCTGAATGCCCTGAGACCGGGAATCGAGGCGGAAGTCGAAAGCGCGATCGGCAGGCTGTTGTTCCTGGACCGGCCAACCCCGGCGCGGCTGTCCGCATGGCGGGCGAAGGCGCAGCAACGCGCCGCGAATTCCGCCGGGTTTGCCTTTCCCGCTTATGGCCATCTGAAACTGTCCGGCATTGTCGAGGACCTGGCCGCGCTGTTGTTCGGCCTGAGCGGTGAGGAAAGCCCGTTGATGCGGGAAAGCTATCGACAGGCGCTGTGGTCGCATGTCCGGGCCATCGGCGCGGACCAATTGACCGAGGATGTGGGGCCGGTTTCCCCGCCCGTGACATTCTTTCGCACGCATGACCTGGCTTTCCGCATTCGCAGGCTGCGTTTCCTGGCGCGGCGGCTGGCGGAAACATTGGAGGTGGAATCAGAGGCTGACAGTAGCGTCGTTCAAAAGATGCACGATGCCATTTATGCCGCCATCGCCCATTATACCGAGTGCGAAGGCGCGGACTTTTATAATGGTGCGATCCGGGAAGCGGCCAGAGAGGTGCCCAACGATCCGGGCAAGGCGCTGGACGCCATCGCCCAGGCACGCGGATTGAAGGAGCGCGATGAAACCGCCGACCTGATGCTGGCCGAAGCACTGGCCGACCTGCCCAAGGCGGAACGGCGGGTCATGTTGCTGTCCTATCTGGGCTTTCCCTTTTACGACATAGCCACGCTACCGTTGCTCCAGGGACACGCCATGGATGAATATGATCCGGTCAAAGTCGACCGGATTTCGCCGGAGGATTGTTCGGCAATCCGGCCCGGCGGTGCGGAGGCGACATTAAAAGGCATAGAATTCAATAGCTTCGGCGCTTTTTTCAGCAGGGCCTATCGGGAAAATGACTATCTGTGGGGGCGGCTGCATGGCGTGGAGCGGCTTCTGGACATCGTGATTTCCACAATACCCATGGCAAGCCGCCTTTCGGAAGAAGCGGTGCAGGCCTATAGGCAGACCGCTTTCATGGCGATTCTCGATGAGGAGGAGCAGCGGCTGCCACATGTCGCTGACCTGATCGCCATTTTGCGGGAGGAAATCGTTGGGCGCACGGGTGGGGCTGTTTCCGATGATGCTGATACTGGCGCTGGCCGCCGGGTGCCGTGATTCGTCCAGCGAAGATGCCTCTGCCGATAATGGCCTGACGCCTGTCGCTGACGTCGCCGCCAATGTCGTGGACGCTGCGCCGCCGGTGGACATTGCCAGCGCGCCTGTCAGGCCATCCCCCAAGGTGACGGTCAGGGCGCATCCCGCACCGCTGGAATCGCTGGACCTGCCCCCTTCCCCCGACGCCGCCCAGTTGACGGCCTTTCCCGACGAAGTCACCAGTTTCATGGTGGTGCGCGACAGTTGCGACCATTTCCGGGGCGAGGAACCCTATGACGGCGAACGACGTGTGTTCCTGGCCGAAAGCGTCGCAAGGCTGTGCACTGGCACGGACGCTCAGTTGGCGATGCTGCGCCGGCGTTATGCAGGCGACCCGTCGGTTGTGTACGCGCTGCGGGGGTATGAGGACCGGATCGAGAGCGTCCGGCGGAATTGACCGGGCGGGACAGGGCGGCACGGCAGGGCGGCAGGGCGGCAGGCGATGATCGCTCTATCCACATGACAGGCTTTCGCTTATGGCCCGGCCATGTCCGATAAGGGTCCATACAGTCAGATCGCGCCGACGCGCGCCCAGATCGAAGCCCTGGCGCTGGCTGCGCTGTCGCGCCTGCCCGATCCATTCCGGTCCCATCTGTCCAACGTCGTCCTGTTCGTCGAGGAATTTGCCGACGCGCAGGTCCTGAAGGACATGGAGATCGATGACCCGTTCGGCCTGACCGGCCTGTATAGCGGGCGGCCCGTGGGCGATCCGGTGCAGACCGGCGACAGTCCGCCGACGGTCCATTTGTTCCGCAGGCCATTGCTGGATGAATGGGTCGAAACCGGCGTGCCGCTGGATGCGCTGATCACCCATGTCGTGGTGCATGAGATCGGCCATCATTTCGGCCTGTCCGATATCGACATGCACGTCCTGGAGGACATGGTCGCACCATGAGCAGGGCGGCGCTGCGCCTGTCGGGCGTTGCCTGCGCACGGGGCGGGCGGTTGTTGTTCCGGGGCGTGGACCTGTCGCTGGAAGCGGGCGGCAGCGCGTTGCTGCGTGGTCCCAATGGCGTGGGCAAGTCCAGCCTGATGCGCATTTGCGCCGGGCTGCTGCGGGAAGCCGCAGGCTCAGTCGAACGATGCGGGCGGATCGCGATGGCCGATGAACGGCTGGCGCTGGACATGGAGCAGTCGCTGGCGGGGGCCCTTTCCTTTTGGGCACGGATCGATGGTGTGGACGGGGCGGCGCTGGACCGGGCCTTGTCGGCGATGGCGCTGACGCCATTGCGCGACATGCCGGTGCGGATGTTGTCGACCGGGCAGCGCAAGCGGGCGGCGCTGGCGCGGGTGATTGCGAGCGGTGCGCCGGTCTGGCTGCTGGACGAACCCGGCAACGGGCTGGACGATGCTTCGCTGGCGCTGCTGGGGAGCTGTGTCGAACGGCATCTGGCCGACGGCGGTGTCGTGCTGGCGGCATCGCACCAGCCCTTGCCCCTGCCTGCGCCGGTGACGCTGGACCTGATCGATTACGCCGCAGAGGATGTGGCATGAGGGTGCTGGCGCTGCTGGTGGCGCGCGACCTGCGGCAGGCGTGGCAGTCGGCCGGGCTATGGTTGCCCGTTGCGTTCCTGCTGCTGGTGGCCAGCCTGTACCCCTTCGCGGTCGGGCCGGACGCTGCGCTGCTAAAGCGGTCGGGGGGCGGCATGTTGTGGATCGCGGCGCTGCTGGCCAGCCTGCTGCCGGTTGACCGGCTGGTCGCGCCGGATCGCGATGCGGGCGTGCTCGACCAGTTGGCGGCGCGCGGCATTGGCGAGGAAATGGTGGTGCTGGCGCGATTGGTGGCGCACTGGCTAGGATTTGGCCCGGCGCTGATGCTGGCGACGTTGCCCGCTGCCGCGCTGCTGAAGCTGGACGGCGCGACCATCGGACTGCTGGAACTGGGGCTGTTGATCGGCACGCCCGCGCTGGCGGCGCTGGGGCTGCTGGTCGCGACGCTGACGGCAGGATTGCGGTCGAGCGGGGCGCTGGCGGGGTTGCTGGCGTTGCCGCTGGCGGTTCCGCTGCTGATATTCGGCGCGGGGACGATGGGCGACGGGAGCGGTGCGGCGTTCAAATTCCTGGGCGCGGCTTCGTTGCTGCTGGTCGCCATCACCCCCTTTGCCGGGGGTGCGGCGATCCGGGCGGGGCGGGAATGAAGCGCAGATGATCGCGCTGGTTGCGTCCGTCCTGTTCGTGCTGATCTGGTCGACCGGCTTCATCGTCGCACGGGCGACGGTGCCGCATGGCGCGCCGGAATTGATATTGAGCGTGCGGCTGACGCTGACGGCGCTGCTATTGGGACTCATCGCGCTGAAGGCCGGACAACGACTGCCGCCGGGCAAGCGGCTGCGGTTGCATCTGGTGGCGGGCGCGATGCTGCACGGGCTTTACCTGACGGTGAGCTGGTGGGCTGTCTATCACGGCATGCCTGCGGGTATCATGTCCTTGCTGGGCGCGCTGCAGCCGCTGATGGTGGCGGTGGCGAGTGTCGCCCTGATGGGCGAGCGGCTGCCGGGGCGCGCCTGGGCGGGGCTGGCGATTGCCATATTAGGCGTGGGATGCGTGCTGATGCCCGCGATCGAGCGGTCGGGCGTGGGTGGAATCCCTGTGCTGCCCGCCGTCGCTGGACTGGTTGCGGTCATCGCGATGACTGGCGGGACGCTGATCCAGCGGGGCACGATTTCCGGCGATGGCATATGGATTTCGGGCGCGGTGCAGAATGCGGGCGGCGCGATGGTCGCGATTATGGCGGCGGCGACGGTTGGCGAGGTCCGTTGGGACAATGCGCCATTATTGTGGATCGGGCTGGGCTGGTCGGTGCTGGGGCTGTCGGCAGGCGGGTTGTCGCTGCTGGTCTGGCTGGTGCGCACGCAGGGACCGACGCGCATGTCGATGCTGTTGCTGCTGGTCCCGCCGCTGGCCGCCATCGAAGCTTGGGCATTGTTCGGCGAAAGACTGGGGCCTGTGCAAGTTGCCGGATTTGCGCTGGCGCTTGCGGGCGTGCTGCTGGGCCGGTCGCAGGGTCGGCAACCGGTGGCGGAACCTGCGTAGCGGGGGATTGAGCATGATCCGATCATAGCTGATCGAACCATGCTCATTTTTCTTTTGTAGTCCGCATTTTCCGAGTCAGCAGATGAACACATCTGCTTTGAAAATGCTCTAGCCGTCGCGCAGGCGTTCGTGGTGCCGGATCACTTCGTCGATGATGAAGCGCAGGAATTTTTCGGTGAAATCAGGGTCGAGGTTGGCGTCCGTCGCCAGCTGACGCAGGCGGCCGATCTGCCGTTCCTCGCGGCCTGGGTCGGCGGGCGGCAGCGCGTGCTGCGCCTTATATTCGCCCACGGCCTGCGTGATCTTGAAGCGTTCGGCCAGCATGAACACGAGCGCCGCGTCGATATTGTCGATGCTTTCCCGATACCGCTTCAATGTGTCGTCCACGCCGGTCCTCCCTGTTCCGCGCGCTTTTTGCGCCTTCCCGCCGCCCGCGCAAGCTATTCCCGCTTGCTATATGCATTTTGCACCGCCACATGGGCCGGGTCATGACCGCACCCGCCTCCGGCAATGTCCACACCATCGGCCGCGCCAACGGCGCGCCTTCGCTCGACCCGATGATGGCGCTTGTCGCCGACGGGATGAATCAGGTGAACGCGGTGATCCTGGACCGAATGCAGTCGCGCATTCCGCTGATCCCCGAACTGGCCGGGCACCTTATCGCAGGCGGCGGCAAGCGGATGCGGCCAATGCTCACGCTCGCCTGCGCGGACCTGGTCGGCTATGCGGGAACCCGCCATTACAAGCTGGCCGCAGCGGTCGAGTTCATCCACACGGCCACCCTGCTGCATGACGATGTGGTCGACGGGTCGGGCCTGCGCCGGGGCCGCAAGACGGCGAACATCATCTGGGGCAACAGCGCCAGCGTGCTGGTAGGCGATTTCCTGTTTTCCCGATCCTTCGAACTGATGGTCGAGGCGGAATCGCTCAAGATTTTGAAAATCCTGTCCAACGCATCCGCCGTGATCGCGGAAGGAGAGGTCAACCAGCTGACCGCGCAGCGCCGGATCGATACCAGCGAAGAACAATATCTGGACATTATCGGCGCAAAGACCGCCGCCCTGTTCGCCGCCGCCTGCCGCATTTCCGCTGTCGTCGCCGACCGCGACGAGTCGGAGGAAAAGGCGCTAGACGTTTACGGCCGCAACCTGGGCATCGCATTCCAGCTGATCGACGACGCTATCGATTATGAATCGGATGGCGCGACCATGGGCAAGGATGCGGGCGACGATTTCCGCGATGGCAAGGTCACGCTGCCGGTGATCCTGGCCTATGCCCGTGGGCCAGAGCAAGACCGTGCTTTCTGGAAGCAGGCGATTGCCGGCAACCGGACGAGCGACGAGGATCTGGCGCACGCGACGCAATTGCTGCGCGCAACCGGCGCCATCGACGACACGCTGGCCCGTGCGCGGCATTATGGGCAGCGGGCCATCGACGCGCTGGGCCGGTTCGACAGCGGCAAGGCGAAAGCGGCGCTGGTCGAGGCCGTCGAATTTGCGATTGCGCGGGCTTATTGAGAGATGCCCGTGGGGCGGAGCCGCGCTCCCATGATGAAGCGGGACTGGGTTCCTGCCTTCGCAGGAACATATGAGCATATAAGGGGGAGGGTGTGATCCTTTCTCCTGAAACGCTGGGCTTTCTGATGGCGGCGGCGCTGATGGCCGGGTGCATCGATGCGATGGCCGGTGGCGGAGGCATGATCACCCTGCCCGCATTGATGGCCGCAGGCGTTCCGCCGGTCGCGGCGGTGGCCACGAACAAGCTGCAATCGTCGATCGGGACGCTGGGCGCCTGCATCGCCTATGCGCGGGCGGGGCATATGAACCTGAGCGCCTATCGATGGCCGATCGCCGCCGCCTTTGCCGGATCGGTGGGTGGTGCGTGGCTGCTGCAGCGGGTCGATCCGTCGATCCTGGCGGGGCTGATGCCGGGATTACTGATCGCGCTGGCCGCCTATTTCACCTTTTCGCCCCGGATCGGCGAGTTGGACCGGCACAGCCGCCTGGGGATGGCGGGGTTGAGCCTGCTGATCGGCGCAGTCGGATTTTACGACGGCTTCTTTGGTCCGGGCGCTGGAGCCTTTTATGCGACGGTGTTTCTGGCGATGGGCGGGCTGGGGCTGGTGCGGGCGACCGCGCAGACCAAGGCGGTGAACCTGGCCAGCAACGTGGCGGGCCTGCTGACCATGGTCGCTGGCGGGCATGTGATATGGATTGCGGGGCTAGTCATGGCCGTTGGCAGCATCACCGGCGGCCAGATCGGCTCTCACCTGGCCATGCGGTTCGGAAGCCGGTTGATCAGGCCATTGCTGATCATCATGTCGCTGGGGCTGACGGCCAAGATGCTGCTGGACCCCAACAACCCGATCCACAGGCTGCTGTTCGGCTGACCATTGCGCTGAGGCGCGAATGGAGCGAGAGGATCGGCATGACTGCCGCCCTGCCTATTGCCCAGGTGCTTCCCCAATTGATCGACGCCCTGCGCGCGGGAAGCAATGCCGTGCTGGTCGCGCCGCCGGGCGCGGGCAAGACGACGGCGGTGGCCCCTGCCCTGCTGAACGAACCATGGTGCGCGGGGCAGATATTGCTGTTGTCGCCGCGCCGGCTGGCGGCGCGCGCCGCGGCCGAGCGGATTGCCGAACTGATGGGGGAGCAGCCGGGCGGAACGATCGGCTACGCCACGCGCATGGATTCGAAATCATCGGCCCGCACGCGCATTTTGGTGCTGACCGAAGGCATTTTCGTGCGGCGGGTACAGGACGACCCGGAACTGTCCGGCGTATCTGCCATATTGTTCGATGAAGTGCATGAGCGCAGTCTGGACAGCGATTTCGGGCTGGCGCTCGCGCTGGACGCTCAGGCAGCGCTGCGGCCGGACCTGCGGATCGTGCCGATGTCGGCAACGCTGGACGGCGTTCGCTTCGCCCAACTTCTGGACGGCGCGCCGGTGATCGAAAGCGAGGGGCGCATTCAACCGCTGGAACTGCGCCACATCGGACGGGCGGCGGAAAAGCGGATCGAGGATGAGATGGCTGCGGCGATCCGCCGGGCGCTGAAGGATGAGGCGGAGGGCGACATATTAGCGTTCCTGCCCGGCGTGGCGGAAATCGAGCGCACGGCGGAACGGGTGGAAGGCGAAGGCGTGGAGATTCACAGGTTGCACGGCAGTCTGGACCCAGCCGCCCAGCGCGCCGCCATCCGCCCGTCGCGCGACGAACGGCGCAAGGTCATATTGGCGACGTCGATCGCCGAAACCAGCCTGACCATCGACGGCGTCCGCATCGTCATCGATTCAGGACTGGCGCGACGGCCCCGCTATGACCGGGCGGCGGGCGTCACCCGGCTGGTGACCGAGCGGGCGAGTCAGGCGGCGGCGACGCAACGGGCCGGGCGCGCGGCCAGACAAAGGCCGGGCGTCGCCTATCGTTTGTGGGAGGCAGCGGCGACGGCGGGCATGCCGCCATTCGACCCACCCCAGATATTGGAAAGCGACCTGTCGAGCCTGTTGCTGGACTGCGCGCTTTGGGGTGTGACCGACCCGGCCAGCCTGCGCTGGCTGGACCCGCCCCCTGCCGCAGCGGTGAGTGAAGCGCGCAAAAGGCTGAGCGTGCTGGAGGCGCTGGACGACGACGGGCGGATCACCAGCCATGGCAAGGCGTTGGCGAAGCTGCCGCTGGAACCCCGCATTGGCCACATGCTGGTGCGCGCGGGCGAACTGGGGCTGGCCGATGTGGCGGCTGAGGTCGCGGTGCTGCTGGGCGAGCGCGGCATAGGCGGGCAGGACACCGACCTGTCGCAGCGACGGGTCCGATGGCGCAGGGAAAGCGGCAAGCGAGCGGATACAGCGCGGGCGATGGCGAAGCGCTGGGCGCGGCTGGTGCCCGGCAGGGAAGCAGGTCGCACAGGGGAGACAGGCAATCACGACACGGGCCTGTGCCTGGCCATCGCCTTTCCCGATCGGGTGGCGAAGCGGCGGTCCGCCGACGGTTCGGAGTGGGCGAGCGTGGGCGGGCGCGGCTTTCGGCTCGATCCGCTGAGCGCGCTCGCCCGCGAGGACTGGCTGGCGGTGGGCGAGGTGCAGGGCAGCGCTGCGGGCGCGCGCATCCTGTCCGCCGCGCCGATCAGCGAAGCGGAGGTGCTGCGCCTGTTTGGCGGACATGTCGCCGAACATCGCACCGTTCGCTTCCGCGCTGAAACGGGCGGGATCGAGGCGTTGCGCGAGCGCCGTCTGGGCGCTGTGCGGCTGTCGTCCGGGTCCGACGACCGGCCCGACCCGGACGCGGTGGCGCAGGCGTTGATGCATGGCGTTCGCCAAGGCGGCCTAGGCCTGCTTCCCTGGTCCGATGCTGCGCAATCGCTGCGGATGCGGGCCGATTTCGCGGGGGTGGATATTATTTCGGACGACAGGCTGATGGCGACGCTGGACGAGTGGCTGCCTTCACTGCTGACGGGCAGGCGGCGATTGTCGGACATCGACCGGTCGCAACTGTCCGCCGTGCTGGAAGGATTGATCGGCTGGGACGGCAAGCAGCAGATCGACCGGCTGGCTCCGCCCGATTTCCGGTCCCCGGCGGGCAGCAGCCATGCGATCGATTATACCGCCGAAGGAGGACCGCGTGTCGAATTGCGGCCCCAGGCGCTGTTCGGGCTGGCCGAGCATCCGGTCGTGGGCAGCCAGCGCATTCCGCTGGTCCTGTCGCTCACGTCCCCGGCGGGGAGGCCGATCCAGACGACGCGCGACCTGCCCGGTTTCTGGGCAGGCAGCTGGGGCGCGGTGGCCAAGGAAATGCGCGGGCGCTATCCCCGCCATCCCTGGCCGGACGATCCGGCGGGCGCGGCAGCGACGCGGCGCACGAAACGCGCGGACGCGCGCGCCAAGCCTTGACTTTGCGCCTTGCGCTGGTGCAACGCAAAGCCGGTTTCCCAAAGGGAGTTTGACGTTTCGATGTCCGCGCGCATCCACCAGATTCAAAAGAACGCCATGCAATCGGGCAAGGCGCGCACGAGCACATGGGTGCTGGAATTTGCGGCAGCCGAAGCCAAGCGCCCCGATCCGCTGACCGGCTGGGCCGGTTCGGGCGACACGCAGGCGCAGGTCCGGTTGAACTTTCCGACCCAGGCGGCGGCGATTGCCTATGCCGAAAAATACGGCCTGTCCTACACCGTCATCACGACCCCGCCCAAGACGTTGAAGATTCAAGCCTACGCCGACAACTTCCGCTGATCGTGCCACGGACGGCACAATCGGGCGCGAAGATGCCCGATTGCCGCCTTATTCCCTTGCCAAGAGGCAGCGCTTGGGGGCAAAAGCCGCCCTTTGACGGGAAAGCCTGAAGACATAATGACGGATCGCCAGCAGATTTTCGACAACATCGCGGCGCAGATCGCTCCCTTCAACAAGAAGGGCGTCGAACTGACCGAAACCACATCCTTCGCGGGCGACCTGGAATGGGACAGCCTGACCGTCATGGACTTTGTCGCGGCGATCGAAGATGAATTCGACATCATCATCACCATGAACATGCAGGCGGAGATCGAAAATATCGGCCAGCTTGTGGACGCCGTGGTGAAGTTGAAGGCTGCCTGATTTAATTGGATGCCGTTCGGCCTGAGTAACGTCGATGGCCGCTGATGAGCGAAGGCGGAGCGCGAAGGCACCGCTTTCGCCCGGCAAAGCGGTTCGACCTGGCTCAAATCCTGAACGGTTAGGGGACTGTTATGACCGACGCCGCTGAAACCGCCACCGACGCCCACACACCCGCAGAGGTGGCCGGAGCGCGTGATCTGTTTTCCAAATTCGATCCGTTGATCGCCGAGCGCGAGGCGTTGTTGGCGACGGGCGTGCGCGATCCGTTCGCCATCGTGATGGATGAAGTGAAATCGCCGACCCTGGCCATCATCAAGGGCCGCGAGACCATCCTGCTGGGCACCTATAATTATATGGGCATGACGTTCGACCCGGACGTGGTCGCCGCGGGCAAGGAGGCGCTGGACGAATTCGGCGCGGGCACCACCGGCAGCCGCGTGCTGAACGGCACCTATCTGGGGCATACCGAAGTCGAAAACGCGCTCAAGGATTTCTACGGCATGTCGGGCGCCATGGTGTTTTCGACCGGCTATCAGGCAAATCTGGGCATGATTTCTACGCTGGCGGGCCGGGGCGACTATGTCGTGCTGGACGCCGACAGCCATGCATCCATCTATGACGGCTGTTTCCTGGGCGATGCCGAAGTCGTCCGTTTCCGCCACAACAGTGTCGAGGACCTGGACAAGCGCCTGGGCCGCCTGCCCGCCGACGCGCAGAAGCTGGTCGTGCTGGAAGGCGTCTATTCCATGCTGGGCGACGTTGCGCCTTTGCCGGAAATGGTCGCGGCGGTGCGCAAGCATCCCAACTGCATGATCCTGGTCGACGAAGCGCACGGCATGGGCTTTTTCGGCGCGAATGGCCGGGGCGTCTACGAAGAACAGGGCGTGGACAAGGATGTGGACTTCGTGGTCGGCACCTTCTCCAAATCCGTTGGCACGGTGGGCGGCTTCTGCGTATCCAACCATCCCAAGTTCGAAGTGCTGCGGCTGGTTTGCCGCCCCTATGTCTTTACCGCTTCGCTGCCACCCAGCGTCGTCGCGACCGCCGCCACGTCGATCCGCAAGCTGATGGACGCGGGCGAAAAGCGCGCGCATCTGTGGAAGAACAGCAAGCGGCTGCACAAGGGGCTGACCGACCTTGGCTTTACATTGGGCACGAAGCAGCCGGAATCGGCGATCATCGCCGTCATCCTGACCGACCAGACGCAGGCCGTCGCCATGTGGCAGGCGCTTCTGGAACTGGGCCTCTACGTGAACATGGCGCGCCCCCCGGCGACGCCTGCGGGCACTTTCCTGCTGCGCTGTTCGCTGTGCGCGGAACATAGCGATGAGCAAGTCGGGCAGATTATCAAGATGTTCGAGGCGGCTGGACACGCGACCGGCGCAATCGGCTGACCGACGGGGAGCATCCTTCGCACGATGAGCCGGGCGAAGGGCGGGATGAACCGAATGGATGAAGGAGGAGCGCCTCATCCATTATATTCCGCCGGTCGCACTGTTCGACTAATGTGCCGATAATGCCGGACAGCTATTATATGGAAGATCAGGCGACGGGGTGGCGGGCCGCAGTGGGACGCTTCCTGCCGCTGATCCTTGTCGTCCTGCTGATCGGTTCGCTCGGCACCCTGCTCTATAATGCCAGCCAAGCGACGCGCGACCATGAGCGCGCCCTGAAGGAACAGCGCCGCAGTTTCGAGATTATCGCCGTCGCTCGCGCGTTCGAGGCCAAAACCGCGCGCGCCGAAGTCACGCTGGCGCGATATGTCATCAGCCTGGACCCCGACGTGGGGCGGCTGTTCCAGGATCAATGGCGCACGGCTTCGAGCCAGTTGAAGCTGCTGGCCTACGCCACGCGCAAGTCGGGATGGCAGCGCAACAATGTGCGGGAATTGCAGGCGGCCTTCACGCAGCGCGGCAAGACACTCGCCGAAATCGGCCTGCGCACCACCTATGACCAGAAAATGACTGCGCTGGGCCAGTTTCATCGGGCGGGGCGGTCGGCCGACCTGCAGCAGATCACCGTCCTGCTGGATCGCGTCATCCGGGCCGAAAATGCGCGTTTGCAGGAACGCAGCGTCGCCGTAACGCTGGCGGGCGACCGCACCGAATGGGTCGGGAAGACGTCGCGCCTGTTCGGGCTGGTCCTGCTGGTCTGCGTGCTGTTCGCGCTGTGGATCGCCAACGCCGCCTATACAGACCGACGCAATGCGGGGCGCATGGCGGAAATAGAGGCGGAGCGCGCCGACCGGATGGAGGCCGCCGTCGCGGCGCGCACCGCTGAACTGTCGGATGCCTATGAGCAGCTGAAAAAGGAAACGGCCGACCGCGCGGTGGCCGAGGAAAATCTGCGGCAAATGCAGAAAATGGATGCAGTGGGTCAGTTGACCGGCGGCATTGCCCATGACTTCAACAATATGCTGGCGGTCGTCGTCGGGGGACTGGAACTGGCCAAGCGCAAGCTGCGTCTGAAACCGCGGGAAGCCGCCCATCATCTGGACAATGCGATGGAGGGGGCTACCCGCGCGTCCGCCCTGACGCGCCGCCTGCTCGCCTTTGCCCGGTCCGAACCGTTGTTGCCCAGCGCGGTGGCGCCCGAAGCGCTGGTGTCTGGCATGGCCGACCTGATCGACCGGTCAATCGGCGACCAGATCAAGGTGTCGATCGTGAACCAGTCCAAGGGCTGGCGCATCTTCGTCGACCAGCATCAGATGGAAAATGCCATCTTGAACCTGTGCGTGAACGCGCGCGATGCGATGGACGGACGGGGCGAGTTGATCATCGAAACGGCGCAGGTCCATCTGGCCGCCAATGAAGTGGGGGAATGCGCGGAAGGCGACTATGTCATGCTTAGCGTTACCGACAATGGCTGCGGCATGAGCGCGGACGTTGCCGCGCGCGTGTTCGAACCCTTCTTCACCACCAAGCCGGTCGGCAAGGGCACGGGCCTGGGCCTCAGCCAGATTTTCGGATTCGTGCGCCAGAGCGAGGGCGAAATCCGCATCGAATCCGAAGAGGGCAAGGGCACCAGCGTCCACCTCTATCTGCCGCGCACGATCGGGGCGGAGGCGGAGGAGAGCGCCGACGTCGCCATGGCGGAGCGGGAGCCGGTGTTGCACCCCCCTACCCGCATTCTGGTGGTGGAAGACGATCCGCGCGTTTTGAACCAGACGATGGCGGCGCTGGCGGAGCTTGGCCATCTGCCCATCGCCTGCGAGCATCCGTCGCAAGCCGCGAAACTGCTGTCCAGCTATCGCGACATCGGCCTGATCGTCAGCGACGTGCTGATGCCCGACATGACCGGCCCGGAAATGATACGCAACCTGCCAGCGGCCCATGCGCATGTGCCGGTGCTGTTCGTCACCGGCTATGCGGGCGATACAGCCATCAGCACCGACTTCGGCGGCCATGAAGTCCTGCGCAAACCCTATACGCTGGCGGGCCTTTCGCTGGCCCTGTCCCATGCGCTTAACGGATCGCACCGCCCCGGAACAGCCGCGGCAGCAGAGTGAGCGCGCCCAGCAGTGGCCAGCGCCGCTGCCACGCCTTGATCTTGATCGCCGTCCCCGCGTGCCGGTTGATCTTCCACGCCAGATAATCGATGCCGCCGGCATAGGTGAAGCTGGCCTTCGCCAGGCGGATGACGGACAGATATTTGCCCCGGCGCTGCAAGCGCCGCCAGCGCGCGGCGGCCTGTTCAGGGCCAAGTGATGGCGTCGGGCCGTGCGCCAGAGCCGCTTCGCCAAAACGGCGGTAACGGTCCGGATCGGCATCGACGATCGAGAAGGAACGTCCCTTACGCTCCGCCCGCAGCTCCGCATTGTAAGTGAGGGAAAAGCCGGTCTTCCACAGGGTCAGGACATCCTGCTGTGCCTGCGTCATGGGGCGAGCGAGGGACAGCAAGGTCGGCGCAGACTGGGCGACAGCGGTGATGGCGCGATGGCGGGCGAGGTCATTGGCGGCCCACAGCAGCCGCGCAGGCTGAGCGAAACGTGCCCAGACCGAAATATTGTCGGCTGCCGGACTGTTGAGCCGGGCAAAGTCCGCTTCCGACAGGACCGCATATTTGGCGATCAACCCGCCATGTTCGAACGGAAAGACGTTGGGCGGGATCAGGCGATTGGCGGTCGCGAGCCAGCTTTTGCCATAGGCCGCCGCATAGTCCGAAACGATCAGGTAGAAATCGAGCATCAGCCCATCGAGATGTTCCTCTCGCAAGCAGGAGCCGTAGAACAGGACGGCGCGGGCGGCGTCGGGATATCTGGCAGCGAGCGCCCCAGCCATCGCGCTGGCACGGGGATCAGCCGGGCCGGAAAGTTCGGCGGTGACGAGGGCGATGAGCGGATTGGACATTGGAGTGCTGCCATATCGTGTCGGTTCGCGCTTGTCGAAGGTCGCTTGCCCTGGCCATGAGGGAAGCGGGAAATATGCGCGCATTCGCCTTTATGGGTGGGAAGCGGACATCGATGCTCGCTCTGGATGAAAGGTGCTCGTGCGAAGGCAGGAGCCGAGTCCCGCCCGGCGTGGATCATTGCAACGTCTGAACTGGGCTCCTGCCTTCGCAGGAGCACGGCGTGCCTAACGAACGGATCGGCAGGTTATCGGCGCCATGCGGCTCGCAGTATGACAGCGGCCATGCGGGGTGGTTTCAACTCGGTCCTCTCGCCGAAAAGTAATTGGCGATAGCTGACGCTTCTGGATGAAATGATCCTGAGGAACGATCTCCCAATTGAGAATATTCGCTTTTTCTGCAAGGGTCGACCAATGATGTTCCGTTTTCATGTCTTGCAGATTGGCCTCGCGCTTGGTCTGGTTTCTCCCGCAGTCGCGGCCGAGCCTACCCCATTGCCGGTAGGCGTCATGGCCGATCCCTGCGCCTCCCTTCCTCGGCTGCCCAAAGTCGCAGCGGAATATCTCGCGGCAAGCGTGCGAGAGAAAGTTGACCAAGAACCGGCCCCTGATGGCTTGGCGGCATATCAAGCATGGCAACAGAGCCGACTAGCGACGGACTTCCCAAACCTCTGTCGCTATGAAGCTGCCAATCGGGGACTTCCTGCTCCAAGCAAACACCGCATTGTCTTCATCGGGGACTCGATCACGGAAGCGTGGCGGGGCACCAGGCCAGACTTTTTCAAGGGCGATCGGATAGGGCGTGGTATCAGCGGCCAAACCACGGCGCAGATGATCGGGCGCTTTCAAGCCGATGTCATCGCCTTGCGACCAGCGACCGTCCACATTTTGGCGGGAACGAACGACGTTGCGGGCAACACGGGTCCGACCGATCTCGGTCGTATCCAAGCCAACATTCGCACCATGGTGGAGCTTGCCAAAGCCCACCATATCAGGGTTCTTCTGGGCACCGTGCTACCGACGACAAAGTTCAACTGGAGACCGGAGATCGAACCAGTAGCGTCGATCAAGGCGCTGAACGACTGGCTACGTGCTTATGCGAAAGAACAGCATGTAACGATCGTTGATTACTACACTGCCCTCGACGATGGACGGTCCGGTTTGACTGAGAGCGACAGCAAGGACGGAGTGCATCCCACCGCTTCGGCCTACGCGAAAATGGAAGTGGTTTTTGAAAAAGCGCTAGCATCCGCGCCCAGGTGATCCCGCGACGTCTGCAATCTTCCAGATCAAGTCATTCGTTCCTGCACTTGCCATTTGATGAACGACCGGTTTCAGAAATGCGGCTGGTGATATTCGATGACCATAAAGGTCAGTTTCCGACGACCTATCCCCTGCGGTAGATAAGGGTGAGGTTATTTGCTGGCATTTCCGTTCGTCCTGTACGGCGAAAACCGGACTGGGCAGCGACGTGGTCGACGTCGGCCACATCACGCAAGCCCCAATTGGGGTTGCGGTCCTGCAAGGACTGATGGAACGCCAGATTGGATGGCGCCGTTTGGACGTCGCCCTCAATATAGGGGCCGTAGAGGATCAGCGGTGCACCTGCGCGTAGCAGCTTCGCAGCGCCCCTGAACAACCCGACCGTTGCTGCCCATGGGCTGATGTGGACCATGTTGATGCACACGATCGCGGCGGCCATTTCGATTGGCCAGGCATTGACGGCGTCGAGTTGGACGGGTGTCCGCAGATTGGGCAGGCCAGCGTCCCCGCGCCATGCTTCAATCGATGCGAGCGCGGTCGGGTCGGGATCGCTGGGCTGCCAGTCGAGGTCCGGCAGCGCGGCGGCGAAATGGACTGCATGTTCACCGCTGCCGCTCGCCACTTCCAGCACCAGGCCGGACGATGGCAACTCATTCCGCAAGATGGACAGGATCGCGTCGCGGTTGCGTAGCGTCGCGGGGGCGTGACGTTTGCCCGCGACCGCCGGGCCGGAACCGGGTTCCCACGGTTCCGGCCTGCCCGTCATTCCGCCGCCTGCGCCAGCATCGGATCGGCCCAGGTGAGGACCGGCTTGCGCGCGGCCAGGGTTTCATCCAGGCGGCGGCGCGGGGCGTGATATGGCGCGCCCTTCAGCGCATCATCGCCCGCCTTGGCGCGCTCGGCCAGACTGCGCAGCGCCATGATGAACTGATCCAGCACCGCCTTGCTTTCGGTTTCGGTCGGTTCGATCAGCATTGCGCCGTGGACGACCAGCGGGAAATACATGGTCATCGGGTGGAAGCCTTCGTCAATCAGCCCCTTGGCGATGTCGAGCGTGGTGAAGCCTTCGGCAAGGCCCTTGTCGCTGAATAGCGCTTCATGCATGCACGGGCCGCTGCCGCCGAACGGGGCGTCAAGGACATCGTCCAGGCTGCGCAGGATATAGTTGGCGTTCAGCACCGCATCGCTCGCCACCTGGCGCAGGCCGTCGGCACCGTGGCTCAATATATAGGTGAGCGCGCGGGTGAACATGCCCATCTGGCCGTGGAAGGCGACCATGCGGCCAAAGGTCGAACGATGATGCTGCTCGGCGGTCTCTTCCTCCACCAGCACGAACTGGTCGCCCTTCCGCTCCACGAAAGGCAGCGGCGCGAAGGGGGTGAGCGCTTGGCTGAGGACCACCGGACCAGAGCCGGGGCCGCCGCCGCCATGGGGCGTCGAAAATGTCTTGTGCAGGTTGATGTGCATCGCGTCGACGCCAAGGTCGCCGGGGCGAACCCGCCCGACAATGGCGTTGAAGTTCGCACCGTCGCAATAGACGAAGGCTCCGGCGGCGTGGACCGCGTCGGAAATCGTCTTCATATCGCGTTCGAACAGGCCACAGGTGTTGGGGTTGGTGATCATCACCGCCGCCACGTCGGGTCCCAGCCGGGCCTTTAGCGCTTCCAGATCGACGCGCCCGTCGGGGGTCGCCGGAATATCTTCCACCTTATAGCCGCAAAAGGCGGCCGTGGCCGGGTTGGTGCCATGCGCGCTTTCCGGCACCAGGACAACGCTGCGGGCGTCGCCGCGTGCTTCCAACGCGGCGCGGATCGCGAGCAGGCCGCAAAGCTCTCCATGCGCGCCAGCCTTGGGGCTCATCGCGACCGAATGCATGCCGGTCAGCGTGACCAGCCATTGCGCCAGTTCATGGATGACGGCGAGCGCACCCTGCACCGTCGATTGCGGCGCGAGCGGGTGGAGATCGGCGAAACCGGGCATCCGCGCGACTTTCTCATTCAGGCGCGGATTATGCTTCATCGTGCAGCTGCCCAGCGGAAAGAGGCCAAGGTCGATGGCATAATTCTGGCGGCTGAGGCGGGTATAGTGGCGCACCGTTTCCTGTTCCGACAGGCCAGGCAGGCCGATGCTGTCGGTGCGGGCGAGATTGCCGATGCGGCTGGCGACCTTTGGCGCTTCGGCAAAATCGACGCCGGTCGTGCCGGGCGATCCGATTTCGAAGATCAGCGCTTCCTCCAGCATCAACGCGCGATTGCCGGTGGCGGTCGCGGGGGCCATATGGGCTTCCTTGACAGGAACGGGGGTGGTCGGGCGGCCTTCCCTCATCATGGTCATGCCAGTTCCTCCTCAAGCGCCTTGGCAAGGGTTTCGATATCCTCCGGCGTGACGGTTTCCGTCACTGCGACCACCAGCCCGTTGCCGATCTGTGGCGCGTCGGGGAACAGTCGGCCCAGCGACACGCCGCCCAGCACGCCCCTGTCGGCGAGGTTGCGGACGACTTCGCGGGCATCCTTCGACAGTATCAGCGTGAATTCGTTGAAGAAGCTATCGTTCATCAACGTGACGCCCGGCACCTGGCTCAAACGATCGGCAGCCTGGCAGGCGAGGGCGTGGTTGAGGCTGGCCAGATCGCGCAGCCCCTTTTCGCCCAGCAGCGTCATGTGGATGCTGAACGCCAGGGCGCAAAGCCCGGAGTTGGTGCAGATGTTGGACGTCGCCTTTTCACGGCGGATATGCTGCTCACGCGTCGAAAGGGTCAGCACGAACCCGCGCTTGCCCGCCGCGTCCACCGTCTCGCCACAAAGGCGGCCCGGCATCTGCCGGACATATTTCTGTTTGCAGGCGAACAGGCCAAGATAGGGGCCGCCGAACTGAAGCCCGACGCCGATCGACTGACCTTCGCCGACGACGATGTCCGCGCCCATCTGGCCCGGAGCCTTGATCGCGCCAAGGGCCACTGGCTCTGTCACGACGACCACCAGCAGCGCGCCTGCCGCATGGGCGGCGTCGGCAATCGGGGTCAGGTCGGCGATGCGGCCCAATATATCGGGATATTGGACGACGACGCAGCTGGTATCCTGGTCGATGCCCGCGATCAGCGCGTCGATATCCGTCGCGGCGTCAAGGCTGGGCGCTTCATGCGCCAGCGTGTCGCCAGTGAATTTTGCCATGGTGTTGGCGACGGAGACATAATGCGGATGCAGGCCGGACGACAGGATCGCCTTGCCACGTTTGGTAATGCGGCGGGCCATGCCGATCGCTTCCCAGCAGGCGGTCGACCCGTCATACATCGACGCGTTGGCGACGTCGCAGCCGAGCAGGCGAGCGACCTGCGTCTGGAATTCGAACAGCACCTGCAATGTGCCCTGCGCGATTTCGGGCTGATAGGGGGTGTAGGCGGTCAGGAACTCACCGCGCTGGATCAGATGATCGACGCTGGCCGGGATGTGATGCCTGTACGCACCGGCGCCCAGGAAGAAGGGCGCTTCCCCCGCCGACAGGTTTTTCCGCGCGAGCGTCGCCATATGGCGCTCGACCGCCAGTTCGCTGGCATGATCGGGCAGGCCCGCGATCTTGCCGGGAAGGCGCGCCTCGACCGGCACGTCCACGAACAGGTCATCGATCGAATCCGCGCCGATGACGGAGAGCATCTCACGCCGGTCGCTGTCGGTAAGGGGTAGGTAGCGCATATTCCAAGAACTCTCCCCCCTCCCTTTCACGGGAGGGGCTTATTTTAGAGCGAGGCCACGAACTTCTTGTAGGCGGATTCGTTCATCAGCCCTTCCAGTTCGGTGGCGTCGGTGATGCGCAGTTTGAAGAACCAGCCGTCCTCCTCCGCGTCGCTGTTCACCAGCGCGGGTTCGTCCTCCAGCGCGCCGTTGGTTTCGACGACTTCGCCTGAAATGGGGGCATAGACGTCGGAGGCGGCCTTGACCGATTCCACGACGGCGGCGTCGTCGCCCTTGTCAAAGGTCGCGCCTTCTACGGGCAGTTCGACGAATACGATGTCGCCCAGCTGCTCCTGCGCATAGTCGGTGATGCCGACCGTGGCGATTTCGCCCTCTACGTCGATCCATTCATGTTCGTCGGTAAAATAACGGCTCATGGTTTTCTCCCCTCGGAAAAAAGTGGGTCAGGCTTTGCGGCGGTAGCGGTGCGGCACGAACGGCATCGGCGCGACGGTGGCGGCGATGCGCTTGCCGCGCACTTCGATTTCGAGCGCGGTGTCGATGGCGGCGTGGGGCATGCTGACCCAGCCCATGGCTATGGGCGCGCCGACAGTGGGCGCGAAACCGCCGGACGTGACTTCGCCGACCAATATGTCGCCAGCATAGATGGCCGCGCCCTCACGCGCGGGCAGGCGACCTTCGATTTTCAGGCCCACGCGGCGGCTGCCAGATCCTTCGGCCAGTTCCTTCATCACGCGGGCGTGACCGATGAAGCCGCCTTCTTCGCGGCGGCGCTTTTGAATGGCGAAGCCGAGATCCGCGCCTATGGTGCTGACAGCGGGGGTCAGGTCATGGCCGTAGAGCGGCAGGCCTGCTTCCAGACGCAGCGAATCGCGCGCGCCAAGGCCGATGGGCTTGACCTGCGGCAGTTCACACAGCGCGTCGGCAAGCAGCTTTGCATCGTCTGCGGGCAGGCTGATTTCGAACCCGTCCTCACCCGTATAGCCCGACCGGCTGATCCACAGCGGGACGCCGCGCCATTCGAACAGGCCCGATTGCATGAACAGGAGGTCGGCGGCGCCGGGGACAAGGGCGGCCATCGCCTCCCCGGCTTCGGGTCCCTGCAGCGCCAGCAGCGCCTGTTCGTCCATATGGTTCATGACGACTTCGTCAGGCAGATGTTCGATCATCCAGCCAATATCGTCATATTTGGTCGCGCCGTTCACGACCATGTAGATGTTCGCACCGTCGAACGCGCCATCGCCGAGGCGCGAGACCATCAGGTCGTCGAGTATGCCGCCATCTTCGTCGAGCAGCATCGAGTAGCGCTGGCGAAAGGGTTTCAGCCCCTTGATGTCGCTTGGCAAAATCTGTTCGAGCGCGTCATCCACACCGTCGCCCGAAAAGGTCAGCTGGCCCATGTGGCTGACGTCGAACAGCCCGGCATGTTCGCGCGTCCAGCTATGTTCGGCCATGATGCCTTCATACTGGATGGGCATATGGTAGCCTGCGAAGCCGACCATGCGCGCGCCCTTCGCGCGGTGCCATGCATCGAGCGGCAGGTCCTGCAGCGGCAATTCTTCTTCGAGATGAGTGACGTCTTCACTGCCGGACATGAGCGGCCTTTCCGTGCGGGTTTACGAGCGACAAACGCCACAGGCCCGAACACGGACCCATCGCTTGATGCCACCCCCTCTGTCACGGGACCTGAGAGCTTTGACCACCGGTCAGGAGACCGGATGGCTTACCCCTTCGGTGGGACGACGTCGAACGCAGTCCGCTTTCCAGAGTGCCTGCCCATGATGCGGTCCTTGCGCCTGAGAGATTCCGGGGCGGTTGCTCCTTCGGCGACGGGGTGGCCTGAAAGGCTTCCCATACTCTCCCGCATCATGTCCAAAGGCCGAATCCGATCGGCCCGTGAAGACCCCTTCGCATTGCTGGAATTGGAGCGCGGCGTCAATCGCTCAATCGGCGCCATCCTCCTTTGCCAAGCGCGGCTGCGTCAGGCGGGCAGCAATTCCCCGAATATCTCGGCATGACGCCGTTCGGCATAGCGATCGGTCATGCCCGCTATGAAGTCGGCGACGTGGCGGCTGCGGCGGGGTTCATCCAGCGAACAATCGTCGCGCCATTCGGGCGGCATCAGGCCGGGCTGTTCGCGATAGGCACGGAACAGGTCGCTGACGATGACGCGGGCGCGGTCGGCGGCGGCCTGCTGTGAGGGATGATGATAGAGCATGGCGTACATGAAGCGTTTGAGGTCGCGTTCCTGCGCCGCCAGTTCGGGGGAAAAGCCGACCAGTGTTTCCCCAGCCGCGCGAACATCGTCGACCGTGCGCACGCCCGACCGCCGAATATTCTCACGCGTGGCGGCGATCAGGTCGTTGGCCATCACGCCGATCTGTTCGCGCACAAGTTCGCGCAGCAGCCGGTCCTGCGCCACATCGGGATAGCGGGCGCGCACGCGGTCCCAGCAGCTTTTCACCAACGGCACGCTGAGTAGCTGGTCCAGCGTCAGCAATCCCGCGCGCAGGCCGTCGTCAATGTCGTGATTGTCATAGGCAATGTCGTCGGACACCGCCGCCAGCTGCGCTTCGAGCGATGCGTGGTGGCCAAGGTCGAGCGGCAGCATCGCGTCGACTTCCCGCATCGCCCAGCCGGGATGATCGATGGGGCCATTATGCTTGGCCAGGCCTTCCAGCATTTCCCAGCTGAGGTTCAGCCCCTGAAACAGCGGATAAGGCGATTCGAGCAGCATGAGCGTGCGCAGGGTGTGCGCATTGTGATCAAACCCGCCATGATCATCCAGCGCTGCCTCCAGCGCATCTTCCCCTGCATGGCCAAAGGGTGGATGGCCGATGTCATGGGCCAGGCAAAGCGCCTCGGTCAGATCTTCATTGAGGCCCAGCGTGCGGGCGGTGGTGCGACCGATTTGCGCAACTTCCAGGCTGTGGGTCAACCGAACGCGGAAATGGTCGCCGTCGGGGGACACGAACACCTGCGTTTTATGGCGCAGGCGGCGGAAGGCGATGGAGTGGATGATGCGGTCGCGGTCGCGCTGAAAAATATCGCGCGGGCCGCGAACCTCTCCCCCAATTTCAGGATGGAGCCGTCCACGACTGTGGTCCGGGTGCGACGCATAGGAGGCGAGGCTCGTCATGCGGGCGCCTTTACTTGGTTGTCAGCCGTTCGACCAGTTCGCCCGCTTCGCTTTGCCAGGCAAAGGCGTCGGCCCCCGCTCCTTTCAGCTTCGATTCCACGGCCTTGGCACGGGTAAAGCTGGCGAACGGGCCGATCAACAGCCGGTTGGTCCGACCCCAATTGGCGACCCAGCCGTCCTGCGGGGCCACATCATCATATTTGCGGCGCAGATTTTTGAGCGTGAAGGCCAATGCGCCGCGATTGCTGCCCACGCCCAGCTGCACCCAGTTGCGTGAGGGATTGGCCGCCAGTCGGGCCTTTTCCTCAGCCGCTTTCTTTGCCTTGGCGTCGGCCTCAGCCTTTAGCTTGGCGGCGGCAGCGGCCTTGGCCTTTGCAGCCAGCGCGGTCTTTTTCACTTCTTCGGCAGCGGCCTGCTGTTCCGCCCTGCGCGCCGCCTGAAGCGCCGCTACTTCCGCCAGATCGACGGCGGCCACGGTCGGGCGGCGTTCGGAATCGGGCACGTCGATCGTGCGGATGATGTCGGCGAGCGTCCGCGTGGCTGCCGGATCTGGCTGCGGTGTGGTGGGCGTCGGGGTCGGCGGTGCCGCAGCCTGGACGGGCGCGGATTGGACCGGAGCAGGCTGGATGGCGGCTGGATGGGCCGCTTGTGCGGGAGCCATGGTCGGAGCCGGGGTCGCGGCCAGTGGCGCGGACGGCGGCGTGGAGGGCCGAGCGGAAAGAGATTCGAAGCCCGGTGCGGGTGGCCCCTGAACCTGGGCGGTGCCCGACACAGATGGGCGGGCAGGTGTGGCGGTAGGCGGCGGGGCGGCAGGCGGTGGGGCAGTGGGCCGCATGGTCGCGGACGGGGCTGCGGCTGGCGGAGACGTGGGCCTTGTTTGCTCCCCCGGCTCAACCGGCGTTGTTGCGCTGGTGGTCGCAGCGCGAGTCTGGACGGAAGCGGATGGAGCAGCGCGATTGTCCGCGCGGGCGAGCGTCGTGCGCCCAGCCGATCGCCGTTGCGCCCGCGTCTGCCGCGGAGCGGCTACCACGGGCGCAGGAGCCGCTTGAGACGGCGCGACTGCGGAAGGCGTTGCTGGCGCGGGGGTTGGTGCCACAGCGGCGACGGTGGACCCGACTGTGGTGGGGAAATGGCCGAAATGCACGGCTGCGGCTTTCTGGGCCGCCGTCAGATAGGGCATCTTGACCATATAGGGCGTGATTGCGGCAGCGAGTTGGGCAGGCATGGTCTGGCTGGCGATCTTGCGCGCGTCATCCTGCCGGTTGTTCATCGCCAGGATGAAGGCGCGAAAACGCCAGGCCGGCCGGTCGCTCTTGTGCAAAAGCGGCTGGAGCACCTTGTCCGCCGCCTCCACCTGGCCGGATATGCCGAGCGACGCGGCGTAGCGATAGGTCAGTTCCGTGTTGTCGGGCGTGTGCTTGAGCGCTGCCTGATAATCCCGCTGCGCGCCCGCCTGATCGCCGGTCAGGTCCCGCGCAAGCCCGCGATCGCTGAGCAAGGTTGCTTCGGGATAGCCAAGCCTGGTCGCCTGATCGAACATTCTCAGCGCTTCGGCGGCGTTCTGCGTTTTCAGCATGACCCTGCCGAGGCCTGCCTTCACCCGGCCATTGTTGGGCTGGATCATGTCGGCGCGCGCGAAAAAACCAGCGGCTGCGCGCGTGTCGTCAAGGTCGATCGCGGCCTCCCCTGCCCCGATCAGCGCATCGACGTCGCGCGGATTGGAGGCAAGGCGCGAAAGATGGCGGTTCAGATTTTCGGTGCTGGGCGGGCGAATAGCCTGCACCATCCCCGATTGCGCCTGAGCAGTCCCCGCTACAAGCAGGCCCGCCATGATCGATATAGCCGAAAGTTTCACACCATCCCTTTAGCGAATTGCTGCGTGAATGGGCAATTTACCATCACGAAAAGCGCGCCGGATCGCCTTGGGCGACCGACGGCGCGCTCTTAAGCCAATGGGCAGCGCCCAAGGATTACTGATTGCTCTGACGATTGAGGAAACGCGGAATGTCCGGCGTGGCCGCATCATCATCAGCCAAAGGTGCAGTCCTGTCCGTTCCGCGGGTCAAACCGGCCATGCGTTCGAACAGGGTGCCGCCCGTAGCCACGCGAGGGGCGGGCTGCGACGTAGCGGCAGGTGCCGGAGCAGGGCGAGCCGGTTCCGGTTCCGCTTCATCACTGCCGAGCAGCAATTCGTCCTGCGACGGGTCCTCATCCGAGAAAACAGCGGCAGGGCGCGACGACGCTGGCTTTTCCGCGACGGGCGGGGCCAGCGGCGCAGGCTCCGGCGCGGCGGGGACGTCGAGTTCCAGCGGCTCTGCTTCCGGCTCTGCGGCGGCAACGGGTGCGGGCGCGGGGGTGGCCTGCGGCGCTGGGCGGGACGACGCGGCGGCGGTCGGCACGGAAACGGCCGGACGGCTGGCGAAGCTGAAAGGCTGGGTCAGCGGAGCCGCGCCAGCCGTTACGTCGCTGTCGATACCGGTCGCGACGACGGAAACGCGAATCTTGCCATTCAGGCCGTCGTTGAAGGCGGAACCCCAGATGATGTTCGCGTCCGGGTCGACCAGTTCGCGAATATGGTTGGCCGCTTCGTCCACTTCCATCAGGCGCATGTCTTCGCCGCCGACGATGGATACGATCACGCCCTTCGCCCCGCGCATTGAAACGCCGTCGAGCAAGGGGTTGGCAATCGCCTTTTCAGCGGCCTGCAGCGCGCGGCCATCGCCTTCGGCTTCGCCCGTGCCCATCATCGCCTTGCCCATTTCGCCCATCACCGACCGGACGTCCGCGAAGTCGAGGTTGATGAGGCCTGGCATGACCATCAGGTCGGTGATGCCGCGAACACCCTGTTGCAGCACCTCGTCCGCCATCTGGAAGGCTTCCTTGAAGGTGGTGTTGGGGTTCGCGATCAGGAACAGATTCTGGTTCGGAATGACGATGAGCGTGTCGACATGCTTCTGCAGCTCATCAATGCCCGATTCCGCCGACTTCATGCGGCGATTGCCTTCGAAGGTGAAGGGCTTGGTCACGACGCCGACGGTCAGGATGCCCTTGTCGCGCGCGGCCTTGGCAATGACGGGAGCAGCGCCGGTGCCCGTGCCGCCACCCATGCCAGCCGCGATAAAGCACATGTGCGCGCCGTTCAGCGCGTCGTCCACCGAAGCGATGGTTTCTTCCGCCGCCGCCTTGCCGATTTCAGGACGCGAACCCGCGCCCAGACCTTCGGTGATTTGCGGGCCAAGCTGAATCCGGCGCTCCGCGGGCGAGGCGTTCAGCGCCTGCGCGTCGGTATTGGCGACAATGAAATCCACACCCTCAACCGACGCAGCGATCATGTTCGCAATGGCATTGCCGCCCGCGCCGCCGACGCCGATCACCGCAATGCGTGGTTTTAGTTCATCCACATGCGGTGGGCTGATTTCAATGCTCATAAATATTAGCTCCCTTCAGCTCCGGCGACATGAGCCAAACTGTCATCGAAGGTTAATGCAACAGATAATGGCGTATTTCACTAGTAAAATTCGTTTAGCTTCCGATTATTCAATAGTTGGTCTTTATGGCGCGGACCATACGCTGCCACCATTGCGGCGCGCCGATACGGTGCACGGTCTGCGGGGTCGGCGCTATCGTCCTAAGGTCAACCGGGTTCGAAGCGCCATAAAGCGCAAGTCCAGCCAAAGTGGCGAAAGCCGGGCCGCTATGCGCTTCGGGCAGGGCCGCAAGTCCGCGCGGTCGACCGATCCGCACCGCGCGGCCCAGCGCGCCCTGCGCATAGTCGGCAATCCCCTTCATTTCCGCGCCGCCGCCGGTCAGCACCACCTGTCGGCCCGTCGGCGTGTTGAAGCCCATCCCGGCGAGCGCGGCGTTGATTTCGGTCATGAGCTGGTTCAGCCGCTCGCAAATTACCGCGACCAGTGCGGCACGCGTGATCTTGCCGCCGTCGGCGTTCGGCCCGGCGCTTTGGCCGGGAAGCGCGACGTCGCCGTGGGGCGGCGCGATTTCGATCATCTCGCGGAAATCGCGGCGGTTCTGCATCGCCGATCCGTAAAAGCATTTGATCCGTTCCGCCTGGCTGCGGCGGATGCCGAAGGCCGAGGCGATGTCGTCGGTGATGTCGGACGCGCCGATCGGGATACTGTGCAACCCCACCAGCATGCCGCCTGCATAGAGGGACACGTTGGTAACGCCCGCGCCCATTTCGATGAGGGCGACGCCCAGGTCCCTTTCCTCTTCGGACAGGCAGGCAAGGCCGGTCGCGATGGGGGACGCGACGATGCTGTTGACGTTCAGGTAAGCGCCGCGCACGCACAGGTCTAGATTGGCGAGCGGCGCTCCATCCGCCAACACGACATGGATATCGACGCCCAGCAGGTCGGCGTGCATGCCCAGCGGCTTTTTCACCGGCACGCGACCATTGATCGTGAAACAGGTCGGTTGAGCATGCAGCACGACGCGGCCATCAGGGTCGATGCCCTGTTGGCCGGTGGTCAGCAGATCGTCAATGTCCGATTGTTCGATGCGGTAGCCGCCCATGTCGCGTTCAACCGTGACGACATCGCTGACCAGGCTGCCGCCGGAAAAGCTGACCCACACATCTTCGATATTGGTGCCCGCGACCCGTTCGGCCTGCTCCACCGTTTCGCGCACGGCAAGTTCGGTGCGCTCCATATCGGCGATGAAGCCGCGCCGGACGCCCCGGCTTTCACGCTGGCCAGTGCCCAGGATCGCCAGTTCGCCTGTATCGGTCCGCCCGGCGATGAGCGCCGACACCTTCCACGATCCGATGTCAATCGCGGTGACGAGCTTTTCGACCTTGGGCTGTGCCACGGGTCAGCCCTCCTCGCCCACGGAGGCGGTTTCAGCCTGGTCCTTGCCCGCATCCGCAGCGACGGGCTTTTCCCGTGCCTGGTCGCGCGGCAGACGCAGGACAAACCGGTCCGGGTCACGCATGTCGAATTTCACGATACCCCGGCCCAACAGGCGGTTGACGCCATCCATCCGGGCGAAATTGACGAGCGCGGTGGCAGAGGATTTGTCTCCTTCCGGCAGAGAAAGTGTTTCGCCCGATTGAAAGCGCAGGTCCCACCGGCGGTTCCCGACCCATGTGGCCCCCGCCAACATGGGCTTGAGCGCCGGGGCGTTTTCCATGAGCTTGTTCAGGCCCGCCGTCTGACGATTGGCGCTAGGCCCGACGACCAACGGCAGGTCGGGCATTGCGTTCGCGGACACGGACTGCAGGACGACGCCCTGCACATCGATCAGGTGGAGTTGGCCATCATGCTGCCACACCGCGACCGGATCACGCTCGACAATATCGACCACCAGCGTATCGGGCAGGCGGCGGGAAATGCGGGCATCCTTGACCCAGCCAAGCCCCAGCATTTCCGACCGCACTTTAGGCAGATCGAGCGACAGCATCGAGCGATCCACCTGGCCGAGCGCGATATTATAGACCGGCAGCTCATCCATCCGTTCGACACCGCGAACTTCGACCTTCTGCACTTCGAAACCGGCATTGGCGGCAACCTCCGCCGCCTTTTGCCCGGCCATCGCCGGAACGCCCATCAGCACGGCGACGCCGCCCACGACAGCGATGACGATGCCAACGATCGCCCAGCTTGCCATGCGCTGGAGCATATCATCGCTGACCGGCAGCGCGTGGACCATGCGCCCGATCCAGGACCGGCGCTTACCCGGTTGTCCGCGCGCGCCGCCCTTGCGTCCGCCCATCGAGGCGGTGCGCGCCAACCGCGCCGTGCCGCCGCGCCGGATGCGTGCTTCAGCCATGCCCTGCCCCCTGTTTTCCCTGTGCCTGTATCAGGGCGTCTTCGACGATCCGTTCGACCAATTCGGCATATGCAATGCCCAGCTTCGCCGCCTGTTCAGGGACCAGGCTGAGCGGGGTCATGCCAGGCTGGGTGTTCACTTCCAGAAGGAACAGACCCTCCACCCCCTGCGTGTCGTCCCAGCGGAAATCGGATCGCGACGCCCCCCTGCAGCCCAGCAACTGGTGCGCGCGCAGGGCGATGGCCTTGCACGCTTCGCCAATTTCGTTGGGGATGTCGGCGGGGCAGACATGTTCGGTCATGCCGTCGGTATATTTGGCGTCGAAATCGTAAAAGCCGCTTTTTGGGCGCAGTTCCGTCACCAGCAACGCTTCATCGCCAAGAACGGCGGTCGTCAGTTCCCGGCCGCGAATATAGGGTTCGGCGAGCAGCTGATCGAAATGCTGCCAGGGTCCTTCGACATCGCGGCCGATGGGAGATCCATAATTGCCGTCCTGTGTCACGATGGCGACGCCGACCGAACTGCCTTCATTGACCGGCTTCACCACATAGGGGCGTGGCATGGGATCGGTTTCGAACAGGCTGGCGCTGTCGACGATGTGACCGCCGGGCATGGGGATGCCGTGGGGCACCAGCGCCTGCTTGGTCAATTGCTTGTCGATGGCGATCACCGACGTTGCGAGGCCCGAATGGGTGTAGGTGAGGCCCATGAGGTCCATCATGCCCTGCACCGTGCCGTCCTCCCCCGGAACGCCATGAAGCGCGTTGAAGACGACGTCCGCCCCGGCTTGCGCTAGGCGCTGCGCCACATCGCGGTCCATGTCGATGCGCGTAACCCGATGACCGCGCGATTCCAGCGCCTTGGCCACGCCCTCGCCCGACGACAGGGAGACGGAGCGTTCGGCCGACCAGCCACCCATCAGAACGGCGACATGCCAGGGGCCACGAGTCATAGCAAAACCTCATATAATATGTTCGGGCGGGGCATGAGAATGCCCTGCTTGTTTAGGGCGCTGCTCAACGGGCCAATCCCACCCTCTGAATTTCCCATTCCAGTTCGATGCCGCTTTTTTCCTTCACCCGGCGGCGGACTTCTTCGCCCAGCGCCTCTATGTCGTCGCTGGTGGCGTCGCCTGTGTTGAGCAGGAAATTGGTGTGCTTTTGCGATACCTGCGCGCCGCCCAGTTGCAGGCCACGGCAACCGGCTTCGTCCACCAGCGCCCATGCCTTGTGGCCGGCGGGATTTTTGAAGGTCGAACCGCCGGTCTTGCTGCGCAGCGGCTGGCTTTCTTCCCGCGCCGTGGCGATGCGGTCCATTTCCGCCTGGATGGCGACAGGATCACCGGGCATGCCGCGCAATAGGGCGCTGACGACAACCGCGCCGTCGGCCAGGCTGCTGTGGCGGTAGGTATAATCCAGTTCGTTCAGCGATAGCGTCACTTGCTCGCCCGACCGCAACACGACATCGCATTCAACCAATATGTCGCAGGTTTCGCGGCCATAGGCGCCGCCGTTCATCCTCACGAAGCCGCCCACCGTGCCGGGAATGGAACGCAGAAATTCAAGCCCGGCAATCCCAGCGTCGCGTGCGGTGGACGACACAAGAATGCCTGACGCCCCGCCGCCGCAGCGCAGCGCTGTCGCATCGATCCGATCCACCTTTGCGAACGGCTTGCCAAGGCGCACTACCACGCCCGGCACGCCGCCGTCACGGACGATCAGGTTGGAACCGAGACCCAGCGCCATCACCGGAATAGCCGGATCAAGGCGCGCCAGGAAATCGGACAGATCCTGCGCATCCTTCGGTTCGAACAGCCATTGCGCGGGTCCGCCCGCCTTGAACCAGACCAATGGGGCCAGCGGCGCATCTGCCTTTAGCGTGCCGCGAACCGGGGGAAGGGTCGCCGCCGTCAGCGTCAAGCGCCTATACCCCACAGCCGCATCCAGCGCGTGACCGCTTTTGTCCCGGCCTGTCCCGCCGGAGAGTCGGCCAGACCGGCGTCAACGTTGCGTTGCGCCGTTTCCACCATCTCCTGCGCTGCTTCGATGCCCTGCATGTGGATGTCGATCATCCGCTTTTGCATTTCCAGCCCTACGCTTAACAGTTCGAACATCAGGCCGCTTCCTTTTCCGCAACCGCCGCTGCCAGCCCCGCCGCCCATTTGGTGATGTCCCCAGCACCCAGGCAGATGATCATGTCACCGTCCTGGCAATCGGCGGCGATAGCGCGGGCCAGATCGTCCGCGCCCTCAACAGTGGCGGCGTGGCGGTGGCCCCGGCGTTTCAGCCCGGCAACCAGTTCGGCGCTGTCCACGCCAGTGATCGGCTGTTCGCCCGCCGCATAGACGGGCGCGGCATAGACGATGTCGGCGTCGTTGAACGCCTGCTGGAATTCATCCATCAGGTCGCGCAGGCGGGTATAGCGGTGCGGCTGCACCACGGCGATGACGCGCCCGCCACTTGCCGAAGCAGACAGGCCTTCCCGCGCGGCGGCGAGCACAGCCCTGATTTCGACCGGATGGTGACCATAGTCGTCGATGACGGTCGCGACGCCCTGTCCGGCGCGGATTTCCCCCACCTTGGTGAAACGGCGCTTTACGCCACCGAATTTGGCAAAGCCGGTCTGGATGGTCGCGTCGTCAATGCCCATTTGCAGCGCCACGCCGATGGCCGCCATGGCGTTCAGCACATTGTGACGGCCTGGCATCGGCATTTCGATGCCTTCGATGCGGCGGATCGATCCGTCGCGTTCGCGAATCTGCACGTCAAACCGGTTGCCGCCGGGAATTGGCTGGACATTTTCGCCGCGAATGTCGGCCTGCGCCGAAAAGCCGTAGGTGACGATGCGGCGGTCCTGCACGCGCGGAAGGATCGCCTGCACTTCGGGATGGTCGAGGCACAGCATGGCCGCGCCGTAGAAGGGCACATTTTCGACGAACTCGACAAAGGCGTCCTTCACCTTTTCGAAGCTGCCATAATGGTCGAGATGTTCAGGGTCGATATTGGTGACGACCGCCAGCGTGCCGTCCAGCCGCAGGAAGCTGCCGTCGCTTTCGTCCGCTTCGACCACCATCCAGTCGCTCTTGCCCAGGCGGGCGTTCGACCCATAGCTGTTGATGATGCCGCCGTTGATAACGGTCGGGTCCACGCCGCCCGCGTCCAGCAGCGCCGCGACCATGGAGGTGGTCGTGGTCTTGCCATGCGTGCCGGCGATGGCAACGGTGGATTTCAGCCGCATCAGTTCCGCCAGCATTTCCGCGCGGCGGATGACAGGCACGCGCTTTTCCAGCGCCAGATCGACTTCGGGATTGCCCTTCTTGATCGCGGTGGAGGTCACGACCACGGCGGCGTCGCCCAGATTTTCGGCCTTATGGCCAATCATCACCGCGATGCCTTTCTTGCGCAGCCCTTCAACGACATAGCCTTCCGCGACGTCGCTGCCCTGAACATTGTAACCCAGATTGTGCATCACTTCGGCGATACCGGACATGCCGATGCCGCCGATGCCGATGAAATGGATCGTGCCGATGTCCGTGCCGACACCCTTCATGCGCGGGATTCCTTGTATTCCAGATAGTGATGGCCGGTCGGGCGCAACAGGGATGGGTTGATGTTCTTCACGCAGGGACGCCCTGCAAATTGAGGCTGGTGGGCACCGGGCCGACACGCAACGGATCGTTCATGATCGGCGCCTGGCCGATGCTTTCCAGCAGGTCGGCCATGTCCCGCGCGGCATTGGGGCGTCCGCAGGCGCGGGCGCGCTTTGCAGCATTTTGCAGCGCGCCGGGTTCCAGCGCCATCTTCTGCATCTGCTTGGCGAGTTCGACCGCGTTGAAGCGCGATTGTGAAATGGTGCGCGCGCCGCCCGCTTCGGTCATTTCCCGCGCGTTGGCGGTCTGGTGGTCGTCCATGGCGCTGGGCAGCGGGACCAGTATGGCGGGACGGCCCGCGCAGGTCAGTTCCGCCAGCGTCGATGCGCCCGCGCGGGCGATGACCAGATGAGACCAGCTAAGCTTTTCCGGGACATCGTTGAAATAGGTGGCAAGGTCGGCGGGGATTTCCAGGTCGGCGTAGAAACGACGGACACGCTCAATATCCTCCGCGCGGCACTGCTGCGTCACTTGCAGGCGACGGCGCAGGCTGAGCGGCAGCATGCCCAAGCCATCGGGCACGACGCTGGACAGGATGGACGCGCCCTGGCTGCCGCCGATCACCAGCACGCGGAAAACGCTTTCATCGGTCAGCGCGGGAAATTCCTCCTCGCGCAGAAGCTTCACTTCTTCGCGGACGGGATTACCGACCAGATGCACCTTGTCCGCATATTTGCCCTTCAGCCGCGCGACCGAGGGATAGGCGGTGGCGATGGCATCGACGCGGCGAGCGAGCAGGCGGTTGACCCGGCCCAGAACGGCGTTCTGTTCGTGGATCGCGGTGGGAATGCCATCCGCCAGCGCGCCAAGCAACGCGGGCATGGCGGGATAGCCGCCAAAGCCGACGACGGCAGTGGGACGGAATGTTTCGTTGAGGCGGCGGGCCATGGCGCGGCCAGCCAGGATCGCCTTGAGCGCGCCCGGCCAGCTTCGCGGATTGCGCGTCATCCGACCGGCGGGCAGCACATGCACCTGCGCCTTGTCAAAGATGCCGGGGATCTTCGCGCCGCGTTCATCCGTCACCAACGCGACATGATGACCCCGCGCCATAAGCTCCTCCGCCACGGCGTGCGCTGGAATCATATGACCACCCGTCCCGCCTGCAGCGAGGACGAAGTGACGGGAAATGCTCATCGGCCACTCCATTTGACGACGGTATGCCGACCCATGAATGGGTTGCGCCGCGTGAATGCGAGCAACAGGCCTACCCCGATACAAAGCGCCAGCATAGAGGAGCCGCCGTAGCTGATAAAGGGCAGCGTCATGCCCTTTGAAGGAAATATCTGCGCATTGACGCCCATGTTGATGATTGCCTGCAATCCGAACTGGGTAGTGAGACCCGCAGCGGCGAGGATAGTGAAATGATCATCCTCATCCAGCAGGCGCAGCAGCACCCGGACGATGATCGCCAGATAGACGCAGGCGATGCCGATGCAGGCGAGCAGGCCGAATTCTTCCCCGATCACCGAAAAGATATAGTCGGTATGCGCTTCGGGCAGGCTGAACTTGTGCTGTCCGCCGCCCGGCCCCACGCCAGTGAAGCCACCATGCGTGATAGTGCGGAACGCAAGTTCGGTCTGGTCCGGTCCCACATCCTGCGCGACACCCAGCCCCAGGAAATCGTTGATGCGCTGGCGGCCATTTTCATAGAACATGTACATGGCGACCAGCCCGGCAAGGCCGACGCCCGCCAATATGCCGATGACGCGCATCGGCACGCCGGACAGCAACAGCAGGCAGCTCCAGCAGGCGAGGAAGATGACGGTCTGGCCAAAGTCCGGCTGCTTCATCAATATCGCCGCGATCAGCAGGGTCACCGCCCCGGTGAGCCGGATGAGTGGCAGGCTGGCGTCCCTTTCGCGCAAGGACAGCAACCAGGCCAGGCTGACGACATAGACGGGCTTCAGGAATTCGGACGGCTGGAAACGAAAGCCGGGCAAGTCGATCCATCGCTTTGCGCCGTTCACCGCCGATCCCAGGACCGGCACGGCCAGCAGCATCACGATGAAGAAGGCGGAAAGGAACATGGCCAGCCGTCGCGCCTGCTGACGGGGCAGCATGGAGATGACCAGCATGATCGGCAGGCCCAGGAAGACCCAGATCAGTTGCCGGTAGAAATAAATGAGCGGCGTGACGGCGACGGTGCTGGTCGATCGGTCGATTGCCGCAACTGGCGAAGCGGCGGCCACGGCCACAAGGCCGATCGCCATCAGCGCGACGATCAGCGACAGCAGCACGCGGTCGATTTCCCAGAACCAGATGGCCAGCGCCGTCCGCTCACGCGGAACGGTGTGGTTGCGGAACCCCTTTACCAGGTCGCCTGCCCTGAACATCCCTGTCGCCCCTTCTTCGCCAGCCTGGCTTCTAACCGCTGACGCCGCCTTCTTCCAATGCCGCGATAGCCGCCACGAAGGCATCGCCCCTGGCTTCAAAATCGCGGAACTGGTCGAAACTGGCGCAAGCGGGCGAAAGCAGCACGATGTCGCCCGGTTGCGCCGCCCTTGCGGCGCGGCGAACGGCGGCCGATAGCATTTCACTGTCGTCCACCGCCATATGCGGGCGCAGCAGGTCGGCGAACATATGGCCCGCTTCACCGATGGTGTAGGCATGGGCGACATTGCCGAAATAGGGCGCGCATTCGTCCAACGTAGGAGTCTTGGCCAGCCCGCCGACGATCCAGTGCAGCCGGGGTCGGCCATTCACCGGCGGATAAGCCGCCAGCGCCGGTGCGGTGGAGGCTGGGTTGGTCGCCTTGCTGTCATTGACATACAGGACGCCGCCGACTTCGCGCACGCGCTGCATCCGGTGCGGCAGGCTGGCGTAGCTTTGCAGGCCCCGTTCGATCGTCGCTTGGTCGATGCCCAGCGCGCGGGCGACGGCGATGGCGACGGCAGCATTCTGGGCGTTGTGCGGACCTTGAAGAGACGGCCATCCGGCTTGCGCGGCGGGATCGATGTCCGTCGCGTTGACCCTGATCAAAGCTTTGCGGGAGGACAATCGGTCCGCGATTTCCCGGCTGGGGTCATCCTGTGTCGCGATCACGGCGACATGGCCTGCCGACTGCATGGCGAACAGCCGCGCCTTCGACGCGACATAGCCTTCAAAGCCATTGTAGCGGTCCAGATGGTCCGGCGTGATGTTCAACAGCACTGCAACATCGCAATCAAGGCTGTGCGTCAGGTCGATCTGGTAGCTGGACAGTTCCAGGACGTAGATGCCGCCGTCCGGCAGCGGGTCCTGCCCCAGTATCGGCAACCCGATATTGCCACCCATGCGGGTCGGGATGCCCGCCGTTTCGATGATATGGTGGACGAGCGCGGTCGTGGTCGATTTGCCGTTGGTGCCGGTGATGGCGACGACCCGATGCGCGGGCAATGTCGGGCGGGCGAGCGCGAACAATTCGATGTCGCCGATCACGGGCACGCCTGCGAGCTTTGCGTGCATGGCGATGGGATGTTTGTTCAGCGGCACGCCCGGCGACACGACCACCCCGTCGAAGCCCGCCAGATCGATGTCGAGCGGGTCGGCAAGCTCCGCTTTGTCAGCCACAACTGCGCGCGCTTCATCCCGGTTGTCCCAGGCAACGACGCGCGCGCCGCTGGCGACCAGCGTTTCGACGGTGGCGAGGCCGGAACGGGCCAGGCCCAGGACGGCGTAGGTCTTGCCAGCAAAGGCGGCGGTGGAAACAATGCCCATCCCGATTACCTCAACTTCAGCGTGGCAAGGCCAGCGAGCGCCAGCACGAACGAGATGATCCAGAAACGGATCACGACGGTCGGTTCGGCCCAGCCCAGCTGTTCAAAATGATGATGGATGGGCGCCATGCGGAATACACGCTTGCCGGTCCGCTTGTAGAAAAAGACCTGGATGATGACGCTCATCGCCTCCACCACGAACAGGCCGCCGATAACGCCCAGCACGATTTCATGATGCGCGGTCACCGCGATCACGCCGATGGTGCCGCCTAGCGCCAGACTGCCGGTATCGCCCATGAACACGGCGGCGGGCGGCGCGTTGAACCAGAGGAAGGCCAACCCCGCGCCAATGATAGCGCCACATAATATGGTCAGGTTGCCAGCGCCGGGCACATGCGGAATACCCAGATATTCGGCAAAATCGGCGCGACCGACGAGATAGACGATCGCCATGAACGCCATGCACGCGATGATAACCGGCATGGTGGCCAGCCCGTCCAGCCCGTCGGTCAGGTTGACCGCGTTGCCGAACGCGACGATCACGAAAGCGGCGAACAGGAAGTAGAATGGCCCCAGTTCAATCGCCGGGCCATTGTAGAAGGGCAGATAGAGCGCCGTATTGCCATGCTGATTAACGATCAGCCAGGCGGCAAAGCCCGCGATCAGGAATTCCAGCACCAGCCGCATCTTGCCCGAAAGCCCCTTGTGGCTGGCCTTCGTCACCTTGTCATAATCGTCCAGGAAGCCAATCGCCCCGAACCCCAGCGTCACGAACAGGCAGGCCCATACATAGATGGACGACAGGTCCATCCACAACAGGACCGACGCCATCACCGACGTCAGGATCATCAGGCCGCCCATGGTCGGCGTCCCGCGTTTGGCGAGATGAGTTTGCGGACCGTCGTCGCGGATCGGCTGACCCTTGCCCTGCCGCACGCGCAGCCAGCCGATGAAGCGGGGACCGATGACAAGCCCGATGATGAGCGCCGTCGCAATCGCCGCGCCTGCGCGAAAACTCAGGTAGCGGACGAGGTTGAAGATCCCCGCGAAATCCATGGTTTGGGCAAGCCAGTAAAGCATCGATCGTCAGCCCCCCAGATTCTTGTCAGTGACGAGCGCGGCGACCAACCGGGACAGGCCGATGCCGTTCGACCCCTTGACCAGGATCGCGTCCCCCGCGCGCATTTCATGCTGGATGAGGCGCGTCGCTTCGGCAGCGTCGGATACATGGTCGAAAGGCAGCACCCCGGCAAGCGCCTGCGCCAGCGGCGCCATTTCCGCGCCCACCAATATGGCATGGTCCACCTTCGCCGCTGTCAGCGGGTCGGCAAGGCCGCTGTGCAATTCGCCGCTGCGGTCGCCCAGTTCGCGCATGCCGCCCAGCACCGCGATCCGGCGATTGGCCTGTTCACGGCCCAGTTGCTTCAGCGTCGCCGCCATGCTGACGGGGTTGGCATTGTAGCTTTCATCGATCAACAGCGCCTCGCCCTCTCCCACGGCCAGCCTGCTGCGCTCACCACGTCCGGGAAGACCGGGCATTTCGGCAAGGGCCAGGCCAGCCACGGCCAGGTCACCGCCCAGCGCTTCGACTGCGGCCAGAACGGCCAGCGCGTTGGACACCCAATGTTCGCCCGGCGCACCGACCGTGAAGCATAGTTCGGCGCTGGGCAATTTCGCCGTCACCAGCGTCCCGCCGTTCGCCGCGGGCACCATGTCGCGGACATGCACGTCCGCTTCGGGGTCGAAGCCAAAGGTCAGGACATGGGCGGCATGTTGTTCCGCCTTGTCATACAGGGTCGCGACATGCGGGCTGTCATATGGAATGATCGCCGTCCCGTCCGGCTCCAGCCCTTCGAATATTTCCGCCTTCGCCTGCGCAATCGCGGTTTCAGTCCCGAAAAATTCGATATGGGCAGGCGCGATCGCGGTTACGATGGCGACATGAGGCCGGACCTGCCGGGTCAGTTCCGCCAGTTCGCCCGCATGGTTCATGCCCATTTCGAACACGCCGAACGCCGACGAACGCGGCATGCGCGACAAGCTGAGCGGCACGCCGACATGGTTATTATAGCTCTTGACCGAACGATGCACTTCGCCGGGGCGGATACGGTCGAGTGCGTGGAACAGCGCTTCCTTGGTGCCGGTTTTCCCGACCGAACCGGTGACGCCAATCACCTTGCCCACCATCCGTTGGCGGGATGCGCGGCCCAGCGCCTCCAGCGCCGCCGCGCTATCCTGGACCAGCACGTGCGGCTGTTCGATCGGTTCGCTGACGATCGCGCCGGATGCGCCCTGTTCGAACGCCTTCCCGATGAAGCGATGGCCGTCGGTCGATTCGCCCTTCATCGCGACGAACAGGTCCCCGCCGGTCACTTCCCGGCTGTCGAAAGCGACGCCCGAAACGGCGAAGGGCGCCGATGCGACGCCCCCCGCGGCCTGCGCGATTTCATCGGATGTCCATAACGGGCTCAACCCGCGCACTCCCGTGCCACGGCGACATCGTCGAACGGCAGGACGCGGTCGCCGATGATCTGGCCCTGTTCGTGGCCCTTGCCGGCAAGCAGGACGATATCGTCCGCACCCGCCTGCGCGATGGCGGCGGCGATGGCGTCGCGACGACCGCCGATTTCTTCGGCACCCGACGCACCCGCCATGACGGCGGCGCGAATGGCCGATGGATCTTCCGAACGAGGGTTATCGTCGGTTACGATGACATGGTCGGCAAGCTCCGCCGCCACCTTGCCCATCTGCGGCCTCTTGCCAGCATCGCGGTCGCCGCCTGCGCCGAACAAGGCGATAAGGCGACCGCGCGTGTGGGGGCGCAGCGCATCGATCGCAGCGCGCAGGCCATCGGGCGTATGGGCATAATCGACATAGACAGGCGCGCCCGCCTTCGTAATGACGGCGCGTTCAAGGCGACCGCGCACCGGCTGGACCCGGCCGAGCAGTTCCAGGACCTTCGCCGCATCTTCCCCGCCTGCGATCACCAGCGCGGCCGCGGTCAAAGCGTTCGCAGCCTGATAAGCGCCGATCAGCGGCAGGTTAACCCTATGGAGCTTGCCATCGGCCTCGACCTCCAGCGTCTGGCCCAACTGGGTCGGGGTGCGGTTGGCAAGACGCAATGCCTGCCCCTGCACCCCGACGCTCAGCACACGAAGCCCCCGCTTCGTAGCTCGCTGGATCACCTTGTCCGACCATTGGTCGTCAGCCCACACGATGGCCGTCCCGTCGGGCGCGACAACTTCATCAAACAGCCGCATCTTCGCGTCGAAATAGCTGTCCATGTCGCCATGATAGTCGAGATGATCGCGCGACAGGTTGGTGAAGGCCGCCGCCAACACAGGCAGGCCCTCCGTCCGATACTGGGCAAGGCCGTGGCTGGACGCTTCGAAAGCGGCGTGGCTGATGCCTTCGCGCCTCAAGCCCGACATGTTGGACAGAAATGTGACGATGTCCGGCGTGGTGAGGCCGGTCGACACCTGATCGACCGATGTAGTGACGCCCAGCGTGCCGATGGATGCGGAATGATGCCCCAGCATCCGCCACAGCTGGCGGGCCAGTTCGACGGTCGATGTTTTGCCGTTCGTGCCGGTGACGGCAACGGTCACATCGGGGAAAGGCGCGAAATAGCGCGCGGCGAGCAAGGCGAACAGGCGGCGGGGATTGTCGTGGGCGATGTGCACCGCGCCTTCCACCGTCGCCTGCGGGCGCGCGACGACCGCTACCGCTCCCGCACGGACAGCGTCGGGAATATAGTCTTCGCCATTGACGCGCAGACCCTGAAAGGCGCCGAAGACCGTTCCGGGTGCTACTTTCCGATTGTCGATCGCAAAGCCCGACACCACCGATTCCAGCGGCGCGCCGGGATCGATCCGGGCGTCCAGCCCATCGACCAGCGGTCCCAGGCGCATCAATGATCCTCCTTGCCGAGCAGGGGCATGAGGTCGGAAATATCAACGTCGCGCCGTTCATCAGGCAGGACGCCCAACATCGGTCCGACCCGCTCCACCACCCGCTTGACCACGGGCGCGGCTGTCCATGCGGCAGTGCGCAGGCCGAATGTCTGTGTGTTGCCTTTAGGCTCGTCCATCATGGTCAGCACAACGTAGCGGGGATTGTCCATCGGAAATGCGGACGCGAAAGTCGTCACCAGAGAACTCTTATTATACCGGCCTTCTTCAGGCTTCTCAGCGGAACCCGTCTTGCCGCCCACCCGGAATCCCTTGGCGTCGGCGCTGCGACCTGTACCCGCGGCGACGATCATCCGCAACAGCTGCCGCATCCGCGCGCTGGTGGCGGCGGAAAAGACGCGATGCCCCTCCGGCACTTCATTAGCGTGGAGTTTACGCAGCGTCGCGGGGCGCCAGATGCCGCCGTTCACCAGCGCGGCATAAGCCGAAGCGAGATGCAAAGGCGTTACGGCGATGCCGTGGCCATAGGACACGGTCATGGTGGTGATGCGGCCCCAGTTGGTCGGCCACAAGCTCTTGGCGCGTTCCTTCAGCTCAATCGGGGCGCGTTGGTCGAATTGCAGGTTGCGGAAAAGCTGCTGCATGGATTCAGCGCCCATTTCGTCCGCGATCCGGGCCGTGCCGATGTTCGAGCTGTGCACCAGGATTTCCGGCACATTGAGCCAGCGGCCAAGCGCATGATCATCCTTGATACGGAAGCCCGCGACGGCGAGCGGCGCGGTGGCGTCGTAGCGCTTGCCCATGGACGTGACGATGCCGCGATCCATGGCGGCGGCAATCGACAAAGGCTTGAATGTCGAACCAAGCTCATAGCGCGCCTGGACCATGTGATTGCAGAGCGGCGACTGGCTGCATGTCTTGCCTGCATAGTTCGCCAGCTTGTTGGGATCGAACACGGGGATGGACGCCATGGCGATTATTTCGCCAGTGTTGGCGTCCAGAATGACGCCGCCTGCGCCCTTGGCATTTTGCGCAACCATCTGCGCATAAAGCTCGCTTTCCAGCGCGCCTTGCACCCGGCTGTCAATGGAAATGGCGAAAGGCTGACCGCGAAGCGCCGCGTCGGTCAGGCGGTCGTTGAACGCGGATTCGACGCCCATGCCGCCGACACCTTCCCGGTTCGGCGCAAAGCCCAGCACGTGGGCGGCCAGGCTGCGCTGCGGATAAAGCCGTTCCTTTTCGCGCGGGAATTCGATGCCGATTTCACCCAGCGCGTTCACCGCCGCCACTTCTTCGGGCAGCGCGCGGCGGCGCAGATAGGCCCAGCCCTTTCCGGTCAACGCCTTGTAAAAGGACGTTTCGGGTTCGTCGGGGAAGATTTCGTGGAGCTTGCGCGCCAGCTCGGCGGGTTCGCCGATCAGCTTGGACGGGCGCACGGCGACCGAATAGGCATCCATGGTCCGGGCCAGCGGCACGCCGTTGCGGTCGACAATATCGGCGCGCGCGGGCAGCAGGCCCGCACCGGCAACGCCATCCCGGCCATTGCCCGAAAAAATGCCGACCCAGGTCAGCCGCAGGATCAGCACAGCCGTGATGCAGAGGAACAGGATCAGCAACAACATCAGCCGGTTGTGCGCGACGGCGGTCAGGTCGATCCGCTGCTTGCCTGCGCGCGCACCACCCGGCTGGACGATGATCGTCGCCATCAGTGCGTCCTCTTCTTGCGCTCGCGTGCGGCCTTGTCACTGATATCGCTGATGGTGCTGTCATCCAGCAGCTTTGCATCCAGCATCGCCATGCGTTCGGCGCGGCGAGCCAGCGGATTGGGTTTCGACACATCGGCGTCAGCCTTGGCCTTGTCCTGCGCGCCACTGGCGGCGGGCTTGGCGATTTTGTCGACATTGTCCGCCGCATGCGCTTCACGAATGACGGCGATGTTGCTGCGAATCTGGGTCGCGGCAGGGCTTGCTGGCGCGGCCTGCGGGGCGGAGGGCAGATCGGCAGGCGTCTGCACCATCGCCACCATCACCGGCGGCGCGACATAGTCAGGTCCATTGGGCTGAACCCCGTCCAGATGCGCCAGCGCCCGCTCACCGCCCAGATATTGCTGGGCGGTAGGCGTCGCGTACAGAAAATCTTCCTGGTTCCACCGCTCAAGCTGGCGCATGTTGGCACGCGCGCTGAATTCGGTTTCCAGATAGCGGATGTCGGATTGGGCACGCGCAATCTGCGCCTGGACGCGCATCAGTTCATTCCGTTCGGTCGCGACCTTCAACGACACCAGATATGCGCCCAGCGCGCCCAGCGCGACGAGCAGGATCCAGATCAGGCTCTGCAACCTTTTGACCGCGATCATGACCGGGCACTCCGCGACGAAGCAGGCACGGGCGCCGACGTTCGAACGGCGCTGCGCAATGTGGCGGAGCGGGCACGGGGGTTGCGGGCGAGTTCCGCATCCCCCGGCCGCACCGCCTTTGCAGGCTTGAGGAAGGTGGGGGCCTCCCCAGCCTGCTTTTCAGGAAGGTGGCGCGAACCACTTCCTTCTCCACCGCTACGCTTGCGGAGGAACTGCTTGACGATCCGGTCTTCCAGACTGTGGAAAGTGACGACGGCGATGCGGCCGCCTTCCTCCAGCAGCGCCTCGGCCGCTTCCAGCCCACGTTCCAGCTGGTCCAGTTCACCATTCACATGGATGCGGATCGCCTGGAAAGTGCGGGTGGCGGGGTCCTTCTTGTCATGCGGCTTGTGCCCCAGCGCGCGACGAACGACGCTGGCAAGCTGGGCCGTCCGTTCCAGCGGTCGGGCGTCGACAATCGCGCGCGCCACCCGGCGCGACCGAGGTTCCTCACCATAGCGGTAGAGGACATCGGCAATGTCCTGCTCAGCCGCTGTGTTAAGGAAGTCAGCCGCGCTCATCCCCGACTGGCTCATCGTCATGGCCAGCGGGCCGTCGGACTGAAAGGAAAAGCCGCGCTCCGCCCGGTCGAGCTGCATCGACGACACGCCAATGTCCAACGTGACGCCCGACACCGAAGCGACACCGCGCTCCGCCAACAGGACGTCCATGCTCGCAAACTCACCCTCGATCAGCGTGATGCCATTGGCATCGGCGAGCGCCTGCCCTTCGCGAATCGCATCGGGATCACGGTCGAATGCAAAGACCTTCGCCCCGCGCGCCGCCATGGCGCTGGAATAGCCGCCCGCTCCAAAGGTCCCATCGACATGCACTTCGCCGGGGTTGATGGCGAGAGCGTCGAGCACTTCATCGAGCAGTACGGGAATGTGGCGATCGGGATCGGCGGCAACAGCGGTCACTTGCCGGCTCCCGAATCGCGCTGGTCGAGCCAGCGGCGCACCTTGTTGCGGATCAGTTCGGGCCGGTCCTTGCTATCGACCAGCGTTTCGGGCCTCCACAGCTGCATGTAACGGCCCACGCCATAGAAGAAGACGGCGTCGGTGATGCCATATTCATCCTTGATATCGGGGTGCATGGCAAAGCGCCCGCCTTCGTCGAAATTCACTTCCTCGATGGTGCCGAGGCGGCGCTCCAGTTCCAGGTCGGCATTATATTCGCGGCCCTGCGCACGCGCTTCGCGGGCCAGGTCCTCGACTTCGTTGAACAGGTGGCGGCGGTGCGATTCCCCAAAGCCCGTGGCGCAGGGGTTGTCGCCGTGGACCGAGAGATAAAGCCGATTTTCATTGCCGCTGGACAGCTTGACCTGCCGACGCATCTCCAGGGGCAACACGAAGCGGCCTTTGCCGTCCGCGACGCTGAATGCGTTACCCGTAAAGAGAATGGTTTCCGACACGTTTGGACCGTTTGCCCCTCTGTTCAAAAGGGCGCAGGCCGTCAGCCGCCGAACCGCATCACAGCAGCCCGGTCCGCAGGACTAGCAAAGCCTGAAAACCCCTATGGCATTCAAATACCAAGGGGAGGCCGACAAGAAAAGGGAAATTTAGGGGAAAACTGGGAAATCCTGTTTTGTTCTGGTTTTAATGTGCAGTTTACCCCGTCTGTCCCAAGTTTGATTGCATGCCAATGAGCCTGTCGAAGGGCTCCACTTCTTTTTGGAAAGTAGAGCGCTTCGACAAGCTCAGGCCGAACGGGGTTGAGGGATTCAGATAAAGGGCACGGGGCGGTCAAGCACCGCAAAGGGTGACTGGCATGTCAGCGCAGGACGGCGGGCGCGGTGGCTCAAGGCTCCGTTGGCTGAAGGTCCTGATCCATCGGCTTTTTCAGATTGGGATCGGGCTGAAGATCAGGCACGATCGGCGCCTGTTCAGGTGCGGGCTGCACGCCCAGTTCAGCCAGTGGCTCTTTGGGCGCGATCGCGTTCAGTTCCAGTGTCGGGACGGCTGGCGGCGGCATGGCGGCGTCATCGACCCGCGCCTTGTCGATCACGATGTTGGCCAAACCGACCAGCAGAACCACGCCCGCCAGCCCCGTGAGGCCGATCTGGACGCGCTGCAACCCTTCCTGACGGCGGGGTGTTTCAGCCATTCAATGCTCTTTTCTTCGCCGCCGCGACCTGTGTCGGCTGTCAGCGATTGTGCGCGAGCCAGGGGAATATCGTCAACCCCTTCGCTTCCAGCCAATCACGATTGTACAAAGTGGACAAATAGCGGAAGCCCGTGTCGCACAGGATGGTGACGATCCGCTTGCCCGGACCAAGCTCCTTCGCCAACGCGACTGCGCCCGCGACGTTGATGCCCGACGAAAGACCAAGGCACAGCCCCTCTTCCGCCAGCAGTCGCCTGACCCACAGCAGCCCTTCCTCGTCGGAAATCCTGAACTGCGTGTCGATGGGCGCGCCTTCCAGATTGGCGGTGATGCGCCCCTGGCCAATGCCTTCGGCGACCGAAGACCCTTCCGCCTTCAATTCGCCATGAGCGTAATAATTATAGAGCGCCGCGCCATGGGGGTCGGTCAGGGCAATGGTGATATCCTCATCATGCGCCTTGAGACCCAGGCCCACGCCAGCAATGGTGCCGCCGGTCCCCGCCGCGCAGGTGAAGCCGTCGACCTGCCCATCCATCTGGGTCCAGATTTCCTCGGCAGTGCCGACGATATGCGCCTTGCGATTGGCGATATTGTCGAACTGGTTGGCCCAGACCGCATTTTTCGTCTCCTCCGCGATCCGGCGGGATGTGTGGACGAAATGGCCGGGGTTGGAATAGGCGGCTGCAGGCACCGTGACCAGTTCCGCCCCCAGGGCGCGTAGCGTGTCCATCTTCTCCCGGCTTTGCGTTTCCGGCATGACGATGATGCTTTTATACCCTTTGGCATTGGCGACCAGCGCCAACCCGATGCCGGTATTGCCCGCAGTCCCTTCGACAATGGTGCCGCCAGGCTGCAACAGCCCCTTTTCCTCCGCATCGTTGACGATGAACAGCGCGGCGCGGTCCTTCACGGACGCACCGGGATTGGCAAATTCGCATTTGGCGAAAATGTCGCAGCCCGTTTCCTTTGAAGGCCCGGCAAGGCGCACCATGGGCGTGTTGCCAATCAGGGCGAGGCTATCTTTTTGAACCAGCATGGCGTTGGCATAGCGGAGGGACATGACCCTTGCCAAGCAAGGGAATGATGATCCGGCAAAAGAGACGCTTGGCGGATAGGCCGTAACATTTGGCGATGACATTGTCCCGGCGCGGGACACGCCTGAATTTGATCAGGAAATCGCAAGTTTTTTACTCTAACGCCCTTGGGAAGAAGCGATTTTCCGGCTTTTTCAGGAACGGTACGACTTGGCACGAGCGGGCGCAGGGACAAGGCATGGGGTGATCGCCGCGCTGGCGTTGCTGGCGCTGGGCGCGCCGCGCCTGATCACCGCCGCGCCGCTCGACCTGCTGGACGACGCCGCCGCGCGGGAAGACCTGGCAGAAGAGCCGGGCGCCAACTTTCCAGGTTCCGCCTTCTTCTTTGCCCAGGGATTGTTCGACCGCCTGCCCGCTTACCGGCCAACCGCCAGCACCGCGGTGTTGACGCTTGGCGCGTCTCCAGCGGCACCGGCTGCGGTCTTTCGCGGGGGGACGGCGCTCGACAGCTATCGCGCGCTCAACTGCCTGACGTCGGCGATTTATTATGAAGCTGGCAACGAACCGCAGGAGGGTCAGCGGGCCGTCGCCCAGGTCGTGTTGAACCGAGTACGCAGCCCGCTCTGGCCGAACAGCGTTTGCGGCGTCGTCTATCAGGGATCGGAAAGAACAGATCTCCGCTGCCAGTTCACGTTCAGTTGCGACGGGTCGATGGCGCGCGCAAGTGACCGGCAAAGCTGGGCGCGAGCCCGACGAATCGCGCAGGAAGCGCTTTCCGGGAAGGCCTATGCACCGGTAGGGCTTGCGACTTTCTACCACACGCTGGCGGTCAGACCCAGTTGGGCACCGTCACTTAACCCGGTCGCCGTCGTCGGCGCGCATATTTTTTACCGGATGCCCGGGGTAAAAGGCGCTCCAGCCTCTTTCCGCATTTCCTATTCCGGGCGCGAATATCAGTCCGGCCCTTCATTCCGGCCTTCGCCGCCTGCTCCCCTCGTGACCGCTCCCCTTTATAGTGTGGCCAACGTGCATGAGGGCGTTCAATCGACGTCGGCCACTAGCGCAGATGCGATGGAGGAGGCAGCGTTGCCGCAGTCCACTATCCGCCCGGAATATCGAAATACAGGTCGCCCCCGCATCTGACAGGTCGATGAAGCCGGTTTGCACCTGTCCACGCAACAGGAAAAAGGTGAATTTTTCTCACGGATAATGGGGAGGAATCGCCAACCTGTTGAGATATGAGCGCATTTTAATATTTTAGGATCACGAATATCAGGGGAACCAAATTCAAAGGACGGGGGTTCTACACCTCGGATAGCAAATCTTTTGCCCCCCGCTCTTGCTGTCCAAAAAAAATGAGCCCGGAACGCTTCTCCCCCCCCCCGACGCGTTCCGGGCTCAGCTATTTTCGGGATATTTCCTTCTTTTTGAAGATGTTTGCGGATGCGGAACGTATTCCAACTCCATGGGTTTTGTTTCCGCTGCTGACTTGGCGTGCCCAGTCGGCCAAGTTTTAAGGAGACTAACATGACCAAGAAGATCCTTGCCGCCCTGCTGCTTTCCGGTTCGCTGATGGTAGCGGCATGCAACACCGTAGAAGGCGCAGGCAAAGACGTGCAGAGCGCTGGCCAGGCCGTCGAAGAAGCAGCTGATTAAGCAAGGCGGACGCTGCAGCGTCTGTCGAAGGGCTCGCATCGCGCGAGCCCTTTTTACATGGGCGCGTCGGAAGTATCGGTGACGTCGGTTTCGACCACTTTCCGGCGATCGGTGAACCAGATCGCGACGATCGTGATTTCATAAAGCAGCAGTAGCGGGATTGCGAGCATCAGCTGCGATACCACATCAGGCGGCGTCAGCACGGCGGCCACCACGAACGCGGCCACGATCATGTAACGCCGCAGCCCGATCAATTGAGCGCGGGTGACGAAACCGGCACGGTTGAGCAACATCAACAGCACGGGCATCAGGAAACTGATGCCGAACGCCAGAATGAACTGCATCACCAGCGTCAGGTACGCATCGGTGCTGGGCAGGGCCTCCACTTGAAGACCACCGCTATTACCCTGAAATTGCAGGAAAAAGTGAAAGGCGGTGGGCATCACCACATAATAGGCCAGACTGGCGCCCATCAGGAACAGCACCGGCGTCATGACCAGAAATGGCAGCAGCGCCTTCTTTTCCTTGGCATAGAGACCAGGCGCTACAAAGGCCCAGAGCTGGTTGGCGATGATGGGGAAGGACAGACAGAAAGCGCCAAAGATCGCGACTTTTACCTGCACGAAAAAGGCTTCGTAAAGTTTCGTGTAGACCAGACGCCCGCCGCCATCGCCAAAGGCTTCCTTCAGCGGGTGGACCAGGAAAGCGAACAATTGCTCCGAGAAATAGAAGCAGACGGCGCCCGTCAGGAACAAAGCCCACACGCATTTCAAAAGCCGCCCGCGCAGTTCGATCAAATGTTCGAGCAGCGGCGCTTTGCTGTCGTCAATGTCCATCATGCGGCGGGGTCGCCCTTGCTCGTATCGGGTTGAGCCACAAGATAGGGCGGGCCATCGCTTGCCGGAGCGGGCGCTGCGGGCGCGGACTGGGCCACGAAAGGTGGCGGCGATGACGGCGGAGTCACGCCATCTGTCGCCGAGGAAGACGGCTCCGCATCAACGACGGACGGCGTTTCCGACGGATGCTCTTCCATGATGCGACGGTTCTGGTCGGCCCATTTCTTTTCCAGTTCTTCCATCTCCACTTCGCGCACCATTGCATCGACGCCGGTGCGGAAATGGCGGGCCATGCCGCGCGCTTTCCCCAGAACCTGTCCCACCTTGTACAAGGCGCGAGGCAAGTCCTTGGGACCGATCACGATCACCGCGATGATCACGATCAGCAAAAGTTCGGTCGAACCGATATCGAACATGCGCGTCTACCGCCCGGTCGGTGGAAAGATCAGGCCTTGGTCTTTTCTTCCGTGGCGGTCGGCGCGTCCTGTTCAGGCACGCGATGCCCTTCAAGACGGGTCGCGGGCTTGGTGGGCGTGACATCATCGTCGTCCGCCATCCCCTTTTTGAAGCTCTTAATGCCTTTTGCGACGTCGCCCATCAGGCCGGAAATGCGACCACCACCAAATAGCAGCATCACCACCAGGAGGACGATGACCCAATGCATCAATGAAAAGGAACCCATTTGAACGTACTCCTGAAACCCAACCTATCTAGGCGTCTTCATCGTCATTTTCCAGACCGGATTGAGCACCCAGCCCTTCCAGCGCCAGATCGACCGGATAGAGCAATCCAGCAGCCCGCAGATCGTCCAGTCCGGGAAGGTCACGGCGGCTGCTAAGCCCGAAATGTGACAGAAATTCTACTGTCGTCGTATAGATCAGAGGCCGCCCCGGCACTTCGCGCCGCCCGGCGGGACGGACCCAGCCTGCCTCCATCAGCACGTCGAGCGTGCCCTTCGCCACCTGAACGCCGCGAATGGCCTCTATTTCGGCGCGGCTGACGGGTTCATGATAGGCGATAATCGCCAGCGTTTCCATGGCTGCGCGCGACAATTTGCGGCTTTCGTCCTTTTCCCGGCGCAATATGTGGGCAAGGTCAGCGGCCGTCTGGAAATGCCATCGCCCGCCGCGCTCCACCAGATTGACGCCGCGCCCGGCATAATGGCCGGTCAGCGTGGCCAGGGTGGCGGACAGGTCGCCCCCCTCGCCGACATGCTGGCGCAATTCCGTCAGGGACAGCGGATGTTCCGCGACGAAGAGCGCAGCTTCTACCGCGCGGATGAAATCGTCGGGTTCCTGCGTCACGGCAATAGCGCTCCACCATGTTCGGGCAGCGCCGCACGCAGGAAGATCGGTTCGAATATCCCTTCCTGCTGAATTTCCAGCCGCCCCTGCCGCGCCAGTTCCAGCGCTGCGACAAAGCTGCTGGCGAGCGCGGATTTCGCCATGGCATCATCCTGACCGGTGGGCAGAAAAGATTGCAGCGCCGTCCAGTCGATCGCCGCGCCCAACAATGCGCCGACGCGCTGGATCGCTTCATCAAGCGTCATGACCGGGCGCGCCACGACCATATGAACGACGGGCTGCGTCCGGGCACGGATCTGCCCATAGCATTGCAGCAGATCGAACAGACTGGCCGTCCACTTCGCGCGGCGGACCAGCCGCAATCCTTCAGGATGTGGGCGCACGAACACGTCGCGGCCAACCCGATCGCTGGCCATCAGCCGGGCGCTGGCTTCCCGCATGGCCTGCAGTCGCTGAAGCCGTAACTGGAGCCGCAGGGCCAGTTCTTCCGGTGCGGGTTCGGGCTGTGCCTCACGCGGCAGCAGAAGCGACGATTTCAGATAAGCGAGCCAGGCGGCCATCACCAGATAATCGGCTGCCAACTCCAGCTTCAGCTTTCGCGCGCCTTCGATATGGGCAAGATATTGTTCGACCAGCGCAAGGATGGAGATTTCGCGCAGATCGACCTTCTGCGAACGAGCCAGGGCAAGCAGAAGGTCAAGCGGGCCTTCCCAGCTGTCGAAGCTGACTGTCAGCACGTCGGCGCGGGCTGCGGACGAGGGTCTTTCGTCCACCGCGTGAAGAATATCTGTCGCCGGAAAGCTCACGCGGCCGCCATCGCCAGCAGATGGTCGCGCGTGGCCAGCAGCGTTTCCAGCGGGGGATTATCCCTGTCCAGCCTGGCTGACGCCATGGCGCGGTCCAAGCGGGCCTTTGACTTCACGCCGATGTCGGGCAGCAGACGGGCGATCCCCACCATGTCATCCATTCGACCCCAGCAATTAAGCGCCAGGTCGCACCCCGCCGCCACCGCTGCTGCGGCAAGTTCAGGGATGCTGCCGCTTAACGCCTTCATGTCCAGGTCGTCCGACATCAGCAGGCCGTCAAAGCCGATCTTTCCACGTATGATGGTGTCGATGACGGTGGCCGAAAGGCTGGCGGGCAAGTCAGCGTCCCAGGCGGTGTAGACGACGTGCGCGGTCATGCCGATCGGCGCATCCTTGAGCGTCTGGAACGGGGCGAGGTCAGTCAGCAGCGCATCTTCGTCGGCGGTGACGACCGGCAGGTCCAGATGGCTGTCGACCAGCGCCCGTCCATGCCCCGGCATATGCTTGACGATGCCGACGACGCCACCCTTTGCCAGTCCTTCGATGACGGCGCGCCCCAAAGCGGCCACCCGCATGGGCTCGGTCCCGAATGTGCGATCACCCATGATGTCGCTGGCGCCTTCCTGGCGTACATCAAGCAGCGGGAGCGCATCGACGGTGATCCCCGCCTCCGCCAGAGTGACGGCGATGGCGTGCGCGTTGGCGCGGGCGGCGGCGATCGCGCTGGACGGCGCTACATCATAAAGGCGGTCGAATATCCCGGCAGGGGGAAAGCTGGGCCAGACCGGCGCCTGCATCCGTGCAACGCGTCCGCCTTCCTGATCGATCATGATGAGCAGGTCGTCGCGGCCATGCAGCGCGCGCAGGTCGTCGGTCAGGGCGCGAAGCTGCTGGCGATCGGCGATATTGCGGCGAAAGAGAATGTAGCCCGCGGGCTGCACATCGGCAAAGAAGGCGCGCTCGTCAGGGGTGAGGGTTTCGCCTGACAGGCCGAAGATGACGGGTTTCATGCCGAAGATGGTAGCGGGTGGAAACGCTGCTGTCGAAGGGGTTTGTTGGGATCGGGACCGCTATGCCGATCTTGCCGAAACGAGCGCGCGCCAGATCCCGGCGCGCGCCCTTTCAGGCCATCGTCAATTGACGACGATGCAGCTTTCCCCCGCGACCTTCAGCTTGCCGCAAAGCGTGCTGGCCTGTGGTCCGGCGGAGGCGCGAAGGCGATAGAGCGTGCTGCCGCCGACCTGGGTCGGTTCGACCGACATGGTGAGGGGGGCCAGATAGGCAAAACGCTTCGACAGCCGCGCCCAGGCATCGCGTGCGCCCGACTGGCTGCCATAGGCGCCCAGCTGGATCACGGCACCGCCTGCGCCGCGCGTCGGCTGGCTGGCGGCGGGACGTGCGTTGGTTTCATCCGCCACGCGCGCCGTCACGCTTTGCGACGGCTTGCCGGGAATGGCGACGCGCGCATCACCGGCAGGTCCGGTAGGCCTGATCGGGGCTTCAGGAACGCGGCTGGGGTCAATGCGGCCATCACGGGCCACGCCCTGGCTGGCGGCGAAGCTGGCATCCCCTTCGCCGTCGAACTTCTTGGCGTCGGCTTCCTTCGCCGGGACCTTGTAGTCACCAGCGGGCGCGGCAATCCGCTTGCCCTCGCCGCCCGCGTCGCCCCGATTCTGCATGAGCCACACGCCCGCAACGACGACACCGATGAGCAACAGGCCACACAGGATGAAGCCCAACAGCCGCAGCGGCGAAAGGCCATCCTCGTCTTCATCTTCCATGGCAGGCTCGAGCCAGGGCAGACGCTCGTCATCGTCGAGATCGAGCCTCCCCCGCGCATAGTCGCCCATCTTACCCTTGCCTCCGCTTGGCCTATTGCATTTCCGTCAAAGCGGCCACGCCCATCAGGGCAAGGCCGTTGCGGATGATCTGCCCGATTCCGCGGCTCAAGAAAAGGCGCGCGGATGTGGTAGCGGGATCGCCCATCTGGATGACCCGCGCGTCGGGATTATCGTTTCCGACATTCCACCAGCCATGGAATTCCGAAGCCAAGTCATTGAGATAAAAGGCGATACGGTGGGGCTCACGGGCCGACGCCGCCCCTTCCACCACGCGGGGGAACTGCGCCGCCAGCTTCACCAGCCCCAGTTCCTGCGTCCCAAGGCGGGACAGGTCGGGTGCGGGAAGATCGATGCCCGCCTCCTGCGCCTTGCGGCCCAGTGAGGAAATACGGGCATGGGCATATTGAACGTAGAAGACCGGATTGTCCTTCGACGCCTCCACCACCTTGGCGAAATCGAAATCCATCTGCGCGTCGGCCTTGCGCGTCAGCATGGTGAAGCGGACCACATCCTTGCCCACTTCGCGCACGACATCGGCCAGCGTGACGAAATTGCCCGCCCGCTTGGACATCTTCACCGGCTCGCCATCGCGGAGCAGGCGGACCATCTGGATGAGCTTGACGTCGAAGCGCGCCTTGCCTTCCGTCAGCGCGGCGACGGCGGCCTGGATGCGCTTCACCGTACCGGCATGGTCCGCGCCCCAGATGTCGATCAGCTGGTCGGCGGTCTGCGCCTTTTGGAAATGATAGGCCATGTCCGCGCCGAAATAGGTCCATGCGCCGTTCGACTTCTTGATCGGGCGGTCCTGATCGTCGCCGAAACGGGTCGACCGGAACAGGGGCAGCTCGACCGGCTCCCAGTCTTCGGGCGTGTCGCCCTTGGGCGCTTCAAGCACGCCATCATAGACGAAGTCATGGTCGCGCAGCCATTTCTCCGCGGCTTCGGGCTTTCCGGCGGCCTGCAATTCGGCTTCGGATGAAAAGACGTCATGACGGATACCCAGCAACCCAAGGTCGCTGCGGATCATATCCATCATCGCGGCCACGGCGCGGGTGCGGAACAGGACGAGCCATTCATCCTCCGGCGCGCCTAAATATTTATCGCCAAAGTCGGCGGCCAGCGCCTGGCCAACGGGGACCAGATAGTCGCCGGGATACAGGCCATCGGGGATCGCCCCCACATCTTCACCCAATGCCTCACGGTAACGGACATGGGCTGAACGCGCGAGCACGTCGACCTGGCCGCCCGCGTCGTTGATATAATATTCGCGAATGACCTTGTGCCCGACATATTCGAGCAGGGTTGCGAGCGCGTCACCCACCACCGCGCCACGGCAATGACCCATATGCATGGGACCGGTAGGGTTGGCGGAGACATATTCGACGTTGACGGTGACGCCGTCACCTATCTGCGACCGGCCATAATCGGCGCCTTCGGCGTGGATGGCGGCCAGTTCCGCGCGCCATGTGGGGTCGGTCAGCGTCAGGTTGATGAAACCGGGTCCGGCGATGGTTGCGCTTTCCACCTCGTCCAATTGTTCAAGGCCCGCGACGATCTTTTCCGCCAGCGCACGCGGATTCGTACCGGCAGGCTTTGCCAGCACCATGGCCGCGTTGGTGGCCAGGTCGCCATGACTTGGGTCGCGGGGCGGTTCTACCGTCACCGGCTTGCGATTGAGCCCGGCAGGCAGCGTGCCGTCAGCCTCCAGCGCGTCAAGCACGGCATTCAGATGGGCGGTGAAACGGATATAGAGGGACAAGGAACGAACTTTCTCAAAACATCCGTTCGTCCCGAAACCTGTCGAAGGCTGCTCTTCTCTTCACAAGTAGAGGGCTTCGACACGCTCAGCCCGAACGGGTGAATGGCTGGCTTTAACGAGTAGCGTTATATCGGAGTTGGTCCTGGGTCAGGTTGAAGCCCACGAGCAATTCAAAACTGGTGCGTTGCAGCGCCGCGCGAACGTCGGGCTGGGAAAACGGGTCAATCGCCGCATCTTCATCACCCGCCTTGCGCTTCTGCGTGATCTTGCGCTGGATGTCGGCAGGCAGGGTCGCTGCCGTCCGGTCCACATAGGAACCGGCCTTGGCAGTCGTGCTGGCGCGATATTGACCAGCAGGGAAATCGAGGACCACCTGACCGATGCGCTTGGCCACCACGGCGTTACCGCCACGGACCACGGCGGAAAAATAGGGCAGCGTAACCTGGCGAGCGACACTGGCGTCGCTGCGGCGGGCGTTTACGGTGAACGTCGCCTCGCTATAAAATTGCGCGCCTTCCGAACAGGTCGACCGCAAATCGGTGATGTTCGCCACCACATCTATGGCCGCGGCGTCTGTGCGGCCAGCCGGGCTGAACAGTGTGATGTCGCCAGTCTGTGCGGGAATGGCCGCCACCGGACAGGCCGAACGAACGGCCACGATGCCGCCAGTGGAATCAATCTCTCCCCGGTTCGAACAGGCCCCAAGAGCCAGGGCAAGCATTCCAGTCAGCGCAATTCGGGAAAAGGTCACGGGATAATCCTTGGGGAAAAGGCGTGGGGCTTCTTATCCGCAGCCCGCCCGGTGCGCAACCGAAAGGAACGCGCGGTAGTGGGTCAGTTTGAAATCTGACCCTGCTTTTTATAGGGACCGCGCTTCGTGGGCTTGCCTTCTGCATCTTCCACCAGCTTGGCGATGTCAGCAATATCCCAAAGGCGATCCGAAACGCCAGCGGCCATCGCCGGGGTGACGCGCAGCGTCTTATGAATGCGGACGAAGTTGTAATACATCATATGCAGGGCAACGGCGTGAGCGTGGTTTTCGACCTTCTTGGAAAAGGCGTTGGTCAGGCGCGTGAAGCGGCGCATGTGCATACGCATGGTGAGGTTGCTGCGCTCCACATAAGAGGTGCTGACATGATCGGCGTCGGGGCGACCTTCAACCGTGCGCTTGCGGATACCGGTGCATTCTGCAGGGCTGTAGCGGACTTCCGAACCCGGCGTATTGCCATACAGCTTCACGAGTTGGGCGTAATCGACATCGGCACCGAAAGCGCCTTCCACAGCCTCCAGATAGGCACGGTGGCCGTCACTGGTAAGCTGGACGCGGTTAGCAAGGCGCGAGGCCAGATCATCCATGAACCACATGGCATATTCGCTGTCCCGACCGCCCACGAGATAGGATAGGATCATCTTGCTATCGGCGTCGATCGCGGTCCAAGTCCATGTATCACCAGCGCCTTCCGGGGCGTCCTTCGCGGTGGCTACGTTCTTCTGCTTGGCATAGGTGAACGACCAGATTTCATCGACCTGAACGCGAGCGGCCTTCACGTTCCGCACGTTGGCGTCGTGATAGATCGCGCAAGCCTTACCGGCGTCGATAAGCAGCTTGGCAACAGTGTTCTTGCTCGCGCCAGTCAGTCGCGTGATCGCCCGGATGCTCATGCCTTCGCAGAGAAGGTGGAGGATGCGGGCGCGCTCTTCGATGGTCAGCTTGTTCATGCATTTTCAATACAGCCCTTTCCGCCCATAGTCAAGCATAAGGGTCAGTTTGACATTTTGAGCAAGTTGGAATATCGCGCCTTATCATCGTGGGGATATAGATGGAACACCGAACACCAGGACAATTAATTGAGAGCCTGCTGGAGGAGCGGGGCTGGACGAAGCGGGCGCTCGCTTTGATTTTGGAGATGGGGGAAACGAGCGTTTCGAAACTTATTTCAGGCCAGACTAAAGTGAGCGCAAAGCTGGCCATTGCGCTTGAGGATGTGTTTGCGGTCGAGGCGCATGTATTTCTCGAACTGCAACATCAATACGACCTTGCGAAAGCCCGCATCGAAGAGCGTCCTAGTGTCCGCCGCGTGAACAGGGCGACAATTTACGGAGACCTTCCTGTTTCCAAGATGATCGAGCGCGGCTGGCTCATTGCAGATGGCATCCAAGATACTGAAAGTGTCGAGAATGAACTTTGTCGGTTTTTCAAGGTAAATAGGATCGAAGATGTCGAAATTCTGCCACATGCCGCAAAAAAGACCCTAACAAGCGTCGATGCTAATCCTTCGCAGCTAGTATGGCTTTACCGTGTAAAGTCTATTGCGGAGGGCATGTTGGTGGGGCGATACTCACCAGAAGCGGTTGAGGCGGCAATCGAGAAAATATCTTTGCTGCGCGGCCATGCCGAAAATATGAGGAAGGTGCCGCGTATATTGGCAGAGGCCGGTATTCGCTTTGTGATCGTTCAAGGTCTTCCCGGCGGGAAGATCGACGGGGTTTGCCTGTGGCTGGACGAAAAGTCGCCCGTCATTGGTATGACAATCCGGTTTGATCGGATCGACAATTTCCTGTTCGTATTGCGGCACGAGCTTGAGCATGTGCGAAACCGCGACGGCATGGATGGTGAAGCTATGCTGGACATCGATATTGGCCACGGCGCTAGAGTCGATCTAAAGCCGACCGTGGCCCAGCAGGAAGCTATAGCAGATTTTGCGGCAGCGAATTTTTGCGTTCCCGCCAACATGATGGAAGCTTTTATCCGCCGCAAAGCTCCATATTTTTCGGAACGCGATCTCATTGGTTTCGCGCGAACAATCAAGGTTCACCCAGGGCTGGTAGCAGGCCAGTTACAACGTCACACAGGCCACTATCACAAGTTTCGCCAGCATTTGGAACCGGTCCGGGAGCATGTAATTCCCAGCGCGGAAACGGATGGATTTGGCGACATTCATCCGACAGACGACTAATCAAAACGGGAAGGCTAAGAAAAATGGCTGGCAGTAAAACTCTTCAACAGATGATCAAATTGTATAAGGTCAAGACCGGAAAAACCGAGCTTGATCCAGTCGAGATCGCAAAATTCGCCGTAAAGAATGGTGTCGAGCTTCCTGCTCCCACTGACCCGATGAAGATGTTGGTCAAGCAGATTAGCCAAGCTGCGCGCGAAGAGATGCGGACTGACCGTAAAACTGGCCGCCCTTATCGCGCCTATCACTCACTCCCCATTAAGCAAGGGCAAGAAACTTTCTTCTATTGGGTTGATATCGACGACGCTACTCGTTCGCAGATGGTGCGTTCGACAAACAGGCGTCGCGAACAGGTTGTTGGTGATGTCGTGCAGCTGCAATTCGATCTTGATCATTGGGCAGCGGCGAACCCCGATCAGGAACCCATTACGCTTGAGGCTGATTTTGGCCCCGACATCGAATGGCGTAAGGCGTCGGACGAAGACGACGAAGCCGCTTAGCTTTTCTTCCACCGAGCGGCGGCTGCGATGCTCGCAATCTCTGATCGCTGCGCGGGCGTGAGGGCTTTCGCCCGCGCAGGTCCGCCAGCAGTGCCAGCCTTTGATGCGCGCTTCTCATTGGCACTCGGCACCGACTGGTCAGCTTCGCCCGTGGCAATATCCACCATCAGCTTCGCAAGCTGGTTCGGATCGCGCGGGCGTTTCGGCTTCTTCTCTGTCATGCCATCAATATGGCATTGCGGCGGCTAGATCGCCACCCTGTCATTTTCGTGCGCTAATTTCAAACTGACCCACTACCGAACGCGCCATCCAAACTGCGCCGTGTAATGGGGAGCGGCGCAGTCCCAGACGCCCCTCTCCCCCCTTTCTTCCGGCGCGACATTGGCCTAAGCGGCAGTCATGACCGCCCCTTCGACCACCGGCCGCCCGCATCTGAAACTGCTGATCGCCGCGCCGCGCGGCTTTTGCGCAGGCGTCGACCGCGCCATTGTCATCGTCGAAAAGGCGATCGAGAAATATGGCGCGCCCGTCTATGTCCGGCACGAAATCGTCCACAACAAATATGTCGTCGATAGTTTGCGGGCAAAGGGCGCGGTCTTTGTCGAGGAATTGGATCAGGTGCCCGACGGCGTGCCCGTGGTCTTTTCCGCCCATGGCGTCCCTAAAGCGGTCCCGGCCAAGGCGGAGGAACGCGGCCTCGACTATCTGGACGCCACTTGCCCACTGGTCAGCAAAGTGCATCGCCAGGCGGAACGGCAGGTGGAAGCAGGCCGCCACATATTGTTCATCGGGCACAGGGGCCACCCGGAAGTGATCGGGACCTTCGGCCAGGTGGACGCCGTCCACATGACGCTGATCGAAACGGTCGAGGATGCGGAGCGCTTCACTGCCGCCGACCCCGACAACCTGTCCTTTTTGACGCAGACGACGCTTTCGGTGGACGATACGGCGGCGATCGTCGCGACGCTGCAACGTCGCTTTCCGGCGATCCATGCGCCCAAGGGCGAAGATATCTGCTACGCCACGTCGAACCGTCAATCGGCGGTCAAGGCGATCGCTTCGGCATGTGAAGCGATTTACGTGATCGGCGCGCCCAACAGTTCCAATTCTGTCCGGTTGGTCGAAGTGGCCGAGCGGGAGGGAACGCCCGCCCGCCTGATCCAGCGCGCCGACGAAATCGACTTCAACTGGCTGCGCAACGTCAAGACCTTGGGGCTGACAGCAGGCGCGTCGGCCCCCGAAATATTGGTGCGCGAAGTGATCGACCAACTGCGCACGCAATTTGAGGTGGATGAGGAAGAATTGGAAACCGCGCGCGAAAACATCGCCTTCAAGCTGCCGCGTGGACTGGAGCCTGCCTGAACCATGGCCGTATATACCCATGTTCCGGCGGAGGATATCGACGCCTTCCTCACCCGCTATGACGCTGGTCGGCTGGTATCGGCCAAGGGCATCGCCGAAGGGGTGGAAAACAGTAATTACCTGCTGGAAACCACCGGCGCCGACGGCAATGGCCACCGCTATATCCTGACGCTGTATGAAAAGCGCGTGGATGAAGCCGATCTTCCCTTCTTCATGGACCTGCTCGACCATCTGGGGGACCGGGGCTGCCTGGTGCCGCGTTTTATCGCCGATCGCGAGGGCAGGCGTTTGCAGCAATTGAGCGGCCGTCCGGCCTGCCTGATCGAATTTCTGACCGGCATTTCGGTGACTGAACCGACAGCCGGGCAGGCGCGTGCGGCGGGCGCGGCGTTGGGGCAGTTGCACAAGGCGGCGGAAGGTTTTGCGGGCGAACGCCGCAACGCGCTGGATCTGCCGGGCTGGCATGACCTGGCCGACAAATGCGGCGAGCATTTCAACGACATCGCCCCCGGCCTTCATCAACGCGTTGCCGATGAACTCGCCTTCCTGGATGTGCACTGGCCAGCCGACCTGCCCCGCGCCGTCATTCATGCCGACCTGTTCCCGGACAATGTGCTGATGCTGGGTGAAGAGGTCACCGGCCTTATCGACTTCTACTTCAGCTGCACCGACATCCGCGCCTATGATCTGGCGGTGACGCATGGCGCGTGGTGTTTCAGCAACGACGGTGCAACATGGTTCGGCGATCGGGGACGCGCGATGATCGCAGGCTATGAAGCGGCGCATGGGCTGTCGGCAGCGGAACGGGCGGCCTTTCCGATCCTGTGCCGGGGCGCCGCGCTGCGTTTTCTGCTGACCCGCGCCTATGACTGGATCAACACGCCCGCCGACGCGATGGTGACGCGCAAGGACCCGCTCGCCTATCTGCGGCGTCTGGACTTTTACGCGAAGGCCACTCCAGCGGATTTGCTGGACATATAATGGCCGACCAGATGTCCGCCTCCCCGACTTCGCAGGGCAGCGGGGTTAGTGCCGCTTCCAAGGTCGAAATCTTTACCGACGGTGCATGCAAGGGCAATCCCGGCCCCGGCGGCTGGGGTGCGGTGCTGCGTTCTGGTTCCACCGAGAAGGAAATTTCAGGCGGCGAGGCCCAGACCACCAATAATCGGATGGAGATGATGGCGGCCATTGAAGCGCTGAACGCGCTCAAGCGGCCATGCAGCGTGACGATCTATACCGACAGCAAATATGTGATGGACGGCATCACGAAATGGGTTTTCGGCTGGCAGAAAAATGGCTGGCGCACAGCGGACCGCAAACCGGTCAAGAATGGCGATCTATGGCAGGCGCTGGTCGCCGCGCAGGCCCGCCACAAAGTCGCGTGGCAATGGGTGAAGGGCCATGCCGGCCACCCGGAAAATGAGCGGGCCGACCAACTCGCCTGCGCCGCAGCGGAACGCTTCCGGGCTGCCTGATCTTTCAGCGGAAGCGGGCCGGATCATAAGCGGCAGTGTCCAGCGTAGCGATGGATGAAGGCAGCGAATCGCCTGTCACCAGGCTGGCCGCCAGCAGTGCGGCTGCCGGGGCCGTCTGGATGCCGAAGCCGCCCTGTCCCGCGAACCAGAAGAAATTCGGGCGGATCGGATCGAACCCATAGACCGGCGCACGGTCGGGCGCGAAGCTGCGCAGTCCGGCCCATCTGCGCTCGACCGCTTCGATCGGCCAGTCCACCACCTGCTGGAAACGTGCAATCGCCTGAGCCACCGCCAGTTCTTCTGGCGCGGCGTCGCATGGCGGCGACGGCTCTTCATCATGCGGGGTCAGCCAGATGCGGTCCCGCCCCTCTGGCCGAAAGTAGAATTGCGATTGCAGGTCCATGACCAAAGGCAAGTCTGGCGACGGAAGGGATGGCACGCGCAATTGCACGACCGTGCGACGAAGCGGCGCAATGCCGATGGGCGCGACGCCGCTCAACTGGGCGACATGATCGGCCCAGGCCCCCGCCGCATTGACCAGCAGGCCGCAATGGACTTCGCCCTGTTCCGTGCCGATCCTCCAGCCCGCCCCTTCGCTGACGGCGCTTTCAAGGCGGCATGTGGTGCGCAATTCACCACCCAGTCCGCGAAATTGGCGCAGATAGGCCTGATGCAACGCCGCGACATCGATGTCGCACACGTCCGGTTCCAGCACGCCAATGGTCCATTCAGGACGCAGTCTTGGCAGCAGAGCGGCGGGATCGACCCGGCGCAAGTCGACCCGGTCGGAAAAATCATCCATCAACCGATCGCGCGCGCCGGTGTCGGACGCGCGACCGATATGGAGGGTTTGTCGCGGCGTCAGCAAGGACCCGCTGGCGAAATCCGGGGCGGGGGAACGGAGCATCGGACCCGAAGCCGTCGTCAGCGGCTGGACGACGCGACCGCCATAGGTTTCTTCCCAGAACGCGACTGAACGGCCAGTGGCGTGGTAGCCCGCGTTCGGTTCCTGCTCCAGCATCAGGACGGACGCGTGTCGCGCCAGTTGCGCGCCCAAGCTGGCCCCCGCGATGCCGCCACCGACGATGACGATGTCAAATCGGATCATGCGGGAGCAGCCTCGTCGAAAAAGGCGTCGATCCGGCATAGCGCGTCCATCCGAACATGATCGCTTTCACGCAATATCTCGTGCGCCGCGTCTCGCCCGTAGATATGCAGGCGTGCGCCCGGAATACGCTTGGCAACACGCTGGATTGCCGGGGTGGAAACCAGCCGATCGTGGCGCGCGGCCAGGATCAACAAGGGCATGGCAATCCGGTCCAGCGCTTGGGCCCGCGCCAGCGACCGGGTCGATTCCAGCGCCTGCGCAACCCATCTCCAACTGGGCGGTCCCAAGGCGATGTCCCGGCTATGATCACGCCACCATAGCTCGTCGGCATAACGATCTGGATCATGGGTCAGCCGTTTTTGCCTGGCGGCGCGTTGCCAGCTGGATTCTTCCTTCTGGGTCCATGCCTGCCGCGCTTCAAAGCCCAGCGCGCACATTGTCCGCGCGATGAACCGGGCCAGCCAAGGCGGCAACAGGCCTGCATGAACGCCAATCATAGGCGCAACGGCAACCGCGGCATCGGGCGTCGGCATCCCTTCGGCCAGCGCGCGCAATAGCAAGTGGCCGCCCATGCTGTGCGCGACGATCACGGTGGGACCTTCGCCTTCGGCGCGCCAGTCGGTGGCGAAGCTGATAAGATCGCTGATCCATTGGCCGAAATCTTCGATATGGCCGCAAAGCGGATCGGCGGTCAGTCGGCCCGATCCCCCCTGCCCGCGCCAGTCGAAGGTGGTGACCGCCCACCCCTGTTCCGCCCAATGATGGATGACTTCGAGATACTTCTCGATCATGTCGCCGCGCCCGCCCAACACCAGCATCCGTCCGCGATTGCCGTCGCCCAGGCGATAGCGCCGCAGCGGCCAACCATCGGGCGCATGCCAGAAATCCAGCCGCCCATTCATCGGCCAGGCGCGACGGTCAAAGGCCGGTGGAGTAAATAGGGGCGAATCCATGGGGCGCATGGTTACGGTTTGGTAAGCCATCCGGTCTAGAAGATTAGAGTCATGACGGGGGAATATTTCAAACTGGCGCTGTTGTGCGCCTTGGGGCTGCTGCTGATCGCTGCGTCCATAACGGACCTGCGGTCGCGGATCATCTCCAATCGGCTGAACCTGTCTATCGCGGCCATGGCGCCTCTTTGGTGGCTTGCCAATGGCCTGCCGTTCTGGCCCGGCATGGCTGTACAGCTGATACTGGCACTGGCGGTTTTCGCGATTTTCGCAGTCCTGTTCGCCTTTGGGTGCATGGGTGGCGGAGACGTAAAAATGCTGGGCGCGCTCGCGCTCTGGTTCCCATGGCAACCCCTGTTGTCGATGCTGATGGTGATGGCGATCCTGGGCGGCGTGGTCACTATCGTTACCGTCGTCCACCATCGCATGACCCGCCGACTGGGCCAGCCAGAAATACCTTATGGCGTCGCAATATCGGTGGCGGCTTTGTGGCTGATTGGCGAACGATATCTTAACCAATTTGCGTAATCATGAAGGTTCAGGCGGAACTCGCCTGTTTGAGGGAGACGAATTTCATCATGGACGCCAAGAAAATCGTTCTGCTAGTCGGAGCGCTTATCATAGCGGTCACGACGGCCCTTCTAGCGCGCAACATGCTGAGTTCGTCGGGCGCGCCCCAGGCGGGTGCATCGGCGATGCCGGTGGAAGCAGACCAGCCCCATGTGCTGGTCGCCACCAAGGCGCTGCCCGTAGGTTCGATCCTGAATGCGGAAAGCTTCCGTTTTCAGCCCTGGCCCAAGGATCTGGTCGAACAGGCCTATTATATCAAGGGACAGGCTGATCCGGCCAAGCTGATCGGCAGCGTCATTCGCACCGCCATTTCCGTTGGCCAGCCGATGACGCTGGGTTCGGTAATCAAGCCGGGTGATCGCGGCTTCCTGGCTGCGGCTCTTGGGCCGGGCATGCGCGCCGTGACGGTGCCGGTGTCCGCTCAGAATTCCGTCGCCGGATTTGTCTTCCCCGGCGATCGCATCGACCTGGTCCTGACGCAAAGCGTCAGCGGCGGGGGCGAAGGCGATCCACTCAAGGTTTCCGAAACGATCCTGCGCAACCTGCGCGTGCTCGCCACCGACCAGCGCATGGACGCGATGGGCGACGACGGCAAGCCGGTCGTCCAGACCTATTCCAACGTCACCCTGGAAGTGACGCCCAAGATTGCCGAAAAGATTGCGGTCGCACAGACGATCGGTTCGCTGTCGCTGTCGCTGCGTTCGCTGGCTGATAATCCGTCAGAGCTGGACGCTGCAATCGCCGGTGCCGACATCGACCTGCCCAACGGCGCCAGCCAGCAGGCCGAAAAGACGATAATCGCCAAATTGGCGGCGCGTCCGATCGACCGGGGCGGCACCTTTTCAACCGGCGCCGACGTGTCACGCTATCAGCGCAGCAACGTCCCCGCCAAGCCTTTGCAGGGGGCAGCCGTTCCCGCAGGGGGATCGGGCACCGGCGCAGTCGCCCTGAACGGCCCTGTCATCCGCGTCGCTCGCGGCACCAATGTGACCGAAGTTCCGGTCGGGGGGAAGTAAGATGAAGCGTTTCCACCTTCACGCAGGCAAGGCAGCGGTCAAACCGCTCGTCGGCCCCGCGATCGCGCTGGGCCTGGCCGTCGCCATCGCCGCCACGCCGACCGCCGCACTCAACGCCGCTCCGGCCGCAATGCAGGACAATGCGATCCTGATGTCGGTCGGCGGCAGCCGGGTGGTCAATCTGTCGGCAAAAATGTCCGATGTGGTGATCGCCGATCCCGAAGTCGTGGACGTTCATGTCCGCGCACAAAACCAGCTTTACCTGATCGCCAAAAAGCCGGGCGAAACGACCGTGTTCGTGACCGCGACGAACGGCAAGGTGCTGTTTTCCGGCACAGTCCGGGTGGGCAACAACCTGACCAGCATCGACGACATGCTGGACCTGGCCATGCCGAACGCGAACATCGCGGTAAACAAGATGAATGGCATGGTCCTGTTGACCGGCACGATCGCCGCACCTGAAGACGCGGCAGAGGCCGAGCGCCTGACTCAGGCTTTCGTGGGCAAGGACGTGACCGTGGTCAGCCGTCTGCGCACGGCCACGCCGCTGCAGGTCAACCTGCAGGTCAAGATCGCCGAAGTCAGCCGCGATGTCGGCCACAAGATTGGGACGAACTTCTCCAGCTTCGACGGCGGCGGCACCAACAACAAGATCGGCTTTGTCGGCGGCGGCACTCGCGACTTCGCCGATTATGACCCTGCGCGTAATCTGTGGAGCTTCACCTCGCCCATCGATGGCGGGTACAGCCTGGGCGGCGTTGCAAAGCTGTTCGGCATCGATGTCGCCGGCGCGCTGGACTTGGCCGAATCGGCTGGCCTGTCCACGACGCTGGCTCAGCCAAACCTGACTTCACTTTCGGGGGAAACCGCCAGCTTCCTGGCCGGTGGCGAATTCCCCTACACCGTGAGCAACGGCACGCAGGGCAACAGCCTGGAATGGAAACAATATGGCGTGCAGCTTGCCTTTACGCCGACCGTTCTGGCGGACGGGCGTATCTCGCTGCGCGTACGCCCGACAGTGTCGACCCTCGACTTTTCGGTCGACCTGAACGTCCCGGCATTAAAGACCCGCACCGCTGAAACCACGGTGGAACTTGGCTCTGGCCAGGCCTTCATGATTGCAGGTTTGCTCAGCAACGACACCGGCAATTCGGTCAACAAGGTTCCCGGCCTGGGCAATATCCCCATCCTGGGCAGCCTGTTCAAGTCGCGTTCTTTCCAGCGTAACGAAACGGAGCTGGTCATCGTCGTCACGCCGTATCTCGTGAAGCCGATCAACGCATCCGACGTGCGTCTGCCCACTGACGGCTTCCGCAACGCCAACCAGGGACAGGGACTGTTCCTCCAGCAAGGCCATGACGGCGTCAGCGGCGCTCGCGCGCCCATGCCCAGCCGTGGTCCGGTCGAACAAATCCCACCGCCCGGCCCGCAGGCTTCATCGTCGATGCCCGCCGTCGCCGCGCGAAACGAGAGCAAGCGGCAGGCCAAGTCGAACGCCGCTCCCGGCTTCAGCTTCTGATCCGAAGGACGAAGGACATGATCATGATGTCACCCATTACCCGTGCGTCCCGGACGATGCTTCGCGTCAGCGCGCTTGCGCTGCTGGCCCTGCCGCTCGCCGCTTGCCAGCATGACAATCGCGGCCTCGAATCGGTTCACCAGCCGGTCGTCAGCCACACCGCCTTCACCTATGACGTGCAGGCAGGACCCGATGGCGGTCTTACGGCAACCGAGGCGGTCCGCCTTCAGGACTGGCTCGCCTCGATTGGCCTTGGCTATGGCGACAAGGTCGCACTGGTCACCGACGGCGCATATTACAGCCCGTCCCTGCGCGAAGGCATCGCCGATGTTCTGGGCCGCCGGGGCATGTTGATCGGCGAAGACAGCTCCGCTGCTGCGGGACAGGCTCCCGACGGCAGCGTCCGCCTGATCGTGCGCCGCGCCAGTGCGAGCGTTCCTGGCTGTCCCGACTGGTCGGACAAGGCCGAAAGCAGCATGCAGATGGGAACATCGGCCAATTTCGGCTGTGGCGTGAACGGCAATCTGGCCGCGATGATCGCTGACCCTGAAGATCTGGTCCGTGGCCAGAGCAGCGACAGTGACCTGCGCACCGCGACGTCGAACCGCGCGATTTCCACCTATCGCGAAAAGACGCCGACCGGATCGGGCGAACTTAAATCCCAATATGGAGGCAATTGAGATGAACGCGCCCTGGAAACCCGGAATGACCGGCCAGCGTGATCCCTTCCACGCCTTCGTATGCGACGACCACAGCCACGACCTGCTGTCGGTCATCGTTTCCGAAATGGGATGGGCCCCTGAAAAAGTGAACAAGGGCGGCATGCGCAATGCAGTGCAGAGCCTGTCGGTCACCGCCAGCCCGCAAATCCTGTTCGTCGACATGTCCGAAAGCGGCGACCCGCTCAACGACATCAACAGCCTTGCCGAAGTCTGTGAGCCCGGAACGGTCGTGATCGCAGCCGGGCAGGTCAATGACGTGCGCCTGTACCGCGACCTGCTGGCCAGCGGCATACAGGATTATCTGTTGAAGCCATTTGGTGCTGACCAGCTGCGTGAGGCGCTGGCGCAAGCGCAGGCGGTGTTCTTTGCACCACGCGATGCCGCGCCCGAACATACCCATATCACCACTGCGGTCATCGGTACGCGCGGTGGCGTAGGGGCTTCCAGTATCGCGACGTCGCTCGCCTGGCTGCTCAGCACCAAGCATCAGCGTCCAACCGCCCTGCTCGACCTGGATGTCCATTTCGGCACCGCGGCGCTGGCAATGGATCTGGAACCGGGTCGCGGCCTGACCGATGCGATCGAAAATCCCAGCCGTATCGACGGCCTGTTTATCGAACGCGCCATGGTCCGCGCCAGCGAAACGCTCGCCATTCTGTCGGCCGAAGCACCGATCAATCAGCCGATGCTGACGGACGGCGGCGCTTTCTATCAGCTGCTGGAAGAATTCCGGTCCGCATTCGAATGCACCGTCATCGACTTGCCGCGCAACATGCTGATCCAGCACCCGCACCTGATGGGGGATGCCAATGTCACGGTGGTCGTCACCGAACTGACACTGGCTGCGGCGCGCGATTCGATCCGCGTCCTGTCCTGGCTGAAGAGCAACGCTCCGCAATCGCGCGTGCTGGTCGTCGCCAACCGGGTCCATCCCGGCGTGCCGGAAATCAGCCGCAAGGATTTCGAAGCGTCGATCGAACGCAAGATCGACATCCTGATCCCGTTCGACCTGCGCATCGCCGCCCAGTCGGCCAAGCTGGGCAAGACCCTGGCTGAAACCGCAAAGGGCAACAAGGTTGGCGCGGCCTGCGTCAGCCTGCTCGACGCGGTTATCGGCGCGGCGGAAGAGGATGAAGGCGACGGCAAGCCGACAAAGAAGGGCGACTCCCTGCTCGGCAAGATTGCGGGCCTCAAATCCCGCATCCCTGTCCGCCGCAAGGGCAAGGCTGCGGCGCAGAACTAAGCGGCACTCCCTCACGGAACGGGCTATCACATGGACGGCAATTTCTTCCTGCTCTTGGTGCTGCTGCTGACTCTGTTCGGGATGGTCGCCATGGCCATTTCCGGGCCGTCGGTCGGGAAGGCAAGCAGGCGCCGCGTCGGTCTCATCCGCGCACGCCACGGCGGCTCACATGACGCGATCCTGGAAGCGCGGATGCGCAAGGCGATTTCCAATCGCCAAACCGGCGCTGAAATGAAGATGCTGACGTCGCTTGTCCCCAACCCGGAAAACCTGACGAAACGGTTGAAGGCGACGGGCAAGAAGTGGACGCTCAACAACTATATGACCACCTGCGCCGTCATTGCCCTCGTGGTCTGCGCGTTGATGTTCATGCGTGGCTACCCGCCCCTGCTGGCCGTTATGCTCAGCCTGGCGGCAGGTCTGGGCCTGCCCCATATGTGGGTGGGTCGCCTGATCACGAAGCGGGTGCTGCGGTTCACAAGCAAATTCCCGGACGCACTTGAGCTTATGACGCGTGGCTTGCGTTCTGGCCTGCCGATCTCCGAAACGCTCAGCGTCGTGGCATCCGAAGTTCCAGGCCCTGTGGGTGAAGAATTCAAGCTGATCACCGAACGCATCAAGATCGGCAAGACGATGGATCAGGCGATGCAGGAAACGGCCGATCGTCTGGACACGCCGGAATTCCAGTTTTTCGTCATCAGCCTTGCCATTCAGCGGGAAACCGGCGGCAACCTGGCGGAAACGCTGTCCAACCTGGCCACGGTGCTGCGTCAGCGTTCGCAGATGAAACTCAAGATTCGGGCCATGTCGTCGGAATCCAAGGCTTCTGCCTACATCATCGGCGCGCTGCCGTTCCTGGTGTTCGGGATGATCTGCTATATCAACTTCGACTATATGTCGCCGTTCTTCACCCCCGACCCGGCGGGCCTGTTCGGCCTGTCGCTGATGCAGGTGATCGGCATCGGCGGCATGTGCTGGATGAGCATTGGCGCATTCATCATGGCGCAGATGATCAGTTTCGAAATTTGATGGGAAGGACATAATCATGGAATCCGCTCCCGTCCCCGGCGGCACCTTGTTCGGCATGACCGCGACCGACATCGGCACATTGCTCGCGGCGCTGGCCACCCTAGCCACCTTGTTCGCGCTTTATGCGGTGACAACAGTGCGCGACCCGATGGCCAAACGGGTCAAGGCGCTGAACGAACGGCGTGAACAGTTGAAAGCGGGTATCACCGCCTCCACCGCCCGCCGTCGCGCGAAGCTGGTCAAGAAGAACCAGACGACCGACCAGATGCGGTCATTCCTGTCGAGCCTGAAGGTGCTGCAGGACGACCAGCTGAAGGAAGCGCAAATCCGGCTGGGGCAGGCTGGCATCCGGTCCAAGGACTGGGCTGTCGCCATCATCTTCGGTCGGATGGTGTTGCCGATCGTCGTCGGCGGGACCGCTGCACTGATGCTCTATGGCCTGGAGACTTTCCCGGATTGGGGTGGCGCAAAGCGGTTCATGGCCTTCGCCGTGGCGCTGCTGCTGTCCTACAAGGCCCCCGACCTGTTCATCGATAACAAGATCCAGAAGCGCGCGGCTGCGATCCGCAAGGGCATACCCGACGCGCTCGACCTGTTGGTGATCTGCGCGGAAGCGGGCCTGACAGTGGATGCCGCCTTCAGCCGGGTGGCACGGGAACTGGGCAAGGCCTACCCGGAGCTGGGCGACGAATTCCAGCTGACCGCCATCGAACTGTCCTTCCTTACCGAACGACGCATGGCGTTTGAAAATCTCGCCACGCGCGTGAAGGTGGAAGCGATCAAGGGCGTGGTGACAACCATGATCCAGACCGAAAAATACGGCACCCCGCTCGCTTCGGCGCTGCGCGTGCTATCGGCGGAGTTCCGCCACGAACGGATGATGCGGGCCGAGGAAAAGGCGGCCCGCCTGCCCGCCATCATGACCGTCCCGCTGATCCTTTTCATCCTGCCGACCCTGTTCGTCGTCATTCTGGGCCCGGCGGCCTGTTCGATCAGCACGGCTTTCTAAAAGCCCAGGCATGGGAAAGGACGTAAGGGGGCGCTTCCGGCGTCCCCTTTACCGCGTCCGGCATTTTAATCGCTCAGGATGAAGTCGACCCCCGCCCGCGCATGGATGGCGGTGCCGTCATAGATCGGCAGGACGTTGGCGCGTACATCGACGATCATTTCCAGTTCGGTGCAGGCAAGGATGGCCGCCTGCACATCTTCCTTCGCGATATCGGTCAGTTCCGATTTCATATAGCGTTCGGAACTGCGGCTCACCTTGCCCAGGGTCAGTTCCTCATAGACGATGCGGTCGATCCGTTCAGCCAGCTCCAGATCGGCCGGCAATAGCGAAATGCCGTGCGACACCAGCCGCTTGCGGTAAAAGCCTTCGGTCATGACGTTGCGCGTGCCGATCAGCGCCGCCTTCCTGATCCCGTCGGCTTTCATCTTCTGGCCGACGACATCGGCGATGTTGATGATGGGAATGCCGACGCCCGCTTGTACATCGTCATAGACACGGTGCATGCTGTTGGCACAGATCAGCAGGGCAGCGGCGCCCGCCTGTTCCAAACGCCGCGCGGAGGCGGTCAAAACCTCCCCCGCATGGGTCCATTCATCCGCAGTGCCGGACCGGCCTATATCGGCGAAATCCAGGCTTTCGATCAGCAACGGCGCGCTATGTTGCCCGCCCTTGGCGCGATTCACAGCCTGATTGATGATCTGATAATAGCGCGCGGTGGACGTCCAGCTAAGACCGCCGATCAGACCGAGTTTCTTCATGTAACGCCTTACCCCCAAGTCTCGGCAGGAAGCCTCCCCTGCGTCGCCGCTCAAGGGTTAGGCACGCCGCCGCGCCGGGGCAAGCCCTTCCTGCCCGACCCGCGATGGAGGCGCACCGACAACAGGAGCCCGGCTGTACCCGCCAGCCCCCCGGCCACGACCAGCCCCGCATGCTCCAGCAGAAATGCCAAGGCCGTCACGGAGCAGCCCGCCAGGCCGCCCGCTAACGCCAGCAACATGGTCCGCCTCGCCTGATCGCTTGGCCCGCCCCGGTGTGCGAATATCGCAACCACGGCGACCGCCCACGCCAGCGCGCCAGTCGCCGCCGCAGCGCAGATAAGCGACAGCGCCCAACAGGTTACGCCGTCGCCCCGCACCGGCATGAGGCCAAAAGCATTGGGGTTGAGATAGGCGGCAAGCGCCGCACACAGCATGGAGAGGCCAATCGCGCCGCAAAATACGGTCAGCAAAGTCGGCAACATCTGCGGTCGCACCCCGCGTGCCAGCACCAGCCCCAGCGATGCGCCGATGGCCAGCGTGCCCGCAATTTCGGGCAGGTTCACGATATCCGCGCCGTAAATCGCCGCAACCGCAAGGACCAGCGCGCCAGCACTGGCGGCATGCCGCCGCCTGTGACTGATCTCTGGCTCATATTTCCACAGGGACAGGAAGAAGAGCAGTGCCGATAATGCCCACCCGACGATGACGGCGTCCACATCGCCGCTCATGGCCGCCCCCCTCTACCGACGCGGCGGATCGCGATGATCGCGCCCGGTAGCACCGCGCTGGCGAACAGCAGCGCGGTCAGGCCCAGGTAACGGGCAACAACGCTTCCTGCTTCGGCGGCGACGATCAGCGCACCAGCCAATCCACTAGCGCACAGGACCAATATGATGGCGGCCAGCGCCAACCCTTCCTTGCGCGGGATGCGGATGGCGGCAAGGCCGCCGACAATGCAGGCCAATATAAATGGAATGACCAGGAAAGCGTTCATTCGTCTCCGCCCTCCTGATCGCTTGTGCCCATCGGCTCTCCCCCCATGGAGAGAGAGCCTGACAAGGGTTTAGAGCAGCCGTTCGCTGACGACCTTGCCGCCCTGGGTGATGCGGATGGCGTTGCCAATCTCTTCATCCAGCACGGGCGCATTCTGGTCCTTGTTCCAGAAGGCGGAAAGGAAGTTGTAGAGGTTGCGCGCGAACAGGGCCGAAGAGTCGGCTGCAAGGCGCGAAGGCACATTCTTGTGCCCCACGATCTTTACGCCATGACGCTCCACCACTTCGCCCAGAATCGCGCCTTCGACATTGCCACCCTGCTCCACGGCGAGGTCGACGATGACGCTGCCCGGCTTCATCGATGCAATCTGCGCATCCGTGATGAGGCGAGGAGCGGGTTTGCCGGGAATCAGCGCGGTGGTAATGACGATGTCCTGCTTGGCGATGTGGCTGGACACCAGATCAGCCTGCGCCTGCCGGTACTCGTCGGACATTTCGGTGGCATAGCCGCCCTTGCCCTCTCCCTCGATCCCCGCGACGCTTTCGACGAAGATCGCCTTCGCGCCGAGGCTTTCAATCTGCTCCTTGGTCGCTGAGCGGACATCGGTCGCCGACACCTGCGCACCCAGGCGCTTGGCTGTGGCGATTGCCTGGAGGCCCGCGACGCCAACCCCCATGATGAAAGCGCGCGCGGGCGAAATCGTGCCAGCCGCCGTCATCATCATCGGAAAGGCACGACCATATTCAGCCGCCGCGTCCAGCACCGCCTTGTACCCGGCCAGGTTCGATTGGGATGAGAGAATATCCATCGACTGCGCACGGGTGATGCGCGGCATGAACTCCATCGCCAGCGCTTCATAACCCGCCGCTGCATAGGCATCGACCCGCGCCCGTTCAACGAACGGGTTGAGTCCGGCGACGATCCATGCGCCCGGCTTGGCGCCTGTGATGCTGGCGGCATCGGGACCCTGCACGCCCAGAATGATATCCGCGCCCGCGACTGTGGCAGCACGATCGCCCAGGGTTGCGCCCATGGCGGCATAGTCCGCGTCGGCGACATCGGCGGTCAGCCCCGCGCCTGCTTCCACAGCGACGTCAGCGCCCAAGGCCTTGAACTTCTTCACCGTTTCCGGCGTGCCAGCGACGCGACGTTCGCCCTGCGCGAGTTCCTTGATGATGGCTATCTTCATTGGCATCCCCTGTCGGCGCGTGCCCTAGCCGGAAATCAGTAGAACGACGACCGCGGTCAGGATTACCGTTGCGATCGTGCCCCACTTCACCAAGGACACGAACCCAGAATAGGTCTGGTTCGCGCTGTCCATATTTCCTTCCGACGCCATGTCAGTCCCCTTGTCAGCATTTTCGAGCGCCCTCTTATCGCCAAGCCTGCCCCCCCTCAAGCCGCAAACGTCGGAAAAAACGTTCCGGTTAAGGCCGCCTTTACTCCCAGCGGCTAGGCTTTGCCTCCAATTCAACACGAGGGGCGAAATGGCTCGCGACGGCGTACCCATGCTGATGCTGATAGATGACGAGCCTGCGCAGCGCAGGTTGGTGTCGGCATTGGCCGCGCGCGCCGGATGGCGCACGATATTCGCCAATGACGGCGACACCGCCATTGCCATGCTCGGCACGCAGGACGGCATGCGGCTCGACGCAGTACTGCTGGACCAGTGGAGCCCCAGCTATGAACCCGCAGGCCTCGTCCGCGAACTGCGCAGCCGCCGCCCCGCATTGCCGATCCTGATCCTGACCGCGCATAACAGCGTCGCCGTCGCCGTTGAAGCGATGCGCGCGGGGGCGACCGACTATCTGTCGAAGCCCGTTGCGCCGGAACGACTGCTCGCCGCTCTCAACGCCACCTTGTCGAGTGAACATGGCAAGGGTGAATTGCGTCCGCTGACCGAGAAGATTTCTGCCGCGCTGTCCTTCGAAGATGTTGTCGGAGCCGCGCCCCAGTTCCGCGCCGCACTCGCCATCGCGGCCAAGGCGGCCCGGGCCCGTGTTCCTGTGCTGATCGAGGGCGAGAGCGGCGTTGGCAAAGACGTGATCGCCCGCGCGATCCACGCAGCATCGCCCCGACACAAGCAGGCGATGATCACCGTGAACTGCGGCGCGATTCCTGCCAACCTCGTCGAATCCGACCTGTTCGGGCACGAACGCGGCGCCTTCACCGGCGCATTCGACCGCCATGTCGGCAAATTTGTGAGCGCCGACGCGGGAACGATCTTCCTTGATGAAGTTAGCGAAATGCCGCTGGACGCTCAGGTGAAATTGTTGCGGGTTTTGCAGGATGGCGAAGTGCAGCCCATCGGCGCGCGCCGACCTTTCCACGTCGATGTGCGCGTGATCGCCGCCACCAACAAGAGGCTGGTTGACGAAATAGAGGCAGGCCGTTTTCGCGAGGATCTTTATTATCGGCTGAATGTCGTCCAACTGACCGTGCCGCCGCTACGCGATCGGCTGGGCGATGTCCCGGCGCTGTGCCGTCACCTGCTGGCGCGGATCGCGACCCAGCCGGGATTGCACAGCCTTGGCCTGACGGACGACGCGCTGGCGTTGCTGATGCAGCATGACTGGCCGGGCAATGTCCGCCAATTGCAGAACGCCCTCTTCCGCGCGGCGGTGTTGTGCGAAGGCGATGCCCTGACGCCGCAGGACTTTCCCCAGATTGCGAGTCACATCCGGTCTCGTGCGCTGGGCGAATCCCCCCATCCCCGCCTGCGCGCTGTTCCGCAAAGCCATCGCGAGGCGGCCGGTATCACCCTGTTCGAAGGCGACGGCCATGTGCGCCAGCTCGCCGAAATCGAAGCCGACGTCATCCGCCTCGCCATCGGCCATTATCGTGGGCGCATGACGGAAGTCGCCCGGCGACTGGGCATTGGCCGTTCCACCCTTTACCGCAAGCTGGCGGAGTTGGGTATCGACAGCGCGGCCTGAACGCGCCAGCCCGGACTAATCGTCACCTCGTCGTTCAACGGGTCGTTGCGGCGTTGAAATATCGGGGCGGCTATGCTTTGGAAGGGAGATGAAAATCTTCCCCCCTGCCGCATGCCTTTCCCTTTTGCTGCTGGTCGCCTGCGGCCGTGCCGAGCCGGTTGAGGACATGCCGACGCAGGAGGAACTGGCAGCTGCCGCCAATGCCGCAGCCGCCAGCGCCTTGGCCACCGCAAAGGCAGATGACGTGGAAAGCCGCAACTATGTCAATATGGAGCGCGGATTTTCAGTGACCTTCCCCGAAGGATGGCAAAAGGATGCATCGGCCAGCAATGCCGATGGAGCGGTTTTTGAAGACCCCGGCGCAGGCGCCAATATACGGGTTTTCTGGCAGAATGATCGCGGCGACCAGACGTTGCAGCAGATCGTCGAGAAGGTCAGCAGCGGAGCTGAGGGGGTCGATGGCGACTTTATCGGCGACAATGAATATCGCGGCACCGCCAATGACAATGACGGCAACAATGTCGCCATCCGAGTGCTGCGCCAGCCGCAAGGCGGCACAGTCATCGCGACATTCGCCTATCCCGAAATGTTGAGCGAACAATATCAGGCTATCGCGGCGCGAGCGCTCGACAGTCTGGAAATCTTCGCGCCTCAGGGGGCGACTGCACAAAAGATAGCATCGCCTGATAAGGTGGATAACGGAACCGCCGCCGAAGCAGAATGATGATGGTGGCGGCTACAGCCTAAACCGCGCTCAGCCCCGCGTCCGCCAGCCCCCGCCACAGCCGGAGCGCCTGAACGCTTTCAGGCACATCATGCACCCGCACCATCTGCGCGCCCAATTGCGCGGCGCGGAAAGCCAGGGCGATCGATCCGCCCAGTCGGTCCGACGTCGGCGCTTCGTTGGACAAGGCACCGATCAATCGCTTGCGGCTTCCAGCGAACAGCACGGGCACGCCCAGCCCCTGAAAAATAGCCAGGTCGTTCACCAGAGCCAGATTGTCCGCCAGCGACTTCCCGAAACCAAGGCCCGGATCCACCATGATTCTTTCCCGCGCGATTCCGGCAGCCACACAGGCGTCGACGCGCGATTCCAGCATGTCGAAAACATCCGTGACCACATCGGCATAGCCTGCCACATTATCGTGCGGATCATCGCCTGCCGACGGCGCGTGCATCAGGATGACGGGACAGTCCGCCCTTGCCGCCACTTCCATCGCGCGCGGATCATGGAGCAGCGCGCTGACATCGTTGATCACCTTCGCTCCGGCTGCAAGAGCGGCTTCCATCACGGCGGCTTTGCGCGTGTCGATGGACACCGCGACGCCTGCCGCCGCCAGGCGTTCGATCACCGGCACGACGCGGGCGATCTCATCCCCTTCCCATATCCTGGCCGCGCGGGGGCGTGTTGATTCGCCGCCCACATCGACCAGCGCCGCACCTGCCGCCGCCATGGCAAAGCCAGCGTCGGCAGCAGCCTGGGGGTCACCACCATGTTTGCCGCCGTCCGAAAAGCTGTCCGGCGTGACATTGAGGATCGCCATCACCTGCGGCCCATCGAATCGGATCGTGCGCTCGCCCAGCGCCAGCGGCGCGCGAATCGCCGAGACGTTAGCCGCAAGCCTCTGCGCCCGCTCTGCCAGCGCATCGGGCAGCGCGGCGATCGCCTCGTCAAAGCCCGCCACGGGCACCACGCCCCGTGCAATCCGCCGCGCGCCGTCGAAAGCGCTCAGTTCATAACCCTGGAACCAGATCAGGCCATTGCCCATCCGCGCCGCCGACCCGTCCGCCAACCCGATCGGCGTCGGCACGAACCATGCGGGTTTCAGGTAGAGGCGGGCATGAGGGGGTATGGTGTGCAGCATCGACATCCTTAAGGGCAGATAAGGCGCGCATCCCTTAACGCGATCACGTGCTCCTACGAAGGCAGTAGTAGAGGTCCCACCGTGGGGGGTCGAACGGTCGGCAGGACCGGGGTCCCGCCGTCGCGAGAGTACCACATCATCTCAAGGTTCGTTGGCCAGCAAATAGGTCTGCCGCAGCGTGTCGATCGGCTGCAGCTTGCCCTCGACCTCGACATGCCAGAAGGTCCAGCCATTGCAGCTCGGCGCATTTTGCAGTGTGGCGCCCATCTTGTGGATCGACCCTGTATCCGTCCCCACACACAGCGACCCGTCGGCCCGCACCTCCGCCCGCCAGCGGCGCTTGCTGTCCATCAGCACCGCGCCCGGCTGCAGATAACCGGTTTCCACCAAAGTGCCGAACGCGACCTTGGGCTGCGCCCTGGCGCTCTGCATGATGGTCAGCGCAGACTCGTCGAGTGGCAGCGCTGCTTCGATCCGTTCCAGCGCGACCTCGATATAACTGTCTTCGCGTTCTATGCCGATCCACTTGCGCCCCAGACGCTTGGCCACCGCACCGGTGGTGCCAGTGCCGAAAAACGGATCGAGCACTACGTCGCCCGGTTTGGTGCAGGCCAGCAACACGCGATAGAGCAGCGCTTCGGGCTTCTGCGTCGGATGCGCCTTCGTCCCGTTGCGCTTCAGCCGTTCCTGACCACCGCAGATGGGCAGCACCCAGTCCGATCGCATTTGCAATTCGTCATTCAGCGTCTTCATCGCTTTATAGTTGAACGTATATTTGGCATCCTCGCCCTGGCTGGCCCAGATGAGCGTTTCATGCGCATTGGTGAACCGCGTGCCCTTGAAATTGGGCATCGGGTTCGCCTTGCGCCAGATAACGTCATTCAGGATCCAGAAGCCTTCGTCCTGCAACGCCGTGCCGACGCGGAAGATGTTGTGATAGCTGCCGATCACCCAGATGCTGCCGTCCGGCTTCAGAATGCGGCGCGCCTCGCGCAGCCATGCCTTGGTGAAGCGGTCATAGGAGCCCAGCGTGTCGAACTTGTCCCAATCATTGTCGACGGCGTCCACGCGCCCGCCTTCGGGCCGGAACAAGTCGCCACCCAACTGCAGATTATAAGGCGGATCAGCGAAGATCATGTCGATGCAGCCATCAGGCAGCTTGGCCATTTCGGAAATGCAGTCGCCACGCAGCAGGCGATCCGCCTCTATTTCAACCGGCGCAACCGCCCTTTTACGCCGCGTCGCGACGCGCTCCATCACACCCATTGCCGGACCCCCATTCGTTACGGAACCAGCGTTGAGTCCTCCAGAGTCCGCCGTCAAGATCAGCGCCTTAGCGTTTATTGCTGACAATCCGTCAGCGCTGGAAAGAACGAATGGAGTAGCCACGACATATTGAGTCCCTTAGTCGGCACCGGACTCTATATAAGGTGGTGTGGCACAAAAGACTCAGCGTTTACGCAGGTCGAAGTTTTTTTGGTTAATGATCCTTCCCGCACGAAATTGGGTGTCGATCTTGATCAACCAATAACTTTATGGTTATGGATTGTGCATGGATAATCACCCTTCCCATGGCGACCGTAGCGTCGCTTGCGATGAGTTGTTCAAGGCTCTGTCCGACGGAACAAGGCGGGCGCTGCTGGAATATCTGGTCAGGCAGGGCGAACAGAGCGTTCATGCCCTGACCGCCATATCCGCAGTGTCGCAGCCCATGGTCTCGCGTCATCTGGGAAAGCTGAAACGCGCGCGCCTGGTAACTGCGCGCAAGGCGGGGCGGGAAACCTATTATAGTGCGCGAGTGAAGGGGTTGGCCCCTGTTGTCCAGTGGATGGCCATATACGGCGCTTTATGGTCGCAGCGATTTACCGCACTGGAAGAATTGGCTGAACCGGCCTAGCGACAATAGCCTTCACGTCCGAGCACCAGGATCAGGCAATCTGTTTTGTCCGCAAGATGTTTGAAGCCCGTCTCCGCGCCTGACCCTGGCCTGATGGTGACATCCTTTCCATTGCGCACGAAACGGATGGTCGCGCCGTCGCTCACCCCGGAATATTCCGCCTGCCGGTCCAATGTGTCACGGTTGGTTATCGAAACATGGTCGGGCCGTCCGTCCGAAGAAGGCTGGATATCCAGGAACAGACCTTCTGGACCTGCCCAGCGCCCGACCCAGGTATCCGTCGGGCTTTCCGCCGCCCCGTCCTGGTTGCCGACCCGATGCGTATCCGGGTCATCAAGCACCTCTATCGCCGGGGCCTGCACCGCATTGTCAGCCGCCGCCTGATTGTCCACCGCCTTGGAACAGCCGGTAAGGAACAGCAGTCCCAACATCATCGGCAGGGAAGGATTGTGGGTCAGCTTCGACTTCATCTATCTTTCCCCTTGCATTCGCTTGCTCAAACGGGTGAACGCTCATGTTCGATCCATGGGCATTGGACATCCATGACGACAGGAAAAGAGACGTGGAGATGGCGAAAAGTCCTCGCGCAGGCCAGGCACGGGCACGATTCGTCCGGGAATCGGCAGACGTCAGGCGACAGGCGCTAATCGAAGCGACCGCGCAATGCCTAGCCGAAAAGGGCGTGGGCGGGACGTCCGTGCGCGCTATCTGTGCCCGCGCGGGCGTGTCGGCCGGATTGCTCACCCATTATTTCGACGGTGTCGAAGCGCTGATCCTGGCCACTTACCGCGACGTCGGCGAAAAGGTCGCTGCCGCCATGGAGCAGGCTGTTGCAGAGGCTGGTCCCGACCCCCGCGCGCGCCTTTGGGCCTATCTGCGCGCCAATTTTCAGCCACCGATGCTGGACCCCAATTTGCTGGCGACCTGGATTTCATTCTGGAGCCTGGTGAAGACGAACCCCGAAATCGCCGCCACACATGCCGAAACCTATGGCGGATCGCGTGAACGGCTGGAGGTGCTGTTAAGGGAAGCCGCACCGCAAATCCCCCGCCCCGCCGCCCGGGTCGCGGCCATCGCCCTAACGGCGATGCTGGACGGGCTTTGGCTGGAGCTGTGTCTGGATTCATCGACATTCTCGACGGAGGAAGCGCTCGCCATGGTAGAGGAAGCTATGACCTACATCGTTGAGAAGCCGAGGGGCGATCCTGTCGATCAATCAAACGGTCAGTGATCGCTTTTCTCAATATGACCGGGTGAGAAAAGCAATTTCCCCCGACTCGTCTCCATCCCTACATAGGCCGGGCAACAGCAACCCTAAGAAGGAACTGGAAAGCCCATGGCTCTCATCAACACCACTATCAAGCCGTTCAAGGCGACCGCTTTCAAGGAAGGCAAGTTCGTCGATGTCACCGACGAGAACGTGAAGGGCAAGTGGGCGATCTTCTTCTTCTACCCCGCCGACTTCACCTTCGTATGTCCAACCGAGCTGGAAGATCTGGCAGGCATCTACCCGACGCTGCAGTCGCTGAACGTGGAAGTCTATTCGGTTTCGACCGACACGCATTTCAGCCACAAGGCATGGCACGACACTTCGCCCGCGATCGGCAAGATCAACTATTATATGCTGGGCGACCAATCGGGCCAGATCACCAACAATTTCGACGTGATGCGTCCGGGCGTGGGCCTGGCTGACCGCGCGACCTTCCTGGTCGATCCCGAAGGCGTAATCCAGTTCATGGAAATCACTTCGGAAGGCGTCGGCCGCAATGCGACCGAACTGCTCCGCAAGGTCAAGGCTGCGCAATATGTCGCCGCTCATCCCGGCGAAGTGTGCCCGGCCAAGTGGGAAGAGGGTGAAGAAACCCTGGCTCCCTCGCTCGACCTCGTCGGCAAGATCTAAGCAAACCTGACCTTTCGCCGGGCCGGGTTGAGCAACTCCCCGGCCCGGCGGGGGTTTTACCTGACAATTTGACCGCTGACATGCCGGGCCTTGGGTCGTGTTGTCCGGCAAGCGGACCTGCGTGCCCTGGGCGGTGCGCCAATTCAATGGAGCTACGAAGATGTTGGACGCAAATCTGAAGGGTCAGCTGAAGACCTATATGGCGAACATCACGCAGCCGATCGAGCTGGTGGCGTCGCTGGACGAAGGCGCGAAGTCACGCGAGTTGGAAGACTTGCTGAACGAGATCGCTGAACTGTCGGACAAGGTGACCGTTGCCTCCGGCGATGACAAGCGCAAGCCGAGCTTCATGATCCGGCGGGTGGGCACCGATATCGGCGTGACCTTCGCAGGCATTCCAATGGGGCATGAGTTCACCTCGCTGGTGCTTGCCCTGCTGCAGGTGGGCGGTCATCCGTCCAAGGCGGCGCAGGATGTGATCGAGCAGATCAAGGCACTGGACGGGGACTTCAGTTTCGAAACCTATTTCTCGCTGTCGTGCCAAAGCTGCCCCGATGTGGTGCAGGCGCTGAACCTGATGAGCGTGCTAAATCCACGGATCAAGCATGTCGCGATCGACGGTGCGCTGTTCAAGGAAGAGGTCGATGCGCGTCAGGTGATGGCGGTGCCTGCAGTCTTCCTGAACGGCGAACCATTTGCTTCGGGTCGTATGGAGTTGGAGCAGATCGTCGCTAAGATCGACAGCGGCGCAGCGGATCGGGCGGCCGAGAAGGTCCGCAGCCAGGAGCCGTTCGAGGTACTGATCGTCGGTGGCGGACCCGCTGGCGCTGCGGCGGCGATCTATGCGGCGCGTAAGGGCATCCGCACCGGCATCGCGGCGGAGCGTTTCGGCGGGCAGGTGCTGGACACCATGGCGATCGAGAATTTCATCTCCGTCCCCCATACCGAAGGGCCGAAGCTCGCCGCGCATCTGGAACAGCATGTGAAGGAATATGATGTCGAGGTCATGAACCTGCAAAAGGCGGCCAAGCTGATCCCGGCCAAGAGCGAAGGCGGCTATCATGAGGTAGTGCTGGAAAATGGTGCATCGCTGAAGGGCCGCACGGTCATCCTGTCCACCGGGGCCCGGTGGCGGCAGATGGGCGTGCCGGGCGAGGATGAATATCGCAACAAGGGCGTGGCCTACTGCCCGCATTGCGACGGCCCGCTGTTCAAGGGCAAGCGCGTGGCTGTGATCGGCGGCGGCAATAGCGGTGTCGAAGCGGCAATCGACCTCGCTGGCATCGTCGCCCATGTGACGCTGATCGAGTTCGACAGCCAGCTGCGCGCCGATGCGGTGTTGCAGCGCAAGCTCGCCAGCTTGCCTAATGTGCAAATCATCACGTCGGCGCTCACCACGAAGGTGGATGGCGACGGGACCAGGGTGACGGGTCTTAGCTACAAGGACCGGAACCACGGAACCGAGCACGATGTCGAACTGGAAGGCATCTTCGTGCAGATCGGGCTTGTTCCGAACACGGAATGGTTGAAAGACGCTGTCGCCCTCTCACCGCGCGGCGAGATTGAGATAGACGCTCGCGGCGAAACCAGTCAGCCGGGTATATTCGCTGCGGGAGACTGCACGACGGTGCCCTACAAGCAGATCGTGATCGCTTGTGGAGCCGGTTCGACGGCAGCTCTGTCAGCTTTCGACCATCTGATCCGCCTGCCAGCTTCGGCGCAAGAGGCGGAAGCAGCCTGATGAGACAACCCCTGAGCGGGGGGTTGGGAAGCGGTCGGTCCCAGGCCCGGTGCCGACCGCTTCTTTAATTGCGCACGCACGACATATCCAGGGCGGCCGCTTCTAACCATCGCGGCCATAATGGATATGCGCTCCTGCAGACGCATTCCAATTTCATGCGGTGGGCTGGACTCCTGCCTGCGCAGGAGCACGACAGTATTGCGTGGCGGAGCAGCACCGGACGACAAAGCGGGCCCAATATCGGCGCTGGTTAGGATTGCTCTCTTCAATAGGTCGGGCTTCCCGTTCGCGCTCTCACGTCCTACTTGTTTTGCGTATCCGGCTGAAATGCCATTCCGCCAACCATCACCGCCGCAATCGTGGCCGGAAAATGCCGGGATCAACCGTCAGCATCGGGGCATCCCGGATTGCCAGTTCGACCGCTTTCTGCCTAGGCGCGACGGGCGTCGCCGCTGGGGCTTGCTTCACCACCACAGCCTCATTAGCTACGGTAGCCTGTTGCACCGGTTGGGGCTGCGCGCTTGGCGTGAACGTCACGATCGTTGTGCCGGGATCATACAGCACCAGCTTGTCCAGCATCAGCGCCGGTCTTATTTCATCCGTGTTGACGCGCACCAGCGTTCCGATCTGCGTCATGCTGAACAGTTTTCGCGCAAAACCGGTAGGCAGGCGAATGCAGCCATGGCTCGCCGGATAACCCGGATTGTGCCCCGCATGCAGCGCGATCCCGTCCCAGGTCAGCCGCTGCATGAATGGCATGGGCGCATTACTGTAAAGGTTCGACCGGTGCCATTCCTTCTTCTGCAAGATGGAAAACTCCCCCGTCGGCGTCCGATGCCCGCTGGCCCCCGTGGATACGCTGGCCAGACCAACCAAGCGATCGCCGTCATAGACATGGATCGCCTGCCGCTCGATACTGATGATCAGGTAGAGCGGCCCTTCGAGCGGCCCGTCCTCCAGCCAGCGATATCCTCCGACCGTCAGCTGTTCGGCATCCACCACCTGCCCCCATGCGGCTTGCGTCTGGGGCGCAAGGGCAAGGGCAGCCATAAGCGAAAGGCTTTGCACAAAACGCATATAGGCTTTTTTAACCATAACCCCGGACGTCGCCAGTCCAAAGATGCGCAGGCGTGCGCTTTTCATCCCGTCGTGGGACAGGCTTGCCCTACAGAAACGTCAACTGCGCGACGGGCGAAAAGCTGCGGCGGTGGAGCGGCGTTGGCCCATGTTCGCGCAGCGCCGCCAGATGCTTCGCACTGCCATAGCCCTTGTTGCTTTCCCAGCCATAATGGGGGTGGTCGGCAGCCGCCTGCACCATCATCCGGTCCCGCGCTTCCTTGGCCAGAATCGACGCCGCCGCGATAGACAGGCATTTGGCATCCCCCTCCACCACGGCGGTGGATTTCCAGCGCCATTGGGGACAACGGTTGCCATCGACCAGCACATGGGCACAATCCCGATCCAACGCTTCCATGGCGCGCGTCATCGCCAGCATGGTCGCCCACAGGATGTTGATGCTGTCGATTTCCTCGACGGACGCGATGCCGATCCCCCAGCAGAGCGCTCGCGCCTTGATTTCTCCTTCAAGCGTGGCGCGCCGGGCTGCTGTCAGTTGCTTGCTGTCATTAAGCCCGTCGGGGCAATCGTCGCGCCGCAGGATGACAGCCGCCGCGACCACCGGCCCCGCGAGCGGTCCCCTGCCCGCTTCATCGACCCCGGCGACAAGGCCGGGATGGTGGCGCAGTTCATGCATGAAATCAGGCATGGCCGTGAAATCCGAACGGTGACCCCATCGGGCCGCGTCCCCGCCCTAGTCCGGGAGCAAGGCTCAACGCTTCGCGTACATATTTGCGGCCGCGCTCAATGGCGTCGATCAGATCCCACCCCTGTCCCAGGCCGGTTGCGATCGCGCTGGCCAAAGTACAGCCGGTGCCATGGCTATGCACCGTTTCGATCCGGGCGTTGCTCCATGCTTTCAGCACGCCATGCGGACCAATCAGCCGGTCGGTCAGCATCGGCCCTTCGCCATGCCCGCCCTTCGCAAGGACATGCGTGCCAAAACGAATGGCAATCTCATCCCCGCCTAACGCAGCCAATTCCGGTATATTGGGCGTGGTCAGCGTGGCGATTGCCATCAACCGCTCGAACGATGCGATCGTGGCCGCATCCGCCAGCACGGAGCCGCTGGTCGCTATCATCACAGGATCGAACACGATGGGCACATTGGCCAGCATCGCCAGCCTGTCAGCCACGGCGGCAGCGGTCTCCGCTGAACCGATCATGCCGATCTTGACTGCATCGACACCGATATCGCTGATGACGCTTTCCATCTGCCGCAGCACCATCTCGACCGGGAGGGCATGTACGCCCTGAACCCCCACCGTGTTTTGCGCGGTGATCGCTGTGATCGCGGTCATGGCGTGGCCGCCCAACAAGGTCACAGTGCGAATGTCCGCCTGAATGCCGGCGCCGCCTCCGCTATCCGAACCGGCGATGACCAGAATACGCGGGACGGTCATGGCTTGTGGTAACGCTGCGCAGTCGCGGGATGACGGACGAGAGCATCACCCGTTCGCGCAGGCCGATCCATCAGTTCGCCGCCGCAATTGGGACAGCGATCATCCAGCGCCTCTGCGCATGGCGCGCAAAAGGTGCATTCGAAGGAACAGATGAACGCGCCCGGTTCGTCCGCAGGCAAGTCCCCGCCACATCGTTCGCAATCTGGACGCATTTCCAGCATCAGGCCGCGACCCGGGCTACAGCCTCGCAAATGCGATCGACAACGTCCCTGACCTGCTCTTCCCGATCCCCTTCGGCCATGACGCGAATGACAGGCTCTGTCCCGGAAGGGCGGATGACCAGGCGGCCGCAACCATTCAGTTCCGTTTCCGCTTGGGCAATCACACGTTTCACGTCGTCATTTTCCAAAGGTTTTCCACCTGAAAAACGCACATTCTTCAGCAGTTGCGGGACTGGGTCGAACTGATGCAGCAATTCGCTGGCGGACTTGCCCGAACGGACCAGCGCAGCCAGCACCTGCAAGGCCGCGACAGTACCGTCGCCGGTCGTCGCATAGTCGCTGAGGATCATATGGCCAGACTGCTCGCCGCCAACGTTGAACCCGCCTTCACGCATCCGCTCCAGCACATAGCGATCACCGACCTTGGTCCGTTCAAGGCCGATGCCGTGCCCGGCAAGATAGCGTTCCAGCCCCAGGTTCGACATGACGGTCGCCACCAGTCCGCCGCCACGCAAAGCCCCGTCCTGCGCGAAATTGCGCGCGATCAGGGCCATGATCTGGTCGCCGTCGACGATCTGGCCTTTTTCATCCACGACAATCAATCGATCTGCGTCGCCATCCAAGGCGATACCGATGTCAGCCCCTGACGAAACAACCGTCTCCCGGCAAAGCAGGGGCGAAGTCGATCCGCACTGATCGTTGATGTTGACGCCATTAGGCGACACTCCGACGGCAACGACTTCGGCCCCCAATTCCCAGAGCGCCGATGGGGCGACCTGATAGGCGGCGCCATTGGCGCAATCGACGACGATCTTGAGGCCATCGAGCCGAAGGTCCGCGGGGAAACTCGATTTGACTGCGTGGATGTAGCGTCCACGAGCGTCCTCGACGCGCCGGGCGCGGCCGATATCAGTCGATGGCGCAAGCGGAATGTCCTGCTCCAGCATCGCTTCGATTTTCAATTCGTCTTCGTCTGACAGCTTATAGCCGTCGGGGCCGAACAGCTTTATACCGTTGTCCGCATAGGGGTTGTGGCTGGCCGAGATCATGACACCCAAGTCGGCCCGCATAGAATGGGCAAGCAGAGCAACGGCCGGGGTCGGGATGGGACCGAACTGGACGACATCCATACCTACGGCGGTAAATCCAGCAACCAGCGCATTTTCCACCATATAGCCAGAGAGCCGCGTATCCTTGCCGATAACGACACGATGGCGGTGACTGCCGCGTTGGAAATATTTCCCGGCCGCCATACCAACCTTCATGGCCAGTTCCGCCGTCATGGGCCACTGGTTGGTGCGGCCCCGGATGCCGTCAGTGCCGAAATATCGCCTGCCCATGATTCCCTGTCCGATCTGATCTCTCTGCATCCATAGCGATCTTTGTCGGACTTTCCACCGGGGAGAGCGCGGGATGCAGGCACCGGGGAGGAAAACGGGGGGATGAGAACGGGGCGGCAATTGCCCGCATGCAAGAAGGCCCCAATTGCATGGGGCCTCCTGTCACCTTTTAATCAAATGTCGTCGCCCAGAGCGCCCTTGATCGACCCTTTGACATTCTGAGCCGTGCCCTTCGCCTTCTGCGCGCGACCTTCGGCTTCGAGGTCTGGGTTACGCTGGTGCCGACCTATAGCTTCCTTGGTGGCACCCGCAGCCTTGTTGCCTGCAGCCTTCAGCTTGTCTGTCAGTTCGCCCATCGAATATCTCCTGTCGATTGAGGTTGTTGAATCAACGGACAAACCCGGAGGAAGTTGCTTCCGATTCGGAAACGGAATGGATGGCAGACAAAAGAAAAGGGCCGACAAATGTCGGCCCTTCCTAAAATTTGCTTGGAGGAACGCTTAGCGCTTCGAGAACTGGAAGCTGCGGCGAGCCTTCGCACGACCGTATTTCTTACGTTCGACGGTACGGCTATCGCGGGTCAGGAAGCCTTCGGCCTTGACCGCGCTGCGCAGCGCCGGTTCGTACTTCGTGAGCGCCTGGGCGATGCCGTGCTTGACCGCACCAGCCTGCCCGGAAAGACCGCCGCCTTTCACGGTGGCAATCACGTCATACTGACCTGCGCGGTCAGTGACGCCGAACGGCTGGTTGATCACCAGGCGCAGGGTCGGGCGAGCGAAATAGATTTCCTGATCGCGGCCATTGACCGTGATCTTGCCGGTGCCGGGCTTTACCCAAACACGAGCAACGGCGTCCTTACGACGGCCGGTGGCGTAAGCGCGGCCAAGGCTGTCGATTTCCTGTTCGCGCAGCGGCGCGGAAGGCTGGATCGGAGCGATAGGCGCGTCAACGGCGACGGCTTCGCTGGTCGCAGGAGCCGGAGCGTTGGCGGTCAGCGATGCGAGGTCGGACAGGGACTGGCGGTTATCGGACATTATGCACCCACCTTGTTCTTGCGGTTGCGCGACGCGAAATCGAGCACTTCGGGGTTCTGTGCGGCGTGCGAATGTTCGGCGCCAGCGAAGACGCGAAGATTGCGCATCTGCTGACGACCGAGCGGACCGCGGGGGATCATGCGCTCGATGGCTTTTTCCAGAACGCGTTCGGGGAAACGGCCTTCCAGGATCTTGGCAGGCGTGGTTTCCTTGATGCCGCCGGCGTAGCCGGTGTGCTTGTAATAGACCTTGTCGGTCAGCTTGCGGCCCGTGAACTTCACTTTGCCAGCGTTGATGATGATGACATTGTCACCACAATCGACGTGGGGCGTAAAGCTGGTCTTGTGCTTGCCGCGAAGGATGTTCGCGACGGTCGAGGCGAGGCGGCCGACGACGAGACCTTCCGCGTCGATCAGGATCCACTTCTTTTCGACCGTTGCCGGGGTTGCCGGCTTGGTCGTCTTCATCAGCGCCTTCATGGTGCCAATCTCCAGAATGAAACAGTGAACCGAATGCGTTTTTCAGGCATTCGGAAGATGGGCGCTAATGACGGGCTGGGGGCTGGAAGTCAAGAGATTCGGCGGCTTTCCTGACGGGTAAAATAATACCCGTCACTTTTGCGGCCGGTTTTGCCCGCCAATCGCATGTGCGCCCCAGGCGGCGGCAGCCACGACCAGCGCGCCCACGGCCTGGTGCAGCACGGCGAGCGGCAGGGCGATGCCGCTGACCACCGTCGCGATGCCGAGCGCGACCTGGGTCCCGACCGTGGCGTTGATGGCGATGGACGCGCCGCGCCGCCCTGCCCGCTTTGCCCGGCGCGCCAGAAGGATGAGGGCGATGGCCGCGATCCAGGCGAACCAGCGGTGGATGAAATGGACGAGATAGGGATCGCTGGAGACGGTTGCCCACAGCGACCCCAGCCATTGTATGCCGTCGGGCACCAGGCGGTCGTTCATCAATGGCCATGTGTTGGAAACATAGCCCGCATCCAGACCCGCCGTGAAAGCGCCGAACATCAGCTGGGCCAGCAGGATGAGCAGGACGAACAGCGCAAAGGGCCGCAGCGCCGCCAGACGGGCAGCAGGATCGCGGGCCAGCGCCAGCAGGTCGAGCGCGGTCCAGACCAGCCCGCCGATGATGAACAGGGCGGTGAGAAGATGCACCGCCAGCCGGTAGTGGCTGACATCGGTACGCTCCGACAGGCCGGACGTGACCATCCACCAGCCGATCGCACCCTGAAGCCCGCCAAGCGCGAGCAGCGCGACCAGCCGTGGTCCGTAGCCCGCCGGAATGGCGCGTCGCCAGGCGAACCAGAGGAGCGGCAGCGCGAAGGCAAGCCCGATCAACCGTCCCAGCAGCCGGTGCACCCATTCCCAGAAAAAGATGAACTGAAAATCGGACAGGGACATGCCCCGGTTGATTTCCTGATATTCCGGCGTTTGTTGATATAGCCGGAATGCGTCCATCCATTGGTCATGGGTGAGCGGCGGGATCGCCCCCGTGATGGGTTTCCATTCGGTGATCGACAGACCCGATTCGGTGAGGCGCGTAATCCCCCCGACCACGACCATCAAAAAGACGAGCGCGGCGACGGCCATGAGCCAGCGCGCAATTGCGACAGGTCGCCAAGCGGACATGTAAGGGCGGCGGAGAGAAAGCACGGTCATGGCGCGGGTTCATGCGCCCACGGCCGAACCGTTGCAAGAGGGTGACCGCCAACAGAAAAGCGAACGCCACAAGCAGGATAGCGGATACAATCGCGCAGCCGGGCGTATCCCGGATGATGATCCAGTTAACACAAGATAATCGATGAGCGCTACCATACAGGATGTGAGCGGAATGATCGCGGCGCACGGACCGTTGGGCGAGATGACCGCGCGCATCGATGGATGTTCGCCACTGGGATCCGCGTGTCATTGGTCCCCGGCCCTGCTGTCCACTGTCCGCCTGCTGCTGTCATCCCAGGCGGAGATCGTGCTGTTCTGGGGACCGGACCTGTGCGCCCTGTATAATGAAGCCTATGCGGCCACGATTGGCGACAAGCATCCCCACGCCCTGGGCCGACCTGCGCGCGAAAGCTGGGCTGAGTTGTGGCATGACCTGGAACCGCTGCTGCTGTCCGTGGTCCAGGACGGCAAGACCGTTCATGCCAAAGACCGTCCATTCTATATCGAACGCGCGGGCGGTCGTGGAGAGCAGGTCTATTTCGACATCAGCTATTCCCCGGTGTTCGAGATGGACGGGTCCATCGGCGGCGCGCTGTGCATCGTCAACGAAACCACGCGGCGCGTGGAATCGGAACGGCAGATGCAGGCCGACCTCGACCGTCTGTGGGCGTTGGCGCGGGACCCGTTCGTGATCGCGGACGAAGCGGGTGTCTGGCTGTCCGCCAGCCCCGCCTGGACCGACATATTGGGGTGGAGCGAAGAGGAGTTGGTGGGTCGCACGTCGCAATGGATGGAGCATCCCGACGATTTTGGCAAAACCCGGCATGAGGTTGAAACCCTGCAGGACGGCATCCCCACGCAGCGATTTGAAAACCGGTTCCGGGCGAAAGACGGTAGCTATCGCATATTCAGCTGGACGGCGGTGCCGGACAATGGGCTGCTCTATTGCGTGGCCCGGGACGTGACGGAACAGCGGATGCACGCGCAGGCGCTGGCAGAGACCGAGGCGGCGCTGCGGCAGGCGCAGAAGATGGAAACGCTGGGCCAGTTGACCGGCGGCGTGGCCCATGACTTCAACAATCTGTTGCAGGTGGTGACAGGCAATCTGGAACTGTTGCAGCGCGCGCTGGACGATAATGACCGCCTGCGGCGCGTGGCAGACAATGCGATGGGCGGGGCGCAACGCGCGGCGATGCTGACGCAGCGGCTGCTGGCATTTTCCCGCCGCCAGCCGCTGGCCCCCGAACGCGCCGATCCCAACCGGCTGGTAGGACAGACCACCGAATTGCTGAGCCGGACGCTGGGCGCCACCGTCGAACTGGAAACGATACAGGCGGCGGGCGCATGGCCCATCGAAATCGACGTCTACCAGATGGAAAATGTGCTGTTGAACCTGGCGGTCAATGCGCGCGACGCGATGCCCGACGGCGGGAAGCTGACCATCGAGGTCGCGAACACGCATATCGATTCCCATTATGCCGCGCAGGAAGATGAAGTCAGTCCCGGCCAATATGTGCTGATCAGCCTGTCGGACACGGGCCATGGCATGGATGATGACACGCTTAAACGCGCGATCGAGCCGTTTTTCACGACCAAGGAAGTGGGGCGCGGGACGGGTCTGGGCCTGTCGATGGTCTATGGCTTCATCAAACAGTCCGGCGGCCATCTGCGCGTCTATTCGGAGCCCGGACAAGGCACGACGGTCAAGCTATACCTGCCGCGCAGTTATGGGCAGGTGGCGGCGAACGATCAATTGCCCGTGCCCCCCCAGCCGCCAACGGGACGCGATGGCGAGACGATATTAGTGTGCGAAGATGATGAAAAGGTGCGCGCCTATTCGGTCGAGGTGCTGACCGAACTGGGTTACCGGGTGATAGAAGCATGCGACGGACCGACCGCACTGGCCCGGCTGGACGAAGCTTCACCACCCGTCGACATGCTGTTCACCGATGTCGTCCTGCCCGGCGGCATGACCGGCGCGGACATAGCCAGCGAGGCGCTGGCGCGTCATCCCGGACTGAAGATATTGTTCGCCACAGGATATGCGCGCAACGCCATCATCCACCATGGCCGATTGGACCCCGGCGTGGAGTTGCTCACCAAGCCGTTCACCTATGCCGACCTGGCGAGCAAGGTGCGGGAGATATTGGACCGGGAAAAGGCAAAAGGCGTGGCGTGATCGGGACCCGTTCAGTCGCTATTTTGCGGCCTTCCATGCGGTGACGAGTTGCCGCGCCTTTTCACCGACCTGATCGGCGCTATCGCCGGGACGGTAGAGCGCGCCGCCCACGCCAATGCCTTCGCACCCGGCGTTTAGCCATTCGCCGATCGTGGCGGCGTCGGTGCCGCCGACGGCCCAGACCCCGACATTGCGGGGCAGCACGTCCTTCACCGCCTTTACATAGGGTGTGCCCAGCCGGGCGGCGGGGAATAATTTGATGCGACGCGCGCCTGCGTTGATCGCCGCAAAGGCTTCACTGGGCGTCATGAAGCCGGGCATGACCTCAAGCCCCAGCTGGACGCCCTTGGCGATGACCGATGGGTCGGTATTGGGTGTGACCATGATGCGGCCACCGACGCCATGCAGCCCTTCGGCGGCTTCTACAGACAGCACCGTCCCCGCGCCGATCAGCGCAGTGTCGCCAAATGCGGATTGCAGCGCGGCGATGCTGGCCAGCGGGTCTGGCGAGTTCAGCGGCACTTCGATGATGCGGATGCCCGATTCCACCAGCGCAGCGCCAACGGCGACCGCTTCGTGCGGCTGAAGCCCACGCAGGATGGCGACGACGGGAGGCGCTCCATCGGCAAGCAGGTCATCGATTGTCATGGTCAATTCTCCGTAAAGCCAAGGCCCGCGAGCGCGCAGGATTGACCATCAAGCAGTCGGGAGCCGACGCCCTGCGCATCGAGCGCCATGGCGTAGCGGGCGGACAGGCGCTGGTCGCCGATCAGGACGACATCGCCGCTGTGCGCCAGCGTGGCGCGGACTTCGGCGATTTCGCAGCCGATCAGCAGCCCGGACAGATAGCCCAGCGCCCAATCGGCGGATTTGCCGCTGCGCAAACGCATCGACCGTGCGGCGAACAGAGTGGTGAGCAGGCGAGCGTCGCTGGCGCGGTCCAGCCCTTCGGCAAAGCCAGCCGATTCCTGATCCACGTCGCCGGTCGCATCCTTTGGCCCCAGGGTCGACCGGTCGCGCAGCAGGGCGAACAATTCCCCCGTGGGCACGGTGCGGAAGGCGGCGACCCGGCCATTTTCGACCAGCGTCCATTTGTTATGCGTGCCCGGCAGGACGAACAGATGGCGGCCCTGGGCCAGTTCGGGATGCGCAGCGCAGGCCCCGAATATCTGCGTTTCTTCCCCCCGCATGACGTCGGGGACGCCGTCTGCCCCGGTGCAGGTCAGCCCGGCCATGATGCTGATCGGGGCGCCGCGCCAATCGAAGCGGATGGCGGCGGCGCGCCATTCATCCACATCGGCGGGACAGATCGCATAGGGCGCTTCGACCCAGCCGTCGCGGGCGCCCGCCATGCCGCAGAGGCGAATTTCGGTTGGCGCGCCGTCCTCCAGCCAGGGCGCAATCGTTTGTGCAAAGGCAGATTCGGCCTGACGTCCGACTTCGCCGATGCCCGGACCGTCACATTGCGCGGTGATGCGGCCATCCTGCACCCGGAACAGGCGCAGGTTGCTGGTGCCCCAGTCGCCCAAAACATCGTAACTGTTCACAAAAATGTCCCCGCGAAACGGCGGGAGGAAGTCGGCGCGCGCATGTGAAGTCCTTGAAACCGTATTTGTATGAGTATATGCGGGGAGCAAATGCGTCAATCCGCTCCTTATTCCACATCGTCAGGGTCCCCGTCATGACAAATACCGTCAAACCCGCCGTCAAGCTGCGCAGCCGCGCCTGGTTCGATAATCCTGACAATATCGACATGACCGCCCTGTATCTGGAGCGATATCTGAATTTCGGGCTGAGCCAAGAGGAGTTGCGCAGCGGCAGGCCGATCATCGGCATCGCCCAGACCGGCAGCGACCTGTCCCCCTGCAACCGCCATCATCTGGTGCTGGCCGAACGCATGCGAGAGGGCATTCGCGAAATGGGCGGCATCGCGCTGGAATTCCCAGTGCATCCGATCCAGGAAACGGGCAAGCGGCCTACTGCGGGACTGGACCGCAACCTGGCCTATCTGGGGCTGGTCGAAGCGCTATATGGCTATCCGCTGGACGGCGTGATCCTGACCACGGGTTGCGACAAGACGACCCCGGCGCTGCTGATGGCGGCGGCGACCGTCAATATCCCGGCGATCGCCCTGTCGGTCGGGCCGATGCTGAACGGTTGGCACAAGGGCGAGCGCACCGGGTCGGGCACGATCGTATGGCATGCGCGGCAATTGCTGGCGGCGGGCAAGATCGACGATGACGGCTTTATCAAGCTGGTGGCGTCGTCGGCGCCTTCGACCGGATATTGCAACACGATGGGCACGGCGACGACGATGAACTCGCTGGCGGAAGCGTTGGGCATGATGCTGCCGGGATCGGCGGCGATCCCCGCCCCCTATCGCGACCGGCAGGAAGCCGCCTACCGCACCGGCAAGCGTATCGTCGAAATGGTGCATGAGGATTTGAAGCCGTCCGACATCCTGACGCTGGAGTCATTCCACAATGCGATCCTGGTCAACTCCGCGATCGGCGGATCGACCAACGCGCCCATCCACCTGGCCGCGATCGCGCGCCATGTCGGCGTCGACCTGCCGCTGAAGGATTGGGAGACGGTGGGGCACAAGGTGCCGTTGCTGGTCAACCTGCAGCCCGCTGGCGAATATCTGGGTGAGGATTATTATCATGCGGGCGGCGTGCCTGCCGTCGTCGGGCAGTTGATCACGCAGGGGCTGATCCGCGAAGGCGCGATGACCGTCAACGGCAAGACGATGGGCGAAAATTGCCGGGGCGTGGAGATTGAGGACGAACGGGTCATCCGTCCCTTCGCCCAGCCGATGAAGGAAGATGCGGGCTTTCTGGTGCTGTCGGGCAATCTGTTCGATGCGGCGGTGATGAAGACCAGCGTCATCAGCCCGGAATTTCGCGAGCGTTATCTTTCCAACCCCGGCGACCTCAATGCCTTTGAAGGGCTGGCGGTCGTATTCGACGGGCCGGAGGATTATCACGCGCGGATCGACGATCCGGCGACGGGCATCACCGCCGATACGCTGCTGTTCATGCGCGGGGCAGGGCCGATCGGCTATCCGGGCGCGGCGGAGGTCGTGAACATGCGGCCGCCCGCCTATCTGATTACCGAAGGCGTGAGCGCCCTGCCCTGCATCGGCGACGGGCGGCAGTCGGGAACCAGCGGCAGTCCATCGATCCTCAACGCTTCCCCCGAAGCGGCGGCGATGGGCGGACTGGCGCTGATCGAGACTGGCGACCGGGTGCGGATGGACCTGAACACAGGGACGGTGAACGTCCTGGTATCCGACGAAGAACTGAGCGCGCGGCGCGAACGGCTGGCGGCGGCGGGGGGCTATCGCTATCCCGCTTCGCAGACGCCATGGCAGGAAATCCAGCGCAACCTGGTCGGCCAGCTGAACGAAGGCGCGATCCTGGAAGGGGCGGAGAAATATCAGCGCATCGCCCAGACCATGGGACTGCCGCGCGACAATCATTGAGGATCCGATCCGCCAGGAAAGCGCGGGTCGGCCAGCAGGAGTAAAGTGATGGGCAACCAAGCCATATTCATCAGGGCGGAGCGCGCGCTGTGAGCCATGTGATCAAGGCGGGCCTGGTGGGGCTGGGCAAGATCGCGCGCGACCAGCATCTGCCCGCGATGGAAAAGGTGGACGGGATCGAACTGGCAGCGGTCGCCAGCCGCAACGCCCAGGCGCAGGGAGTCAGCAATTATCCCGACCTTGACGCGATGCTGGCGAACGAGCCGGGACTGGACGCGGTCATCCTGTGCCAGCCGCCGCAGGTCCGTTACGAAGCCGCGCGACAGGCGCTGCTGGCGGGCAAGCATGTCTTTCTGGAAAAACCGCCGGGCGCGACCGTGTCGGAAGTGGAGGCGCTGGTCGCGCTGGCCGAACGGCAGGGCGTGACGCTCTATGCCAGCTGGCATAGCCGCTATGCCGCCGCGGTGGCGCAGGCGAAGCAATGGATGGCGACCCGCACGATCAGGCATGTGTCGATCCAGTGGCGCGAAGATGTGCGCCATTGGCATCCGGGCCAGCCGTGGATCTGGGAAGCGGGCGGGTTTGGCGTGTTCGATCCGGGCATCAATGCTCTGTCCATCCTGACCGAGATCGTGGCCGATCCACTGGCGCTGCTGTCAGCGCGGCTGGAGATTCCCGCGAACAAGCAGACCCCGATCGGCGCGCAATTGCAGATGGCGACCGCTTCGGGCGCGTCGGTGGAGGCGGTGTTCGACTGGCGGCAGACGGGCCACCAGACCTGGGACATCGCTGTCGATACCGACGACGGCCAGTTGCTGCTGTCCGAAGGCGGCAACATGCTGCGGCTGGACGGCGAGGTCCAGGTGAAAGCCCCTGATGACGAATATCCGGCCATGTACCGGCGCTTTGTCGCGCTGGTCGCCAACCACGCCATCGACGCGGACATTGCGCCATTGCGGCTGGTAGCCGACGCCTTCCTTTGCGGGGAACATTGCCCTACGACGGCGTTCGAGGATTAGGAGGGACGCAGGGTTGACGATGGAGCGCAGGTTAGGAACCGAAGATGGCGGGCTGCGCATCCATCAGGCCATTGCCCGCAAACTGGGCACGGCCATCCTGATGGGCAAGCACCGCCCCGGCGACCTGTTCGAAGGTGAGATCGAGGCAGCGGAAAAGCTGGGCGTGTCCCGCACCGCCTATCGGGAAGCGGTGCGCATTCTGGTGTCCAAGGGCATGCTGGAAAGCCGCCCCAAGGCAGGGACGCACGTCCTGCCGCGCAGCCGCTGGAACGTGCTGGACCCCGAAATGCTGGCCTGGATGTTCGCAGGCGAGCCTGAGCCAGCCTTTGTCCGCGACCTGTTCGAACTGCGCAGCGTGATCGAACCGGCGGCAGCGGAACTGGCGGCGCGGCGGCGAACCGATAAACAGCTGGCCGCGATGATGCACGCGCTGGAGGAGATGGAGCGCAACGGGCTGGCCAGCCCGGCGGGCCGACTGGCGGACCAGCAATTCCACAACGCCATATTGGCCGCGACTCATAATGATGCGCTGGCTGCGCTGACGAGTTCGGTCGGCGCGGCAGTCGGATGGACCACATTGTTCAAACAGCGCAAGCGCGCCGCCCCGCGCGACCCCCTGCCCGATCATAAGGCCGTCTGCCGCGCCATCGCCGCGCGCGACACGGCGGCGGCCCGCGACGCGATGATGGAATTGCTGCGGCTGGCGCTGGCGGACATGGACCTGGCGCTGACGGAGCCTGTGCAGGGTAAAGGTGCGATTGTGCCGTAAGGCTGTGGCCAACGGAAAAATCAGTCCCCGAACAGGGGCGTGGGAAGGCCGGTCACGCCTGCATCGACTTCGAAAAAGGCACCGTCATATTCGCTTTCGGGCAGGCCGAACGCGGCGGAGCTGACGAACATGCGGTCGAGATTCGCGCCAGCGAAGGTGATGTTTGTCACCTGCCGGGCGGGGAGCGGGATGGCGCGGTCGAGCATTCCGTCGGGCGTGAAGCGGCTGATGCGCGATCCGCCCCAATGCGCGATCCACACATGCCCCTGCGCGTCGACGGTCATGCCGTCGGGATAGCCGTCATCTTCCGAGAAAAGGATGAAGGGATGCCGGTTGGCCAGCCCGCCGCCTTCGGTGCGGGTAAAGCGATAGACCGTGCGCCGCGCCGAATCGGTGTGGTAGAACCAGTGGCCGCAGGGAGAAAAGGCGGGTCCGTTGGGCACGGCGTAGCCGCTGTCCATCGCGGTCCAGCGGCCGTCGGGATCGAGCCGGTAGAGGGAGCCGCTATCCTGTTGTTCCGCCATGTCCATCGTGCCGCACCAGATGCGACCGTCCGAATCCGCCTTTCCATCATTCATCCGGTTGCCCGGCAGATGCGGTTCGGGATCGCCGATCGGGTCGATAGCCAGCGGGTCCAGCGTCAGCCGGGCGAACCCGCTTTGCAAACCAGCGATAAAGCCCCCGCCCCGGCGTTCCGCCACCCAGCCGAGCGGTTCGGGCATGGGCCAGCGCTGGACGGCGCCATCGGTCAGCGACAGGCGATTGAGCGCAGGTCCGCGAATATCGACCCAATAGACTGCATTGTCACGCGCCGACCACAAGGTCCCTTCGCCCAGCGTGTCGCGCACATCACGATCCACCCGTTTCCATTCGCTCACTATTTCCATCCTTCACTGCCAAGGGGACGATCATCGCATGGCGCCTGTGCCGCCCATCGACGCGTACGACGAAGATGGATTGCCTGTCCGTGCCATGCCAAATATTGACGCCCCGACCGAACGAATATACTCGGACAAATCGAAACGGCGCAACCTGTGGGGTTGGGCCTTTGCACTCCTGGAGAGAGATGAATGGCAGGTCCTGTATCATCGACCGCAGCCGTTGCCGCGGACCACAACCCCGGCACCCGCTACGGCCCGGCCCTGACGCTGTTGGCCAGCCTCTTTTTCATGTGGGGCTTTATCACCGTCATCAACAATACGCTGCTGCCACATCTGCGCAGCGTGTTCGAGCTGAATTATACGCAGACCACGCTGATTGAATCCGTCTGGTTCATCGCCTATTTCGTCGCGTCCATTCCATCGGCCAAGCTGATCGAACGGGTCGGCTATCAGAAATCGCTGGTGGTCGGCCTGCTGGTCATGGCTGTCGGGTCATTGGGCATGATGCTGGCCGCCAGCCTGCCATCCTATGGCGTGACGTTGGCCATGCTGTTCATCATCGCCAGCGGCATCACGCTGTTGCAGGTCGCGGCGAACCCCTATGTCGCGGTCGTCGGCAAGCCTGAAACCGCGTCTTCCCGCCTGAACCTGGTGCAGGCGATGAATTCGGCCGGCACGATGCTGGCCCCCTTGTTCGGCGCTTATCTGATCCTGGGCCGGTCCAAGGGTGGCACGTCCAGCGCCGACACGGTCCTGACCGAAGCGGAACGGCTGGCCGACGCGCAATCGGTGATCCTGCCCTATGGCCTGGTCGCCTTGGTCCTGTTCGTACTGGCGATCGTCATCGCCCGATTCCCCCTGCCCGCCATGGGTTCAGCGACGCAACGGCTGGCACGGGAAGAGCGCAAGAACCATTCCCTATGGGCGCACCGCAACCTGGTGTTCGGCATTCCCGCGATCTTCATCTACCTGATCGCGGAAATCGGCGTCGCAAACCTGTTCGTGAACTTCGTCAGCCAGCCCGACATCGCCAACCTGACCCATGAACAGGCGGGCCGTTACCTGACATTCCTGTGGGGCGGCATGATGATCGGGCGCTTCGTTGGGTCGGCGCTCATGCAAAAGGTCGATGCGGGCAAGGTTCTGGCCGCGTTTTCGATTGGCGCGTTCATCGTCATGATGGTCACCGTGTTCACCCATGGTCAAGTCGCCATGTGGGCGTTGATCCTGGTCGGCCTGTTCCATTCGATCATGTTCCCGACCATCTTCACGCTGGGCATCAAGGGGCTGGGCCCGTTGACCGAGGAAGGTTCTGGCCTGCTGATCATGGCGATCGCTGGCGGATCGCTGGTGGTGGTGCAGGGCTGGCTGGCCGACAATTACGGTTTGCAGACATCCTTCCTGCTGACCGCCGCTTGCGAGCTTTATATCCTGTTCTACGCATTGTGGGGTTCGCGCCCCACCCATGCCCTGCCGGATCAGCAGATCAGCTGACAGCGCGGAAACGCTGAAATCGCAAAAGGCCGGAATGGGGTGTCCATTCCGGCCTTTTCTTCGCGTGTGCCGGAGGGTCCTACTCGGCGGCTAGCGGATAGGCAGCGCGGGGGGCTTCACTGGCGAGCGCGGTGGCAAGGGCAACGAGCGTGTCTTGCAAGGCGGCAAGGCCGGGGCCCGGCCCATCCAGCGTCGCGTCGAGGTAGAGCGTGCGGTCTACCTCTACCTGCAATGCGTAGAGATCCTGCGCAGGCAGGCCGTGCCGTTCGATCATATGGCCCCCTGCATAGGGATGGTTTTGCGCCACGGCGATGCCGCGCCCGGCCAGCACATCGGCGGCCAGCGTCATCAGGCGCGCCGATGCCGCGCGACCGAAGCGGTCGCCCAGCACTATGGCAGCCGCGTTCTGCCCCGCAGCGGGTGGCGGCAGCGGCGGCATGGAATGAAGGTCGATCAATATGGCGTGGCCATGGGTTTCCCGCGCCTCCCGCATCAGCGCGGCGAGCGCCGCGTGATAGGGCCGGTGAATCAGTGCGATGCGCCGCTGCACCTCTGTCCAGGGGATGGGCCGCCGCCATAGTTCATAGGCGCCGGGCAGCCGCCGGGGGACGAGGCCCAACCCTCCCCGCAATTTTGCGCTGGCCTGAAGCGGCACTTCGCGGGGCAGTCCGGCGACCATCGCAGGATCAATCTCCCGCTCATGCCGGTTAAGGTCGATAAGGGCGCGGGGTGCGCGGGCTATGATCACGGCATGGTTCTGCCCGACCAGCGGATGGGCGAGCAGATCGGCCCATCGATCCTCCAGCCGTTCCAGCACCCGCGGTTCCACGCGCGCCGATGCCAGCAGCGTGTCGTCATAATCGCGCCCGGCGTGCGGCACGGAAATCACGACCGGCGCGATCAGGCGGTCGGGCCGGTACAGGTCATAGGCAATCGTGGATTGGGCCGGGGCGCGCGTTGCGATATGGGTCAAATCAGCTCCCTTCATCCGCGCGGCAAAAATGGTTACCCGGCTGGATAATATTTGTGTCTTGTCGCATATAGGAACTGCAAGCGCCATCCGCGACGGGTGGGACATGGGGCAGGCCGTGACCGGCCAGAGGCGAGACTGACGCAGCGATGGTTCGAATTCTGCTGGCCGAAGACGATGATAGCATGCGCGCCTATCTTTCGCGCGCGCTGGAGCGCACCGGCTATGAGGTCGTTGCCGTCGCGAATGGCGCGGACGCCGTACCGCTGATCAGCAGTGATCAGTTCGACCTGCTGCTGACCGACATCGTCATGCCGGAAATGGACGGGATCGAACTGGCGCAACATGCAGCCACCGCCGCGCCGGGTATGCGGATCATGTTCATTACCGGCTTTGCCGCCGTGACGTTGAAGGCGGGCAAGGCAGTGCCGCAGGCCAAGGTGCTGTCCAAGCCGTTCCACCTGCGCGATCTGGTGCTGGAAATCGAACGCATATTCGGCAGCGCAACGATGAGCGAGCTGAGCTGAACCGATCAGTCGGGGACGACTTCCTCCATATCGGGCGTAGGATCGAGCGGCAGGCCAGCCATGGCGGCGGCGAACCGGTCCCTGTCCAGCCCCTTTTCCCACACCGATACGACAACCGTCGCCACCGCATTGCCAATGAAGTTGGTCAGGCTGCGGCATTCGCTCATGAAACGGTCGATGCCCAGGATCAGCGTCATGCCCGCCACCGGCACTGTCGGGACGATCGACAAAGTGGCGGCCAGGGTGATGAAGCCCGCCCCGGTCACGCCCGCCGCGCCCTTGCTGGACAACATCGCCACCAGCAGCAACAGCAGTTGATCGCCAAGGCTAAGGTCCACATTGGTCGCCTGGGCGATGAACAGGGCGGCCAGCGTCATATAGATGTTGGTGCCGTCCAGGTTGAAGCTGTAGCCGGTGGGCACGACCAGCCCGA
>CAMPHJ010000006.1 GCA_946885845.1 uncultured Sphingobium sp. | reverse complement strand
GTTCCCGTGCCGGGCCGATGGCGCGGATCAGTTCGTCCAGCTTTGCCTGCATGGCTGCCGCGTCACGATTTTGGCTGTTCTGGATCAGGAACACCATCAGGAAGGTGACGATGGTTGTGCCGGTATTGATGATCAATTGCCAGGTGTCGGAATAGCCGAAGACCGGACCGGTAACGCCCCAAATGATAATGACGCCAAGCGCCGCCACGAACGTCATCGGCTGACCCGCTGCCGATGCAATGCGCGTGGCGATCAGCGTGAAAATGCGGTCCAGCATGGCGTCATCCCTCCAAGGGTCGTGCATATGCAAAGCGGCAATGATTGGAAACATTTTTCGGGAGATAGATCGATTGCGCCGGGGTCGCGCGGTTGGACACATGGTCACGAAATTGCAGCTTTGGGAACTTCAACACAATCAAAGCCGTTTGCACCCTCTCAAGAGGAGGATAGTGATGGCTGAAGTGCATCGAGACCCTTATGATGGCGACCGCGTGGTCGTTCACAAGAGCCGGACGGGCCGCACACTCGCGATTGCGTTGATCGTGATCCTGGCGATCGTGGGCATCTTGTTCGCAACCGGCTTCTGGAAAGCCGATGTCAGCGGAGGCGATGTGCCAGAAGTCAGCGTCGATGGCGGCGCCCTGCCCAAGGTAGATGTGGATTCCAAGGAAGTCGTGGTCGGCACCAAGGAAGAAACCGTCGAGGTCCCCACCGTTGGGGTCAAGGACAATGGCGAAGAATAAGATCAGCCTGGCTGATTTTTAGCGCCTGGAATTGAAAGTGGGTCCCCGGTCATTCGGGGGCCCGCTTTTTTGAAGTTTGCCATCGTTGCGATGGCCCCAAGATAATCTGTGGCGCATTTTCCCCTTGCTCCGGCGGCTTTCCCATGCACAAAGCTTGCCAATTGCCACGGGAGCGTTCCTATTTTATTGCGCTTCCCCAAGTGGCCGCAAGGATGAGTGATGGACGACGTGACGATCCAGGACAGAACAGCCCCGGCATCGCGCCTTTCACCCCAGGAAGTGGGGGAAGGCCTGTCCGTCATTTCCATCGCCAAAAGCTATGACAAGCGGGTCGTGCTGTCCGACGTGTCATTGACCGTGGGCAAGGGCGAAGTCGTCGGCCTGCTTGGCCCCAACGGCGCGGGCAAGACGACCTGCTTCTATTCGGTGATGGGGCTGGTGCGTCCCGACCATGGCCGCATCATCCTGGACGGACAGGATGTGACCGGCCTGCCCATGTATCGCCGCGCCATATTGGGTTTGGGCTATTTGCCCCAGGAAACATCGATTTTCCGGGGTCTCACGGTCGCGCAGAATATCAGCGCCGTGCTGGAACTGGCAGAGCCGGACAAGTCGGCGCGCGATGCCCGGCTGGCGCAATTGCTCGACGAATTCGGATTGACGCGGCTGCGCGATTCTTCGGCAATGGCGCTGTCGGGCGGCGAACGGCGGCGGTGCGAAATCGCGCGCGCGCTGGCGGCGGACCCGTCGATCGTGCTGCTGGACGAACCCTTTGCAGGCATCGACCCGCTGTCCATCGCCGACATTCGCGACCTGGTGAAACAGCTCAAGACGCGCGGCATCGGCGTGCTGATTACGGACCATAATGTGCGCGAGACGCTGGAAATCGTGGACCGCGCCTGCATCATCTATGGCGGACAGGTGCTGTTCACGGGAAGCCCGACCGAACTGGTCGCCAATGCGGAAGTGCGAAGGCTGTATCTGGGCGAGAATTTCTCGCTCTGATATGGGGGCGCGCTTCTTCCTTCCTGCTGATGGTGAAGGACGCGACTGATGGCACTTGGGCCGCGTCTCGACATACGGCAAAGCCAGTCGCTGGTGATGACGCCGCAGCTTCAGCAAGCGATCAAGCTGCTGGCGCTGAGCAACCTGGAAATCGATGCGTTCGTCGCGGGGGAGCTGGAAAAGAACCCGCTTCTGGAAACGGGAACGCCCATCGATAGCGCGCCCGATGCCGACGGGATCGACGCGATGGTCGACAAACCTGTTCTGGCGGCTGAGACTGGCAGGGTAGACGAGCTGATCGGGCAAGGGCGCGGCGAAGCGGACGCGCCGCTGGATGTCGATCATGGCGCGGACACTTTCATTGACGATGGTCCCGCGGATCGTTTGGCCGCCGCCGTCGGATCGGGCGGCATGGACCTGCTGCCGGGCGGTAGTGGCGAGGCGATCGACTTCGACAGCTTCGCCAATCCCGATCAGGGGTTGCAGGAACATCTGATGGATCAGGCCCGCGCCGCATGGTCGGGCATGGACCTGTTGATCGCCAGCCAGTTGGTCGGCCAGATTGGCGAAACAGGCTATCTGGAGGCCAATTTGCTGGAGACGGCCCATGGGCTGGGCGTGCCGCTGGCGCAGGTAGAGGGCGTGCTGGGCGTCATCCACGCCTTTGACCCGGCGGGCGTCGGCGCGCGGTCGCTGGCCGAATGCCTGACGATCCAGGCGAAGGAGGCCGACCGCTACGACCCATGCATGGCGAAGCTGATCGACAATCTGGATTTGCTGGCCAAGGGCGCACTGCCCCAGTTGCGGCGGATTTGCGGCGTGGACGAAGAAGATATGGCCGACATGATCCGCGAACTGCGCGGCTATGACCCCAAGCCTGGCCTGCGCTATTCAACCGACACCGCGACCCCGATCACGCCGGACCTGTTCGTCAACCCGACGCCCGGCGGTTGGGCGATTGAAATAAACGGCGCCACCCTGCCCCGCCTGCTGGTCAACCGCAGCTATTATGTCGAGCTGTCATCAGGGCCGCAGGACCGGGCGTCAAAGGCGTGGCTCGCCGAATGCCTGGCCAGCGCCAACTGGCTGGTGAAAGCGCTGGACCAGCGGCAGAAGACGATCATCAAGGTCGCGAGCGAAATCGTGCGTTGCCAGGAGGATTTCTTCAACAAGGGGGTCGCTCATCTCAAGCCGTTGACGCTCAGGACCGTGGCAGACGCCATAGGCATGCATGAATCGACCGTCAGCCGGGTGACATCGAACAAATATCTGTCCTGCCCGCGCGGCGTCCATGAGCTGAAATATTTCTTCACCAGCGGCGTGGCGGCTTCGGGAGGAGAAGGCAGCGTGTCAGCCGAGGCGGTGAAAAGCCACATCAAGGCGTTGATCGCAGTCGAAGCACCCGAAGCGATCCTGTCGGACGATACGCTGGTCGACATGCTGCGCGCCAAGGGCATGGACATTGCGCGGCGGACGGTGGCGAAATATCGGGAATCGCTGGGCATTGGATCTTCGGTCCAGAGGCGGCGGCAGAAGGCTTTGAGGGGCAAGGCAGCGTAGGGCGGGCACCCTTCGGTCAGCCCGTGGATTTCAAACCAGGCCCAGCCGTGTCAGTTCACCCAGCAAGGTGCGGGGCATGGCGTCCAGGTCGTCGGCCTCCCCTTCCCCCAGGTCGGGCGGGGCGTCTTCTCCCTCCAGATAACGCCAGCCCTGATGCACCCGCTTTGGCATGGCCCGCACGGCGATCAGCCGGGGCTGGAGCCTGATCCAGAAGCGACCCTGCCCCGTTTCCTGAAAGCCGATCAGCGGACTGCGGCCGACCAGCCTGTGTCCGTGGATCCAGTAAAGCGATCCGCCCTCCATCTCCGCTGCGCGCTTGGGCAGATAGCGGGTGGTGAGGCGCGCCTCTTCCTGATGGCTTTCCAACCACGCGCGCAGCGTTGCGGGGCTTTCGCTGCCAAAGGCGATCTTGGTCATGTGAAGCGGCATGGGATGAAGATGGGCGCTCGGTTCGGCCCGTCAACCCCGTCAAAGGCCCCAGATTGTCGCCAGTCCCAGGAAGGAGAAAAATCCCATCACATCGGTCATCGTGGTGACGAACACTGCCGAAGACACCGCCGGGTCGATGTTGAACCGGTCCAGTGTCACCGGCACCAATATGCCAGCCAGTCCCGCCACGAGATTGTTGATCAACATGGCAAGGGCGATGACCAGCCCCAGGTCGGGATTGCCATAGATCAGCCCGACCGCGATCCCGATCAATATCCCCAACATCGTCCCGTTGGCGCAGGCGATGCGAAATTCGCGAATGATCTGACGAATGCTGTTGGAACTGGTCAGCTGATTGGTGGCGAGCGCGCGGACCGCGACCGCCATGGTTTGCGTCCCCGCATTGCCGCCCATGCCCGAAACGATCGGCATCAGCACGGCCAGCACGACATATTTGGATATGGTTTCCTGGAACAGTCCAACCACCGACGCGGCCAGGATCGCCGTCCCCAGATTGACGACCAGCCAGGACAGCCGCGTACGCACCGTTTGCAGAATGGGCTGGTTGATGTCCCCTTCGCCCGCGCCCGACAGGCGCAGAATATCTTCACCCGCCTCTTCGGAAATGATGTGGACGATATCATCGACCGTGATCATGCCGACCAACCGACCGCTTTTGTCCACCACCGCCGCGGAGATCAGCGCGTATTTCTGAAAGCGCAGCGCGACTTCTTCCTGGTCCATGTCGACCGGGATCAGTGTCTGTTCCCGTTTCATAAGGTCGGCCATGGCAATGGGACGCGGACAGGTCAGCAACCAGCTTAGTTGGCACGTCCCGATCGGCTTATGCGCTTCATCGACGACGAAGATTTCCCAGAAGTCGCGCGTCAGGTCGCCATTGTCGCGCAGATAGTCGATGACCTGGCCCACGGTCATATGTTCGGGCACCGCGACCAGGTCGCGCTGCATCAGGCGACCGGCGGATTCCTCAGGGTAAGCGAGGGCGCTCTGGATCGCGGCGCGGTCTTCCGGGTCCAGCGCGTCAAGGACGGCCTGCTGGTCGGCATCGTCCATATCCTCGATGATGGCGACGGCGTCATCGGTATCGAGTTCGGCGGCGAATTCCGCCACCTGTTCCGGCGCCAGCGCTCCGATCAGGTCGTCCCGGACATAATCGTTGAGTTCGGACAGAACCTCCGCGCCGACCAGGTCGCCCAGCGCCGCCGCGACGTCGCCGCGCCGGTCGGATGGAGTCAGTTCCAGAAGGTCGGCGATGTCGGCGGGGTGCAGCGGCGACACCAGGTCCCGCGCCAATTCCCGGTCGCCTTCTTCCACCGCGTCGAGCACGGCGGACACGAAGTCGCGCTTTAGCCGGTCATCCTCGTCATGGCGGGATTCCGTCTGATCTTCATGCTTGCCGTCAGCAGGCAGTTCGTCCGGCCGGGGTTCGGCCATGTCGGCTCGCTCGCTCATCGCGTCCCCTACTGTCCGGTTCCTGTAACATGCCGCTGCTTTTGCTCATGAGCGGGATAAATGCAATGCCTCAAAGGTTGATTGAGGCGCTTCCATCCCCCGCCCAACGCTCTATATGGACCAACATTCCCCCACTCCCCCGAAAGAGGAGATTTTCATGGCCGACGAAACGCTAACCCTCAACCTCGACAGCGGCGGCGACGTCGTGATCAAGCTGCGCTCGGACCTGGCGCCCGGCCATGTCGAACGCATCACCCAGCTCGCCAAGGACGGATTTTATGACGGTGTGGTCTTCCACCGCGTCATCCCCGGATTCATGGCGCAGGGCGGCGATCCGACCGGCACCGGCATGGGCGGGTCGCAACTGCCCGACCTGAAGGCTGAATTCAGCCGTGAACCGCATGTGCGCGGCGTCTGCTCCATGGCGCGTTCGTCGAACCCGAACAGCGCGAACAGCCAGTTCTTTATCTGCTTCGACGATGCGACCTTCCTGGACGGCCAATATACTGTGTGGGGCGAAGTGACGTCCGGCATGGAGCATGTGGACGCACTGCCCAAGGGTGAACCGCCGCGGACCCCTGGCAAGATCGTGAGCGCCACGATTTCCTGACGATCAGGGCATCGCGCGGAAAAGTGGGAACCGGTTTTCCGCGACAAGCGGTGCGACAAAAAAGATACAGAGCCAGCTGCGCGATTCACATATCCCGCAGCTGGCTATGGCGCGGTTCCGGCACATCAAGCCTGAGCCGCCTGTTCCCCTGCCTGGGGACGCCCTATTCCGGGACGGCGGCGTTTTCCACGTCCACCTCACCCTCGATGGGCGCCATATAAGGCCCGATCGATTCGATGTGCCAGCGGCGATCGGCCTTGCTTGATCCCGGCACGTCATTCACGCGCCGCAGCGTCACCTGCCGCAGAGTGTACCAGGGCTTTCCACTGATCGCGATGCGGCCATAGACCTGAACCGGAACGACCACATAAAGCGAACCCGCCGCGCCTTCGACCTGACCTGGCGCACCGACATTGGCGTGGATTTCACTGAACCCCCGGAACCGGCGAGCGAACAGTTCATCGTCCTGCGCGCCGATAGCGCTTTGTTCGTTCCACAGGTCTTGCGCATCGTCGAAGCGGCGTTCCTCCAGCAAGCCATAATAGCCCTGCACGACCTGTGCCGCGCCTTGCGGTCCCTTGGGATCGATTGCGCCTTCTTCCTCCACGGGCTGCCCGGCGGCGGGAAGGCCGCCGGGCGTGCCGGGTGCAGGGGGTGAGAGCGGCTCCATCACCGCTTGCGCTTCCGCCTGGAGAGCATTTTCCACCTGCGCAGCGTTCGCGCCATTGGCCAGATTGTCGATAGCGCTTTCCTCCCGCCCGTCACAAGCGGCAAGCGTAAGGCTAGCGAGAAGCGCAGCTGCGCCGGTCAATGCCCGCATCAGTTGCGCCAGCCCCGACGGCCATCCTGGCCCGACCTTTCACCATCGCGCTGATTGCTGCCCCGCTGAGCGCCCGGCCACCATTCGCGCGTATTGCCGCGATTGGAGCGTGACTCCTCCCGAACGACAGGGGGCCTGCTGGGGGTAGCGGTCGCATTGCCTTCGCGTTGCGGCCGTCCGCGCCAGCCCTGACGATTGCCGTCTGGTCGCTGCCGCGAACCTTCGCGCCAACGGCGGCCATCGTCTCCGCGCCTTGCTTCGCGGCGGCTTTCCCAATAGCGGCGCTGACCGTCATTCCAGCGATGGCGGTGGCCGCGCCGATCATAGACATAATAGCCCGAACCGGGATAATAGAAATTATTATACCAGCCGCTATAATAGCCCGGCGCGTAGCCGCCCGGACCCCAATAATCATCGTAATAGCCGCCGCCATAATAGCCGCTGCCTACACTCACACCACCATAATAGCCGTCGTCATAGGCACAGCCGCCCAAGGCGACTGCACCGGCAAGGCTTATCGCAGCCAGAAATCTTCTTCCGGTCCACGTCATTGCCTTTCTCCTCATATCATCTGCTGCTGACGATAACGCCGGTTGGTTGAATTGGTTGTGAATGAATGAAGGGAGGCGGCAGGATGGTCCTATCCACTGTTACGCAGCGCGGTCGCGATTGCGTTGATCGACAATTCGATCCCTTCCTTGACGCGCGCGTCCTGCTCCCCGCCCCTGTGGCGCTTCAACAATTCGATCTGCAATAGATTCAGGGGTTCGATATAGGGCAGGCGCAGGCGGATGGACGCGTCCAGTTTCGGGCTTTTTTCCAGCAGGCGCGACTGCCCGGTGGCGGAGAGCAGGCCGTCATGCGTGAGGTTCCACCCTTCCCGGATGCGGTCGAAAATCGCACGCCCCTGATCCTGATCTTCGACCAGCGGCAGATAATGCGCGGCAATGCCGAGGTCGGACTTCGCCAGCACCATTTCCAGATTGGCGAGGGCCGACCGCAGGAACGACCAGCTTTGCGCCATATCTGCCAGCAACGCCTTGTCCTCGAACGCTGCCAGCGCGTGACCTACGCCGTACCAACCCGGCAACATCACGCGCGCCTGCGACCAGCTGAACACCCAGGGGATGGCGCGCAGATCCTCTATCCGCGTGCTCTTTGTACGACTGGCGGGGCGAGAGCCGATTTTCAGGCCCGATATTTCCTGGATGGGCGTCAGTTCACGGAAGAAATCGCAAAATCCGTCCGTGCGATAGACAAGGTCGCGATAGGCGGTGAAGGCGGTTTGCGACAATTTGTCCATGCCATCGGCAAAGCGCCCGGCATCCTTGTCCGAAATGCCTTCCGGTTCCAGCGTGGCGAGCAGGGTCGCGCTGGTCATCGCCTCCAAATTGGTCATGGCGACGTCGCGCGTGCCGAATTTGGCGGCGATGACCTCACCCTGTTCGGTGATGCGAATGCGGCCCTGCACCGTGCCCTTGGGCTGCGCCTGAATCGCGGCGAAGGATGACCCGCCGCCACGCCCCACGGCCCCGCCCCGACCATGGAACAGCTGCATCGCCGTTCCTGCCTTGGCGAAAACGGGCGCGAGGGCCTTGCTCGCCTGATATAATCCCCAGGTAGAGGTGATGTAGCCGCCGTCCTTGTTACTGTCCGAATAGCCGATCATGACTTCCTGATGGCCGCGCTTCTGCACGACGGACGCGATTTCGCGCAGGTCGAAATAAGCGGACATGATCGCGGGCGCGGCTTCAAGATCGGCGATCGTCTCGAACAAGGGCACCGCCATGATCGCGGCATGCGAGGTCGCACCATCGCGGCCAGCGCGCCACAGCCCGGCTTCTTTCAACAGGATATTCACTTCCAGCAGGTCCGAAACGCTTTCTGCCTTGGAGATGATATAATGGGTGATGCATTGCGGGCCGTAGATGCGATGCGCCTCTGCCGCTGCCTGCACGATGGCGAGTTCGGACGCGGTTTCCTCCGAATAATCTTCGAACCGGGAGCCGAGCGGACGGGCGCTGGCGAGTTCCCGGCGCAGCAATGCCACGCGCGCCGGTTCATCCAGCGCCGCATAATCAGGCTCCACACCTGCCGCCTTCAACAGTTCAGCGACGACACGTTCGTGCACGTCGCTATTTTGCCGCATGTCCAGCGTCGCGAGGTGGAATCCGAAGGTTTCGACCGCCCGGATCAGACGCCCCAATGCCCCGCCGCTCGCCAGCGCGCCATTGCCTTCGCTGGCCAGCCCCTGCGCCACCGTGACAAGGTCACGGCGCAGGTCCGCAGGCCCCGCATAGGCTTCGCCCTTGAGCGTGGAGGAGCGAGGCGGCTCCCTGCCCGTCAGGGCGCGGTAGGTGGCCGCGAGCCGGGCGTAGATACCGGAGATGGCCCGGCGATAGGGCTCATCCCGACGGCTGGCCGATATGTCGCCACTCTGGTCGGCAAGGTCGAGCACCGACTGCGGCACATGCGCAAGTTCGGTCGACAACGAAAGCTCCGCGCCCAGCGCATGCAGGTCGTCCATATAGTGGCGCAGCGCGACCTCGCAGCCCCGCCCAAGGGCTGACCGCAATTGCGGCGCCTGTACGAAGGGATTGCCGTCCCGGTCGCCGCCGATCCAGTTGCCGACCCGCAGAAAGCTGGGCGGGCGCGCGCCCAGCACCCTTTCCCAGCGAGCGTAAAGCGCAGGCAGGACCGGCAGGAATACGTCCCGGAAATAAGTCAGGACATTGTCGATCTCATCCTGAACGAACAGCTTTTCACGACGCAGGGGGCGGGTTTGCCACAATAAGGCGATCTGGCGAAAAATCGCCTCGTCCAGATTTTCCCCATCGGGCGTTTCCGTCCTGCCCGCGTCTCGCGCCAGCATCAATTCGGCGATGCGGTTGCGATGGTCGATCATGCTCTTGCGCCGTACTTCGGTCGGATGAGCCGTCAGCACGGGCACGATCAGCGCATTGGACAGCAGGTCGATCACCGCGTCCCGGTCGATCCCGTGCGATTCCAGCTGTTCAAGCGCCGAAGCGACGTCCGCGCCCGGCTCTGCCGCAACGCCCTGACGATCCTCCGCCAGGTTGGCGAGCATCGAGAAAAGCATGAATCCGCGCACGAAGGAGAGGGTATCGTCCAGGCTGAGCGCATCCAGACCCGTATCGACCACATCGGCGCCATGAAGGCCGCGCGCCCGGTCCACCGATGCCGATCGGATATATTCCGTCTGGCGGTACAGACTGTCCCCACCATAGGCCCGGATCACGTCGCCCAGCAGGCGAGCGAGGTAGCGGATGTCGGGGTTCTGTGCGATCGCAGGGGCGGTTGGGGGAGAGGTTACAGCCATGGCGCAATGCTGCTCTGCAACAACCGCAGGGTCAACCTTTCGTTGCATCATCTGCCTGCCGCCGGTCAGCGCCCTTGCGCGAATCCCACCGCCTGGGCCAAAGGACGCATGTGACCGCCAGCATCAGCATAGGGACCGACGGCAACGGCAACGCCGTTCTGGTCGATGTCGAGGAATTGCTCGCCACCCGTCTGCTCGTCCAGGGCAATTCCGGGTCGGGCAAGTCCCACCTTCTGCGTCGCCTGCTGGAAGAAAGCGCCGCGCTGGTCCAGCAGGTGGTGATCGACCCTGAAGGCGACTTCGTTACGCTGGCGGACGAATATGGCCATGTGGTGATCGACGCGGGCGACTATAATGAACGCGAAATCGCCAAGATGGCAACGCGGATCCGCGAACATCGCGCCTCCGTCGTGCTGAGCCTGGACTCGCTGGAACTGGAAGCGCAGATGAAATGCGCCGCGACATTCCTGTCCGCTCTGTTCGACGCGCCGCGCGATCATTGGTATCCGGCGCTGGTCGTGGTGGACGAAGCGCAGATGTTCGCGCCCGTAGCTGCGGGCGACGTGTCGGACGAAGCTCGCCGTTTGAGCCTGGCGGCGATGACCAACCTGATGTGCCGGGGGCGCAAGCGCGGGCTGGCAGGGGTGATCGCGACGCAACGGCTGGCGAAGCTGGCTAAGAATGTTGCGGCGGAGGCATCGAACTTCCTGATGGGGAGGACCTTCCTGGACATCGACATGGCCCGCGCGGCGGACTTGCTGGGCATGGAGCGTCGTCAGGCCGAACAGATACGCGACCTTGAGCGCGGGCGATTCCTGGCGCTTGGCCCAGCCATCTGCCGCCGCCCGGTTGCAGTGAAGATCGGCGCGGTGAAGACCAGCACGCGCGGCGGCACCCACAAGCTGATGCCACCGCCCGTGGCGGCGACGGGCGACATGCAGGAATTGCTGTTCGCCGGGGCCGAAGCGGAGGACGCGCTGCCCCCTGCCCCGCCGCGTGCCGATCCGCCGCCACTGCCTGCGGAGGAGTTGATGCGCGCGCTGGCGGCGACCCCTTCGGCCAAGCCAGCCGCGCCCGAACTCGATTTCGGCCAGAACGAGCCGGTGGTGATCGCAGTGCTGGAGGAAATCGTCGCCGATCTGGGCGAATCGCAGCCTAGCGTATCGACCCTCTATCAGGATTTTGGCGTGCGTTGCCGGATGAAGGGGTTGCGCTTGCCGCCGCTGGATCTGCCCGCATTCCGCAAACGCTTCGCCATGGCGCAGGCCGGGATGTTCGATGCCGCCGATCCCCGTTGGGGAGACGCGATGCGCGCGGCCGAGCCGCTGCCCGAAGACATGCTGGCCCCGTTCCTGCTGGTCGCCCGCGCCGCGATGGAGGGTCTGCCCTGCCCCGGCGACGCCGCGCTTGCGCGCGCCTATGGCACCAGTTCGCCGGGCCGTGTGCGGCGGTTGATCGACTATATGGAAAAACTGGGCGTCATCGTCGCGCGAACCGACTTTGGCGGGCGGCGATCGATCGGCGTGCCCCAGCTGGGCCTGAGCACCGCGGCGGCGGAAGGATGACGGCATCTGTCCTGTTTGTCTGCCTGGGCAATATCTGCCGGTCTCCCCTGGCGGAGGCGGCGTTGCGCGCTGAAGCGGAACGGGTTGGGCTGTCGATCATGGTGGATTCCGCAGGCACCGGAGACTGGCATGTCGACTGCCCGCCCGATCCGCGCGCGCAGGCCGTGGCGATGCGCAACGGCGCTGATATCTCCCGCTATCGCGGTCGGCAGGTCATGGCGCAGGATTTTCACCGCTTCGACCATATTTTCGCGCTGGATCGGGAGAATCTTCGCAATCTGCGGCAGATCAGACCGTCGGATGGAACGGCCGAATTGCGCCTGCTGATGGACATCGTCCATGGTCGCGAAGGGACCGACGTCACCGACCCCTATTTTGGCGACGAAGCGGGATTTGACGAAACGTGGGACGATGTCACCCGCGCGGCCAGGGCTATTGTTGAGCGGCTGACGAAGTGACGCGACCAGTGCTCCTGCGAAGGCAGGAGCCTAGTTGAAACGGCGGGACTGGACTCCTGCCTTCGCAGGAGTACGCGTCGTTTGTCGGGATCGGGCAGCGCCTATATGGCTTTCGCCTCCGCCCGGAAACGATGGAGCAGCGGTTCGGTATAGCCGTTCGGCTGGGTGATCCCTTCGAACACCAGCGCCCGCGCCGCCTGGAAGGCAAGGCTGCGCTCTTCATTCCCGCTCATCGGACGGTAGAGTGGATCGCCCGCATTTTGCGCATCGACCTTTGTCGCCATCCGCCGCAGCGCGGCGTCCACCTCCTGTTCGGAACAAACGCCATGCAGCAGCCAATTGGCCATATGCTGGGATGAAATGCGCAGCGTGGCGCGGTCTTCCATCAGGCCGATGTCATGTATGTCGGGCACTTTAGAACAGCCCACGCCCTGGTCGATCCAGCGGACGACATAGCCCAATATGCCCTGGGCATTATTGTCCAGCTCGTCGCGAATATCCTGATCGGACCAGTTCGCGCCCGCCGCGACCGGAATGGTCAGCAGCGCGTCCAGGCTGGCGACGGGTTCGGTCAGGCGTTCGGCCTGCCGGGCGAAGACATCGACCTGATGATAATGGGTTGCGTGTAAAGTCGCCGCCGTGGGCGAAGGAACCCATGCCGTGTTCGCTCCGGTCATCGGATGACCGATTTTCTGTTCCATCATGTCGGCCATGCGATCAGGCGCTGCCCACATGCCCTTGCCGATCTGCGCCCGGCCCGCCAAGCCACAGGCAAGGCCGATCTGCACATTGCGGTCTTCGTAAGCCTTGATCCAGGGCGTCGCTTTCATGTCGCCCTTGCGGATCATCGGACCCGCCTGCATCGACGTGTGGATTTCGTCCCCGGTGCGGTCGAGGAAGCCCGTATTGATGAAGACGATACGGTCGCGCACGGCATGGATGCAAGCGGCGAGGTTTGCCGACGTGCGCCGTTCCTCATCCATCACACCGACCTTGAGTTGATGGCGGTCCAGCCTCAGCACATCCTCAATCGCGTCGAACAGGTCGTTGGTGAAGGCGACCTCTTCGGGACCGTGCATCTTGGGCTTGACGATATAGATGCTGCCCGCGCGGCTATTGACGAGAGCGCCGTTGCGCCTGAGGTCGTGCAGCGCGATCAGGCTGGTGACAATCCCGTCCAAAATGCCTTCGGGGGCCTGCCCGCCATCGGGCAGCAGGATGGCGGGCGTCGTCATCAGGTGGCCAACATTGCGCACGAACAGCAGCGACCGGCCCGGCAGGGTATAGCCGCTGCCATCGGGCGCGACATAATGGCGGTCTGCGTGCAGGCGGCGCGTCATCATCGCGCCATTCTTTTCAAAACTGTCTTCCAGGTCGCCCTTCATAAGGCCCAGCCAGTTGGCATAGGCTGCGACCTTGTCCACGGCATCGACCGCCGCGACCGAATCTTCCAGGTCGCATATGGTGGAGAGCGCCGATTCCAGCATGATGTCGGCCAGATGCGCAGGATCATCGCGCCCCACCGTATGAGCGGCGTCGATCACCAATTCAATATGCAGCCCATTGTTGCGCAGCAGGATATTGTCGCCCGCCCGCCCAACAAGCTGCGCCGGGTCGCGAAGCGCGGGAACACCCCCCGTCCATTCGACCCAGCTACCCTTTGCGAGTGGCGCCGCGCTGTCCAGAAACGCCTTTGCCCAAGCGATGACCTGAGCGCCGCGCACGGCATCATAACCCTGGCCCGATGGCGCGCCGGGGATTGCGTCAGTCCCGTAAAGCGCGTCGTAGAGGCTGCCCCACCGTGCATTGGCGGCGTTCAGCAGAAAGCGGGCATTGAGGATCGGGACCACAAGTTGCGGCCCGGCCAGCCGCGCCAGTTCGTCGTCGACCCCTGTCGATCCTATGGTGAAAGGTGACGGTTCTGGCACCAGATAGCCGATGTCGGTCAGGAACGCGTGATAGTCCTTTCCGTTCAGGGGCCGCCCGGCGCGTTGTTGGTGCCAGGCGTCGATCCGTGACTGCAACTCGTCCCGCTGGTCCAGCAATGCCGCGTTGCGAGGGCTGAAACGGGCGAAGATGTCGGCGGCCCCGGCCCAGAAGCGATCATGTGAGACGCCAGTCCCCGGCAGCGCTCGATCATCGATGAACTGCGCCAGCTCTGGCGCGACCTGAAGGCCAGCCTTGTCGATCCGGTCGTGCATCAGTTCCTCCATCCCGTCGTCCCAGCCTATAGACCTGCCGTCACAATCGCACTAGACGACAAAAAGGATAAGTATATTTTCCTGTGGGGAAAAGATGGATGATGGACCCCGACTATGAACTGTTCGCCAAGGCGGTAGAAGCAGGCAGCCTGTCGGCGGCGGGCCGTCTGCTGATGATCTCTCCCGCCATGATGTCGAAGCGGATCGCGAGGCTGGAGGCCCGGCTGGGCGTCAGGCTGGTCCACCGCACTACGCGCAGGTTGGCGCTGACCGAGGAAGGCGCGACCCTGCACCGGGACATCGTGGCAATCCTGGACGCCATCGCCCAGGCGGAAGACCGCGTGACAAACCGACTGCGCACGGCGTCGGGGCCGCTCCGCATATCGGCGCCGACATCCTTTGGCCGCCTGCATGTCGCGGCCCATGTTGGCGATTTCCTGAAGGCGTATCCCAGCGTCGAATTGGAGTTGAACCTGACGGACGCCTATGTCGACCTGCTGTCCGAGCAAGTGGATGTCGCGATCCGCATCACGAGTGAGGTGCCCGCCAGCCTGAACGCGCAGTTGCTGGCCCCCAACAGGCGGATATTGTGCGCCAGTCCCGCCTATCTTGCGGAACATGGCAGGGCGGAACGGATCGAGGAACTGACCCGGCACCGGTTGCTGGCGGCGGATGGGCAATTGCCATGGAGACTGGTCAACGGGCGATCCCGCAAGCTGGTCGAAGGGCGCAGCCATGTCCGCACCAACTCCAGCGAGATTGTACGCGAACTGGCGCTTTCAGGCGTGGGTATCGCCTTTCGGTCGCTCTGGGACGTGGGCGATCAATTGGCGGAGGGGAAGCTGGTGCGGGTGCTGAACGATTGGGAAGGCCCCGGCGACCTGGGCGTGCACGCGGTCTATCCGCGCGCGGCTTTCCGCCCACCCGTCGTCGATGCCTTTGTCGCGTTCCTGCGGGACCGTTTCGGCAAGGCGTCATGGAATCCCGGAGGTGAGGCGTAAAGCATCAACAGGGACGAGAAAGTGCGCGGCGGACTTCGGGCACCACTGTGTAAACCGCCTCTCGCTGGGCTCCCCTATTGGCATGGTCAATGCGATAGCCCTGATAATGACGACGCAATAAGCCCGCCCGCACGAGGTCCGAAACGGCCCGGCTGATGTTGGTTCGACCAGAGCGCATGATGCGAGACTGGACCTCCTCCTCCACGCGGCGTTCTGCATCAGGGGTGCCGCCCGATGCGCCTAGCGCCAGTTCCGCCCGCACCGTTTCAACCATGGCGAGGCGGCGGCAGTCCCGATTGGCAAGCGGCGCAAGCGCCTGGCATAACCAGTCCCGGACGGGCACCATGCCGCAATCAGCCGGCACATATGGACCCAGACTGCCATTAGTTCCTGCAGCCTTCGCTATCAGGTTCAGGACGAGGAGCGCGTATCGAGGCCGCTTGGAGACTGATGAAATCCGCTCGACCAAGGCGGGCAAATCAGGGGCCAGAATGGGAGGACGCGGCTGATCGAATAGGTCTGGCTGGTGGAACATATCAGGAATCTAGCACATCGCGACTCGATGTGAATCCCCTATGGGACCTGGCGAACACAAAAATCACCCATGTCACTTTACCAGCGAAAATCCGGTAAAGTGACACTGCTGACACTTCATCTTGATGCGCTGTTGTCGACATGCGCTGTTGTGCCGTTCGCAGGGGTGGCGGCGCTGAAATCGTAAGGACAATATATCGCTCTTTGCGGCCTTTACCGTTTGCTCTAACGACCGAGGGCATGTTCCCCCGGCCCAACATCCTGCCGCACCGGAAAGGATAGAATAGTTGTCCACCGCTTACGGCTCCGCAGGGCAGGGATTGTCGAACCGACAGGCCAATTATGCGCTGGCGGCATTCCTGCTCGCCTATGTGCTGTCCTTCGTGGATCGACAGATTCTCAGCCTGATGGTCGATCCGATCCGGCGCGACCTGGACATCAGCGACCTGCAAATGGGCCTATTGCAGGGGATGGCCTTTGCATTGCTCTACGCCATTCTGGGCGTGCCGGTTGGTCTGTTGGCCGATCGCTGGCCGCGCAAGTGGATCATCACCGTTGGCGTGGCGTTCTGGAGCGCGGCCACGGCTCTGTGCGGACTTGCCAGCAACTATCCGATGCTGTTCGCGGCACGTATGGCCGTCGGCATGGGCGAAGCCACGCTATCGCCGTCCGCGCACTCCTTTCTGAGCGACGCCTATCCCCGGCATAAGCTGGCCCGCGCGATGGCGATCTACACATTGGGGATCACCATAGGCGGGGGGCTGGCGCTGATGATCGGCGGCGCGGTGATCGACCTGGTCGGCACGCGCAACACGGTCACCCTGGGCATGTTCGGCACGATGCGGTCATGGCAGGCCAGTTTTCTGATCGTCGCCAGTCCGGGCATTATCGTCGCAATATTGGTAGCGTTGGTCCGGGAGCCACCGCGCGGCGGGAAACAGACGCCGACCATGATCGCGATGGGTCATAAGGCGAAAGATGGCGACATTGGCCTGCGCGCGATGTTCGCGCATTTCGGCCGCAACCCAAGGGTCTTTGCCAGCATATATGTGTCGTCCTGCCTGCTGGGAGTCATGGGATATGGCATGACCGCCTGGTATCCTTCGCTGCTGATCCGCAATTTCGGCCTGTCTCCCGGCGAAGCAGGACGATATCTGGGCCTTATTTTCCTGATCTTGGGAAGCGCTGGATCTGTCTGTGGCGGGCTGCTGTCGGAACGGATGGCGTTGCGTGGCCGATCGGACGCCAATCTGCGGGTTGTCGCCATGGCGGCCGCAGGGACCGCGATCCCGGCGACGCTTGCGCCGCTGATGCCGACGCAGTGGACCGTGCTATTGCTGTTCGCGCCCGCCTGTTTCTTCTTCAATTCCTATTTTGGCTGTGCCGTCGCAGCGCTGCAACTGGCCACTCCGCCGCGTATGCGCGCGACCAATTCCGCTCTGTTCCTGCTGGCCAATTCGTTGATCGGTCTTACAGCGGGATCGGCGATAATCCCGCTGCTCGACAGGCTGTTTTTCGGCGCCAGCGGCAACATCGCGCTGCCGCTGGCTCTGGTGGCAGCGACCGCCAGCACGACGGCGGCGGTCATGGCCTTTGTCGGACGCCGCGCCTATGGTGAACTGGCGAGCGGTTAGGCTGTCATCGAAGCTATGGCTCCTGCTGTTTCATAGGATAATTGTATAGCTGGTTCGGATATCTGTAATTCTCCCTTTGCCATGGGCGGGGTAACCCGGCGACCGATCGAATATGATAGGAATGACATGGGCACCCCCGGACAGGACGAGACTTTTTCAGATATCCGCGAGGGCATTCGTCGGCTCTGCACGCGGTTTCCGGGCGCCTATTGGCAGCGGCTGGACGCTGAACGGGAATATCCCACGGAATTCGTGACGGCGCTGGCCAAGGAAGGCTGGCTGTCGGTGCTGATCCCCGAAGAATATGGCGGGTCCGGGCTGGGCCTGTCCGCCGCGAGCGCGGTGCTGGAAGAAGTGCATAGGTCCGGTTGTAACGGTGGCGCTGCACATGCCCAGATGTACACGATGGGCACATTGCTTCGCCATGGGTCCGAAGAGCAGAAGGCCCGTTACCTGCCAAGGATCGCGTCGGGGGAGCTTCGCCTGCAGGCCTTTGGCGTGACGGAGCCGACCAGCGGGACGGACACGACCCGCATCAGCACGTTCGCAAGGCGCGATGGGGACGATTATGTGGTCAATGGCCAGAAGATCTGGATCAGCCGGGCCGAACATAGCGACCTGATGGTCCTTCTGGTGCGCACGACCCCGCGCGACGAATGCGCCAAGCCAACGGACGGCATCAGCGTCCTGCTGGTCGACATGCGCGACGCAGTGGGCAATGGCCTGACCATCCAACCCATCCGCACGATGCTGAACCATGCCACGACCGAGCTGTTCTTCGACGATCTGCGCGTGCCTGCGGAAAATCTGATCGGTGAGGAAGGCAAGGGGTTCCGCTACATCCTGTCGGGCATGAATGCAGAGCGAATTCTGATCGCGTCGGAATGTATCGGCGACGCGCGCTTCTTCATTGATCGCGCCAGCGCCTATGCAAAGGACAGGTCGGTCTTTGGTCGCCCGATCGGCCAGAATCAGGGCGTTCAGTTCCCGATCGCGCGCGCTTATGTCCAGACCACCGCGGCGGCGGCTATAGTGGACAAGGCCGCGGCTCTGTTCGATGCAGGGGTGACGCACGGCACGGAGGCGAACATGGCCAAGATGCTGGCCTCCGAAGCATCATGGTATGCCGCCGACATGTGCGTGCAGACCCATGGCGGCTTTGGTTTTGCGGAAGAATATGACATCGAACGCAAATTCCGCGAGACGCGGCTGTATCAAGTCGCGCCCATTTCCACCAACCTGATCCTCAGCCATGTAGCGACGCATGTGCTGGGCTTGCCGAAAAGCTTCTGATGGGCACCGCGCTTCAAGGCTTGTTGGTCGTTTCGCTCGAACAGGCGGTGGCCGCCCCGCTGTGCACATCGCGGCTGGCAGAAGCAGGCGCGCGTGTCATCAAGCTGGAACGGACGGAGGGCGACTTCGCGCGCGGCTATGACGCCGTCGCGCATGGCGAAAGCGCCTATTTCGTCTGGCTGAACCGGGGCAAACAGTCGCTGCGCATCGACCTTAAAGACCCCGCCGACGCTGCCCTGATGGAACGGATGCTGGCGAAGGCAGATGTGTTCGTCCAGAATCTGGCCCCCGGCGCTGCCGCGCGGTCGGGTTTTGGATCCGCCGACCTTCGCGCCCGTTATCCGCGCCTCATCACCTGCGACATAACAGGCTATGGTGAAACCGGACCGGCGGCTGCGATGAAGGCATATGATTTCCTGATCCAGTGCGAGGCCGGGCTGGCCAGCATCACCGGCACTGACGAGGGACCGGCGCGGGTTGGTGTTTCCGTCGCGGATATCGCGTGCGGAATGAACGCGCACGCCGCGATCCTGCAGGCACTGATAGAGCGGGACAAGACGGGCAAGGGACGCGGCATCGCCATATCCCTGTTCGACGGGCTAGCGGATTGGATGACGGTGCCCCTGCTGCATTATGATTATGGCGGAAAGGCGCCTGCGCGCGCCGGTCTGAAACATCCTTCCATCGCCCCCTATGGCGCATTTCCGACGGCGGACGGATCGCAATTGGTGGTGTCGATCCAGAATGAGCGGGAATGGGCGAAATTCTGTGAGGCGGTGCTGCTGGACGCGTCGCTCGCAACCGACCCGCGCTATGCGTCGAACCGGCTGCGCTGCGCCAACCGGACGGAACTTGACGCGATGGTTGGCCGCATCTTTGGCGCGGAAATGCCCGACGCGCTGATTGCCCGACTGGAAACGGCGGGGACGGCATGGGCGCGGCTGAACGGCGTCGATGGATTGTCGCGGCACAGCCAGCTTCGCCGCATCACTGCCGACACGCCCAGCGGCCCCGTCGATTTGCCCGCGCCACCGGTGCAGTGGGATGGGGAGGAGCCGACCGCGCTGCCAGTCCCCGCGCTGGGAGCGGACGACGACGCGATCCGGGCGGAATTTGCATGAGCGCGGCGGCAAGCCGGAGCGTCGATATCGCCGCTGCCCGCCATGCGCATTTGCTGGCCGCGCTTCTGGATCATCAGACGCCGCCCTGGCGACCGGGCGAACTGCCGCCGCTGGCGCACTGGCTGCTGTTTCCGCCGGATACGCGGCAGGGGGAGATGGGACAGGACGGTCATCCGCGGCGGGACGATGAGGAGCTGCCACGCCGCATGTGGGCGGGCAGCCGGGTGCATTTTGCCGCACCCATCCCGATCGGCAGCGAAGTCGTTCGTGAAACGCGCCAGTTGTCCGTCGCGGACAAGCAGGGCCGGTCCGGCCGGATGCAATTCGTCACGCTGCGCCACGTGTTGAGCGTAGATGGAAGAGTATGCGTCGCGGAAGAGCAGGACATTGTTTATCGGGAAGCCGGGCGCAACAGCGCGCCGCCGCCGCCCGACGCACGTACAGAAGTACCGCCGGTTGCACGGTCGCTGACAGCCGACCCGGTGCAGCTATTCCGCTATTCCGCGCTGACCTTCAACGCGCACCGCATTCATTATGACTTGCCCTATAGCCGCGACGTCGAAGGCTATCCGGGACTGGTCGTCCATGGTCCCTTCCTGGCCACGCTGTTGATGGACCATTATCTTCGCCACGATCCAGCCGCGCAGGTCGCAAGTTTTTCGTTCCGCGCACAGCGCCCCGTTTTTGCGGGGGACGCTTTCACGCTGGGCCTGTCCCCTGAGGATAAGGGCGGCGCTTTGATGGCAATCGATCATGCCGGCGGGCTGGCGATGCAGGCGCGGGTGGAAACGCTGTGATGGCCAGGATGCCCAATCCGGGCTGGCGGTCTCTGCTGTTTGTCGGCGCGGATCAGCCGGAACGGATCGCGAAGATCGCGACGCGCGGCGCGGATGCCGTGATTCTGGACCTGGAGGATGCAGTCCCTGCCCACGCCAAGGCTGGCGCGCGCGCGGCATTGCCTGACGCCATTGCGACGCTGACGGCGCAGGGCCAACAGGTGGTGGTTCGCATCAACGCTGGCTGGCGCGATGCCATGGCCGATCTGGAGGCGACGCTGCGTCCCGGCGTCGTAGCGATCATGGTGCCCGGCTGCGAGCAGGTGGATCGGCTGTCCGTCCTATGGGAGATGATTGCCGAACTGGCTGCGGAGCGGCAGATTCCCCAGCTTCCCGGCCTGGTCGGTCTGGTCGAAAGCGCGCCCGGCCTGGTCAATTTGCCAGCGCTGGCGGCATTTCCGCAGATGATCGGCCTTGCGCTGGGGTCAGAGGACCTTGCGCTGGGCATGGGGGTCAGTCCCACGACGGATTTGCTGGATTTGCCATCGCGTCAGATTGCGCTGGCCGCGCACGCGCATGACCTGATGGCGCTGGCCGTGCCGATCTCCATCGCGGCCTATGCGGATGGCGATGCCTATCGCGCGGCAGCGGAAGCCGGGCGGCGGTGTGGGGTTAGCGGCGCGATCTGCGTGCATCCGACCCAGGTCATGATCGCGAACGAGACATTCCAGCCCAGCGAGCGGGACCTGGACGAAGCCCGTGCAATCCTGCAGGCGTGGGAGGGGCGCGGCGATAGCGGCGTGGTCAGCTGGCGCGGGCGGATGATAGACCTGCCGGTGGTCGAGCGCGCAAGGCAGCTGCTGGCCGACAGTTAAGCAGCCCGCTGCATCCATAGCTGGCAGCGTCGCCAAACACTCTGGCTTCACCACGGGCCAGTCCCAATGCATGCACGGTCCTGAGCAAGGCTGGCGTAACCGATCAGGTCGAGCAGCAAAAGCGGCGTGCGTTCGATCACGTCAGTCGGCAGCGAAGCAACCGAAATATCGGCGCAAAAAGCTGCCAGCCTATCCGTGATCTTCATGCGCTTACCTCATCACGAAGGGGTTGGCGACAGGAGCGCCGAGGTCGATCCAGACGCTTTTGGTCTGGAGATATTCGTCCATCGCGTCCTGTCCGTTCTCGCGACCGATGCCGCTGCGCTTCATCCCGCCGAAGGGAGCCATGAAGCTTACGGCGCGGTAGGTGTTCACCCACACGGTGCCTGCTTCGACCTGTTCGGACATGCGGATGGCGCGGCCAATGTCCTGCGTCCAGACGCCAGCGGCCAACCCGTAGGGGCTGTCATTGGCGATCGATAAAGCCTCATCCTCGTCATCGAAGGGGATGATGGCGAGGACCGGGCCGAACACTTCTTCGCGCGCGATCGGCATTTTGTTGTTCACGCCGGTGAAAATGGTGGGCTGCACAAACCAGCCATCCTCAAAGCCAGGGATCGTGGGCACGTCCCCGCCCAGCACGCATTCCGCCCCGGATCGCCGCGCACCCGCGATATGAGCGAGCACTTTGCCACGTTGCGCCAGGGTCGTGACCGGGCCGACCTGTGTATCAACGAGTTTGGGGTCACCAATCCGGGCGGTGCCCGCCAGCGCGACGAGACGGTCGACCACTTCGTCATGGACGTCGCGTTGGACGAGGAGGCGCGAACCAGCGATGCAGGTTTGGCCGGAAGCGGCGAAGATGCCCGACACCGCACCATAGACCGCACGTTCGAGATCGGCGTCGCCGAAGATGATGTTGGGCGACTTGCCGCCCAGTTCCAAAGTGACCTTTTTGAGGTTGTCCGCAGCGGAGCGGTAGACCGCGATGCCGCCAGGCTCACCACCGGTGAAGGCGACCTTTGCAATGTCCGGGTGCCGCACCAGCGGTTCGCCGCATTCGCCCGGCAGGCCGGTGACGGTGTTGACGACGCCCGCCGGGAACCCCGCTCGTTCGAACAGCTCGACAAAGGCCAGCGTGGAGCAGGACGCATGTTCGGACGGCTTGATGACCACGGTGTTGCCCGCCGCCAACAAGGGCGCGAGCTTCCACGCGAGCAGCAGCAGCGGCGAATTCCACGGCGTGATGCAGGCGATCACACCTAACGGCTCCCGACGCGTAAAGGCGTGCATCATCGGCTTGTCGATGGGCAGAACGCTGCCCTCGACTTTATCCGCCAGCCCCGCGAAATAGCGGTAATAAGCGGGTAGATAGTTAAGTTGACCGCGCATTTCCGCAATCAGCTTGCCATTGTCGCGCGTTTCGATCTGGGCCAGCCGTTCCGCCTCCCCAGCCAATATATCGGCAAGACGGTACAGCAGCGCGCCGCGCGCTGTGGCGGTCAGCCCCCGCCATTGCTGCGAACGAAACGCGGTACGGGCTGCGGCCACCGCCGCATCGACATCGGCGGCGGTGCAGCGCGGGATGGACGCCCATGGCTTGCCGGTTGCGGGATCGATGCTTTCGATCCAGTCGCCACCGTCCGCATCGCGCGGGCTTCCCCCCAGCAGGTTGCGAAACCGCGTCAGATCTTCTGCCATCCCGTTCTCTCTTCCCATTCCCGCACGAGGTACAGCTTCAATTCGGCCCGAAGCCCAGATGTTCGCGCATGCGTGCCTTTAACCATACACCATCGCGCGCAGGCAGCGCACGCGGCGTTTCTTCATGGACGATGCGGATAACGATCAGGCGAGGCCCTTCACCGATGGTGCCGATCGCTTCGCGGGCGCGCGCAATGCCCGCCTCATCCGTCACTTCGAAACATTCGGTAAAGCCGCAGACCCGCGCCACTTCGGCGAGGTCGATGCCTGCACCCGCGTGGCTGAGCTGGCCGCCAGTTTCGCCATAATGGCCATTGTCCAACACGACGATCGACAGGTTGGCGGGGCGCTGCACGCCGATGGTGGCAAGGCCGCCGATGCCCATCAGCTGTTCGCCATCGCCAGTGACGACCGTCACCGGCCGATCCGGCTGGGCCAGGGCAAGGCCCAGCCCCGTAAGCGCCGCGCCGCCCATGGCGCCCCACAGATAGAAATTGCCCGGATGATCGCCTGCCGCAAACACGTCATAGGTCGGGGAACCGAGACCTGTGACGATCAGCATATCCTTGCGATCCGACAGCAGGTCGGCGACCGCCGCGCGGCGGTGGAGGCGGCTTACTTGACCCATTTCTTCGCTCCCAACATGCTTTGCGACAAAAGAATGGCGATGGCCTGGTCGCTTTCGAACGCCATGGTCGCGGCGGACGCCATCACGGCAGCCAGGTCTTCCAGCCTGTCCACGCGGATGACCGTTACCCCCATGATTTCCAGGGCTGCGGGCGTCGCACGGCCCATCGATACTTGCCATGGATTGAATTCCTGAAATTCGCCGCGCATCGTGACAATGGTCAGGAACGGAACGCGACAGCTGGCCAGCAGCGACAGCATGTTGACGCAGTTGCCGACACCGCTCGACTGCATGAGAAGTGCGCTGCGTTCGCCCCCCAGCCATGCGCCGGTGCCCAGGGCGATGCCTTCTTCCTCCGTAGTCAGGACGATGCTGGTCATATTCTCTGCGGAGTTGCACATGCGGATCAGACGCGCATGGCCTGCGTCGGGAACATAGCTGACCTGCCGGACGCCTGCGGCCTGCAGGGCGTCAAAGATTATGGGGGCCCAGGGGGAATCGGCATGTGCACCCGATTCCGTCTCGCTAATAATCGACATGCGGTTCCTCAGTGGTCGTGATGTTTTTTTGAAACTATTGCCGCATTTGCCAGAACGATAGGAACAATCTAGGTGTGGAGCTATGCCGATTGCGCATGAATGAGAGGGCGTGCAGGTGGATTTCAGACGGCTCGAACATTTCCTGAAAATCGCGGAGCTTGGTTCATTGAGCCGCGCGGCGGACCGCATGCGGATCGCCCAGCCTGCCCTCAGCCGACAGATGCGCATCCTGGAGGAAGAAGCAGGCACGCCCCTGTTCTTTCGCCACCGGCGGGGCATGCAACTGACCCCTGCGGGCGAGGAACTGCGCCAGCATATTGCCGGTCCCGTCCGGCAGGTCCGGCAGGCATTTGACGACATCCGCAGCCGATCGACCGAAGGAGGCGGCCAGATCGCATTGGGAGTGCCACCAACCGTCAGCTACATTCTGGCCGGACGTCTGGCGCGACGGGTGGCGCAGCAGGCCCCTAACATATCGCTGCGCATCGTGGAGGGCTATGCCGGCCACCTGATCGACTGGCTGCAGCGGGGAGAAATCGACGCCGCGCTTCTGTATGGCCCCGCAGCCGATTTCCAGATGAGCGTGGCAGAGATATTATATGAAGAACTGGTACTGGTCGGCCCGGCTTCTTCTGCGCTGCATCCCGACAAGAGAGTGTCGGTTCAGGACATTTCGCAGCTGCCCATCGTCCTGCCAAGTCAGTCGCATGGCCTGAGGCTGGTGGTGGAGGCGGCTGCCCGCAAGGCGGGGGTCACGTTGAATGTCCGCTATGAAGCCGATTCCTTTCTCGTCCTGAAGGAACTGGTCGAATTCGGGCTGGGCTACACGGTGCTGCCGCTATCGGCGCTGAGCCGGGAGATCGACGCGGGTAACCTGCGATATGCGTCGATCGGCCACCCGCCCATTCTGCGCCAGCTGGTGATGGGGATGCCACGTGAAGAACAGTTGACGCGCTCTACCCGCGTGGTCGTCGGACTGGTGCGGGATGAAATCAAGCATCTTGTCGATACCGGCGTCTGGAAGGCGCAGCTACAATATTAAAGCGCGGTGCCGGGGCCGGGCATAGTGTTTTGGCATAGCAGATAGAGCCGGTTCTATGACTGTGAACAGGAATCCCGGTTTATTCTGTCTCCGTGCCGGATAGATCATGAAAAGCAGTTGGAGGGGATGACGATTAGCAGGCTAGTGGTCCAGCCGTCCGCGCGCATGCGGCGCAAGGCGACACGCGTCCTTTCCCTTGACGACTATGAGGCGCTGGCGCGCGCGCATCTGCCGCGCCCCTTGTTCGGCTATGTCGCGGGTGCGTGCGAAGATAATCAGACCGTCACTGCCAATCGGGATGCGATGCGCCGGGTCGCTTTCATTCCCCGCGTTCTGCGCGACGTGGCCCCCCGCAGCCAACGGGTTTCCCTGTTCGGGGAAAGCTGGGCTTCGCCCTTCGGGATCGCGCCCATGGGCCTTTCCGCGCTGATCGCCATGCGGGGCGATATCACGCTGGCACAGGGCGCGGCAGCGGAAGGCGTGCCCATGCTGCTGAGCGCGACGTCGCTGATCCGGCTGGAGGACGTGCGTGCCGCGTCACCGTCATGCTGGTTCCAGGCCTATCTGCCCGCCGATCAGGACTGGATCGACGGCGTGGTCAACCGGGTTGAAGCTGCTGGCTTTGGCACATTGGTGATTTCTGTCGATGTTCCAGTGTTGGGGAACCGCGAAAACCTGATCCGGGAACGTTTTTCCACCCCGCTTAAACCGTCATTGCGACTAGCGATGGATGGAATTCTGCATCCACGCTGGCTGCTGGGCACATTCGCGCCAACCCTGCTGCGCCATGGCATGCCTGCATTCGAAAACTCCAGTGCAACGCGCGGCGCGCCTGTGATCGCCCGAAATGCGGAGCGCAGTTTCGGTCAGCGCGACCGGCTGACCTGGGACGGCATCAGGCATATTCGCGAGAGATGGAGAGGCAATCTGGTCATCAAGGGGGTGCTGCATCCCGACGATGTCAGCATGTCGCGCAATGTGGGCGCCGATGCCGTCATTCTTTCCAATCATGGCGGACGCCAACTGGACGGAGCGATCGCTGCGCTCGACGCTCTGCCCGCCGCTGTCGCGGCCGCGGGCGACATGCCCATCCTGATCGACAGCGGCTTCAGGCGCGGCACCGACATATTGAAGGCCATCGCACTGGGCGCGCGCATGGTGCTGATCGGTCGCCCTTTCCTGTATGCGGCGGCGGTTCATGGTGAAGCGGGCGTGCGTCACGCAATCGGCCTGCTGCGGGCGGAGGTCGACCGGAACATGGCGCTGCTGGGCACCAATTCGCTCACCGAGTTGGGCCCAGATTATCTGCACCGCACTAGCGGATCAGACCTGTGACATAGGGTCAGGACCCATTAATTGCGTGTTCGAGGTTTCAAATAATGCGGCCGGGCGTTGGGCGAGACCCCTGCGGCCGGGTCATTTGTTCCAACCGTCGGCTTGGGCCGAGTCGGAAGGACCCCGTGCACATACAATGGCTAACCGGCCATTCGGCCCCACATGTCAGGGTTGAGCCAAGTGATTGTTTCACAACAATAATGATATTGGGTCACGTTTCCGGTCGCCCAAGTCCTTTCTAACCTGTCACGACGATTGGCGATCAACAGGCCAGTCCCGACAGAGCCTGTCAGGCGATCCCCAAATAGAAGCCTTCATTTTTCCCGTACGGTCTGTGTCCATTCGTCGCACGAAGCGCTCCAATTGCCTGCACAAACACCATGGTTACCGACCTGTTCATGTGTCAGAAAGGTGACTCTGAACAGCAGACCTTTCCTGGCGCTTTTTTCGCGGCGCCAATGCGGCCCGATATATGAAGTTTATTGGAGGGGGTTCTGACAGCCAGGTGCGTCATCAGGCGAACGGCAGTCGGACGAAAAGCTGCGGCAACGCAGGCCCGACTGATCGTATTTTAAAGGAGTAGCGTGATGAACATCATCTTTAAAAGTCCCAAATATCTTTTACTGCTAGCCCTTATGTCTGGCGCATCGTCGGCCAGCCTGTCTGCGCAGACGCAGGACGCGCCGGGTGCCGATGTATCGGCGACAGCTTATATGCCTGAGGCCGAAGCGACCGAAGGCCCGGAAATCAAGGGCATTATTTCCGCGCGCAGCGGGGACAGGATGCAGGTCACTGCCGAGGACGGCACAAAATCCGTGATTGTCATCAACGACGCCACCAAGATCAGTGCCAGCAAGGGTCTGTTCGGCCTCGCGCGCGACAGACTGGCCGCAACTTCGCTGCTCAACGGTTTGCCGGTAACCGTAAAGACTTTGCAGTCGGGTGATGGCCTGGTCGCCAGCCAGATCAAATTGCAGAACAAGGACCTGAAGACAGCGTCGATGATCCACAACGGCACCGCCCAGCAGTTTGACGAACAGACTGCGGCGACGGCGGCGCTGCGCGGTCGCATGGGCGAAATCGACCAATATAATATCAAGAGCACGACCAACGTGAATTTCGACACCGGCAAGGCCGTGCTGTCGGCTCAGGCGAAAAATGATCTCTGCGCCACCGCGGCAACGGCTGAAGGGATGAGCAATGCCCTGCTGCTGATCGTCGGCTACACGGATTCCACCGGAGATGAGGACTTCAACCAGCAGCTGAGCGAAAAGCGGGCCGGTCGCGTCGTCAATTATCTTCAGCAAGCCTGCAAGTGGAAGCCCTACCGCATGCTGACCCCCACCGGCATGGCCGAAGCGGACCCGTTGGCGAGCAATGACACCGCAGAAGGCAAGGCGCAAAACCGCCGTGTTGCGGTAAATATCCTGGTGAGCAAAGGCCTGGACGGCCTGTAAGACTTACGGGCCAGACTTACGGGGTGGGCGTTGCTCACCCCGCAATTCTGGCCCTTGGCGTGGGTGACGCGGTCTGGCCCGCTGCTGCGCCCTATCATCCTGCTTCCCGCGGCAATCGGAAAGGTGTAACGTGCGCCCATTGGCCATGAGGCGTTCCTCGTGCCGAGACGATGCCCTGACGAGGCCCGAAAGCCCGCATCGCACCAGTCCCGACGGAGGGCATGGAGATCAAGCGTCCTTGGCGAACTTCGAAGGGAGAGCCGCCATGGCAATTACGCATCCGGTCGACGTGACTTCGCCCCGCGATGAATTTGAAATTCGCAAGATCGGCCTGGAGGACCTGCGCATCGCTCTGCGGCAGGGATGGGAAGATTTTCAGGCCAAGCGTGGCGACCTGATATTCCTCGGCCTTATCTATCCGCTGGTCGTGTTGTTTGCGATATTGGCGGCCAGCCAAGTTTCCATATTGCCGCTGCTGTTTCCATTGCTGACAGGGGCGGTCCTTTTCAGTCCGCCGCTGGCGAGCGGATTTTATGAACTGGCGCGCAGACGGGAACAGGGGCTGGATTCGCGTTGGCGGCATTTTCTGGACGTCGTGCGGGGACCATCCGCCCCTTCCCTGTTCGACCTGACCAGCGTGACGGCGATGCTCTTCCTCGGCTGGATCGGGGCAGCCTGGTTCACCTATCAATGGACCGTCGGTCAGTTGGGGTCGGAAGCGGTTTCATCGATCGGCGCGTTCCTGAACGCGGTATTCGGCACGGCTGAAGGATGGCGCATGATCATCATCGGCAACCTGATCGGCCTGTGTTTCGCCATCGTGGCGCTGGCGATCAGCGTTGTTTCATTCCCGATGATCGTGGATAAAAAGGTGAATTGGGGCGTCGCAATGCGCACGTCCGTCCGCGTGGCATGGAACAACCCGGTGACGGTCGCGGCCTGGGGCCTGATCGTGGTCGCGCTCCTGGTTCTGGGAGCGTTGCCGGGGCTGGTCGGACTGGCGGTGGTATTGCCGCTGCTGGGTTATGCGACGTGGCACCTCTACACCCGTGCGGTGGTGCGGTAACTCAAATCCTGCAGACTTGAGCGAGCGGGCGAAGGTGCTCTAAGGAGCGCCCTCCCCGCTTTGCGATGGCTGGGGCGGCGGCGGCGCGCCGTCGCCCAACGTCGCGAGATAACGGATCAGCGCCGCGCGATCCTCCGGCTTGCGCAGCCCCGCAAAGGCCATCTTTGTGCCGGGTACATCGCGCGCGGGGGACGCGAGAAATTCGAACAGATCATGATAGCCCCATGTTCCGCCATGCCCCTTCATCGCGGGCGAATAGGCGAAACCGGCCTGGGTCGCCACGCCACGCCCGACCACATCCCAAAGATTGGGGCCGATCCGATTCGGCCCCCCGCGCGCCAGATCATGGCAGCTGACGCAAAGCTGCACCTTGGCCTTGCCCGTGTCCAGATTGGCGGTGGCGAGCAGCTTGCCAAGGTCAATCATGGGCGCAGTCCCGTCTTTTGAGCCACTTGCAGAAGGCATTGGCGCCTTTCCCTGCATCTGATTGCGCAAAGCGATCACCCGGTTGGCCTCCCCCGGTCCGCCAAGGCTGGCGGGCCAATCCCGCTGCACTTGCGCCATGTCGATGCGAGCGGGCGTATCGTCGGGCGCATAGGCAAGATCGCCTGTGGCTGCGGTAGAATATAGCTGCCCCGCGAACCAGTTCAGGCTCCACAGCGAAGCTGCCGCCCCCGCGACGCACATTCCAGTCAACAGCCAGCGTATGCGGATCATGGCTCAACCCCCTCCACCCATGAAGATGGCGCGGGTCCACCAGGCATAGTCCGCTTCGATCGTCATGATCCGCACGAGCACCAGCAGCAGCAGCGGCGGCACGAGGATGGCGTAGATCAGCGACAGCCTTTCCCACGCCAGATGCATGAAGATCGACAGGATGAGACCGGCCTTCAGCAACATGAACAGGATGATCAGCGTCCAGCGGATGATCCCCTGCACCTGCATGTAATCGACCATGTAGGACATGGCGCTCAGCACGAACAGATAGCCCCAGACCTTGAGGTACAGGGTGATCGGATGGTGCGCCCCGTCATGGATGGTTTCGGACTGCGCGGCGGGGATGTCGTGCTTCATGGCTGTCACCACAGGTAGAAGAAGGCGAAGATGAAAACCCAGACCAGATCGACGAAATGCCAATAGAGCCCGGCGATCTCGACGGCGCTATAGTCGCCGGTCCGGTCATAATCACCGCGTGCCACCTTTGACGCGACGATCAATAGCAGGATGACGCCGCAACTGACGTGCAAGCCGTGGAAACCCGTAATCATGAAAAAGCTGGCGCCGAACTGCGGCGCGCCCATGGGATTGCTCCACGGGCGCACGCCTTCATGTATCAGCTTGGTCCATTCGAATGCCTGCATGCCGACGAAGGCCGCGCCGAACAGGGCTGTGATCAGCATCAGAATGGCGGTTTTCCGCCGGTCGCGCCGATATCCGAAATTCACCGCCATCGCCATGGTGCCGCTGGAACTGATCAGCACGAAGGTCATGATTGCGATCAAGACCAATGGTATATTCTGACCGCCGATCGTCAGGGCGAAAACCTCCGCGGTGTTCGGCCAAGGCATGCTGGCCGACATCCGCATCGTCATGTAGCCGGTCAGGAAGCAGGAAAAGATGAAGGTATCCGACAGCAGGAATATCCACATCATCGCCTTGCCCCAATGGGTATGGCGAAAGACTTCCTTGTCGGCAGACCAGTCAGCCGCGATCTCACGCAAGGCGGGCGTGATGATTTCGCGGTCTTCCTTTTCCGGCATCGTCAGAGACATGGCGATACAGTCCCTTTCCCAATGGGGTTTCAGGTCGATACAAGCAGTCCTGCCAGCAATATCCACATGACCAGAAGGAAATGCCAGTAGAGCGCGCACAAGCGGACATGGCGGATATTGCGTCCAATCAGCGCCCATCCCGCCGCAACCAGCCCGCCGATGATGTGCAGCCCGTGCAAGCCGGTCAGCAGGTAGAAGAAGGCATTGGCCGGATTGGCCGCCAGAAAATAGCCCGCGGCCTGATAATGGCGCCACAGCATCCACTGACCGATGAGGAAGCACAGACCCAGCGTCGCCCCTGCGATTGACGCCCGAACGGCCCGGCCATGCGTGGCCGCACGCCGCGCAACTTCCCACGCGACGCTGCTCCCTGCCAGAACCGCGCTGTTGATCCACAATAGCGGTGGGTCGGGCATCGGTTCCCAGTCAGTGCCGCTATGGCCCATCGCGCTGTGCAGCCCCATACGCATGACATAGGCGGCCGCGAGCAGAGAGAACATGACGCAGGCGACCGCGACATAGGCGGAAAGGCCCACCGCCCCTGCCGATGGACGGTCCGGCGGCAGGTCCCGGTCGGTCGTCGGCTCCCAGCTTCTTTCGGCAAGGCGGGTCAGCAGGCTCATGCGCGCGGCTCCGTTTGGGGGATGAAGTCCCTGGCCGCGCCCGGCACGCTATAGTCATAGGCCCAGCGATAGACGACCGGCAGATGCGGCCCCCAATTGCCATGTCCGGGCGGCGTCTGCGGCGTTTGCCACTCCAGGCTCGCCGCGCCCCACGGGTTCGGGTCGGCGCGCGGCCCCCGAAACAGGCTCCAGATCATGTTGAAGAAGAACAGCCCCTGTGCGGCGAAGACGATCAGCGCTGCGATGGAAATCCATTCATTGGCCAGATGCACCGACTGCGGGATGAACGCCGTTTCGCCCAGCGCATAATAGCGCCGTGGCACTCCCAAGATGCCGAGATAATGCATCGGCAGGAAAATCGCGTAGACGCCCAGGAAGGTAATCCAGAAGTGGAGCTTGCCCAGCGTTTCATTCCACATCCGCCCGAAAATCTTTGGATACCAGTGGTAGATCGCGCCGAAAATCACCAGCACCGGCGATACGCCCATAACCATGTGGAAATGGGCGACGACAAAGAAAGTGTCGGACAGCGGCACATCGACGCTGACATTGCCCAGGAACAGCCCCGACAGCCCGCCATGGATGAAGGTGAAGATGAAGGCGACGGCGAACAACATCGGAACGCGCATATGGATGTTGCCACGCCACAGGGTCAGCAACCAGTTATAGACCTTGATCGCGGTCGGTATGGCGATGATCAACGTCGAAGTGGCAAAGAAGAACCCGAAATAGGGGTTCATGCCGCTGACATACATATGATGCGCCCACACCACGAAGCTGAGCGCGCCGATGATCACGATCGCCCACACCATCATGCGATAGCCGAAGATATTGCGCCGGGCGTGGACGCTGATCAGGTCGGACACGATGCCAAAGGCAGGCAGCGCGACGATATAGACTTCGGGATGGCCAAAGAACCAGAAGAGGTGCTGGAACAGCAGCGGGCTACCCCCCTCTGTCGGCGTGATGCGACCCATGCTCTGCATTGTCGGCATGAAGAAGCTGGTGCCCGCGAAATGGTCGAACAGCATCATGACCGCCGCGACAAACAACGCCGGGAAAGCGAGCAGGCCCATGACTGACGCGGTGAAGATGCCCCAGACCGACAGCGGCATCCGCATCAGGGTCATGCCCTTGGTCCGCGCCTGCAGCACCGTGGTCACATAGTTCAGGCCCCCCATGGTGAAGGCCGCGACGAAAATCGCCAGACTGACCAGCATAGTCGCAATGCCCCACTGGTGCCCCGGCGTCCCTTCTGTAATCGCCTGCGGCGGATAAAGGGTCCACCCCGCCCCCGTCGGCCCGCCCGGCACGAAGAAGCCAGCGACCAGCACGATCACCGACAGCAGATATAGCCAGTAGCTGAGCATATTGACGAAGGGGAACACCATGTCCCGCGCGCCGACCATCAATGGGATGAGGTAATTACCGAACCCTCCGAGAAGTAGCGCGGTCAGCAGATAAACGACCATGATCATGCCGTGCATCGACACGAACTGAAGATAATTGTCCGGCTGGATCGAGGGGAAAAGTCCGGGAAAGCCGAGTTGCAGGCGCATGAGTGCGGACAGCACCAGCGCAACCACCCCGATGCTGATGGCGGTGACGCTATATTGGATCGCAATCACCTTATGATCCTGGCTCCAGACATATTTGGTCACCCAGCTGCGGGGATGATGCAGCGGGCGCAGGTCGTCGGCCAGTGTCGTTGCCATCAGCGAATGCTCCGGGTGGTGGATACTGTGCAGGCGTTGGCCTTGATCAGCATGATCGATATGGCGGCCTGAGGCATATCGGCGAGGATTTCGGAAAAGCTGGTCTGCTGCGCCTGCCAATCGGCGAAGGCTTTGGGCGTTTCCACCACCACCTTGCCGCGCATTTCATGATGACCGGTTCCGCACAGTTCCGCGCAGAGAATATCGTACGTGCCTGCCTTTGTCGGCGTCATCCAGAAATAGGTGACCAGCCCCGGCACCAAATCCATCTTGGCCCGGAATTCCGGCACGTAGAAATCGTGCAGCACATCCTTGGACCGAAGCACTATCTTCACCGGCTTTCCCACCGGCAGATGAAGGTCGCCCGCCTCCACCAACAGGTCGTCCCGTCCATAGGGGTCCAGCGGATCAAGCCCCAGCACATTTTCAGGCGTGATATATTTGACCGCTGCCGCCCCCAGCACGCCGTCAGGGCCCGGATAGCGGAACGACCATTGCCATTGCTGGCCCACCGCCTCGACAATCGCGGCCTCTTTGGGGACGGACACATATTTCCCCCATGCCACCAGCCCCGGCGCCAACATCCCGGCGATGCCGATTGCCGTCCAGAAGGTCAGCCGTTTTTCAAGGGTGGCATTTTCCGGCTCATAATGTGCGTTGTGGCCCGGTCGGTTGCGGTAGCGCACCAGCACCCAGGCCATGAACAGATTGAGCAGGACGAACGCGGTCGCGCAAATCCATAGCGTCACATCGAGCGCGGAATCGATGGACACCCAATTGGAAGCAATCGGTGTACGCCACCAGGGACTGAACAGATGAAAGGCGACCGAACCAAGCACCAGCAAGGCGATGGCGACCGCGATCGGCACAGGCCCTCTCCCATCATGGGGCGCCCCTTGGCCGATTACCTGGCCATTCTTTCGAGTCGCCGCCGGAACAATCCGACAACAGATTATCGGATAATGGAAAAGTTCGCAAAGCGGATGGTATAGCGCCCTGTCGCAATCATATCAGCGTCAGCGTCGCCGCAGTTCCCCGCGTCGCATCAGGGGCGATCCAGATGTCGAATTTGCCCGGATCGGCTGCGTTGCCAAGGTCCGCGTGAATATAGGACAGGTCGTCGGGCCGCAGTTCGAATTCCACCACCCGGCTTTGGCCCGGATCGATATCGACATGCTGGATGTTGCGCAGCACGCGCACTGGCTGGGTGATGCTGGCGACCCGATCGTGGATGTAAAGCTGCACCACCTCATGGTGCGCGCGCTTGCCTTCGTTCTTCAGCGTGGCGCTCACCTTTACCGACTGTCCCTTGCCAATGGTGACCTTGTCCAGTTCCGTCGCGCTGTATGAGATTTGCGCATATCCCAGGCCGTATCCGAACGGAAATAGCGACTCGTTCGTGACTTCCAGATAGCGCGCCTTGTACGCCTTGTCCGATGGACTGATCTGCGGGCGGCCGGTTGAACGGTGATTATAATAAAAGGGCTGCTGCCCCGCTGCTTGCGGAAAGCTGACCGGCAGGCGCCCCTGCGGCGCATGGTCGCCGAACAGGACGTCGGTGATGCCATGTCCCGTCTGCGAACCCAGGAACCAGGTCGCAACTATCGCATCAGCTTCCAGACACGCGCCCGCCAGCGCGAGGCCGCGACCATGTTTGAGCAGGACGACCATCGGCTTGCCCGTCGCCGCTACCGCTTCCACCAGCGCCTGATGCGCGTCGGACAGGGTGATGGACACGGTCGACGCCGCCTCGCCGCTTCGGCTGGTGGTTTCGCCAACGAACAATATCGCAACGTCGGCGGCTTTGGCTGCGGCGACGGCGGCTTCGATCCCACCGTCGATCGGCTGCGTGGGCGCGCACCCCTTGGTAAAGGATATCCGCGCATCCGGTGCAAGCATGGCACGCACGCTGTCTTCGAGCGTGACGACCTTGCCCAAGTCGCCAGCGACTGCCCACGCACCAAAGGCATTGAATTTGTCGGACACATATGGACCGATGAACGCAAAGGACTTACCGGATTTGGGAAGGGGAAGAATATCGCCCTCATTCTTCAGCAGGACGATGGATTTGCGGGCTGCTTCCCGCGCCAGTGCAGTCATCTCTGGCGTGCCTTCCACCTCCGCACGACGTTCAGGCGCGAGCGAGCGATAGGGATTGTCGAACAGGCCCAACGCCTGTTTGACGCGCAACACACGCCGGACGGCTTCATCGACGATGCTGACCGGCAAGCGGCCTGACCGGACCAGGGCGGGGATATGCTTGTTATACAATCCGCTTTGCATGGACACGTCGCACCCGGCGGTCAGCGCCTTTATGACGGCGTCCTCTTCATCCTCCGCAAAGCCGTGGGCGATCAGTTCCTTTTCCGATTCATAATCGGACACGACAAGGCCCGAAAATTTCCATTGGTCCCGCAATATGCCGGTCAGCAGAGCGCGGTTGCCGGTCGATGGCACCCCGCCAATGTCGTTGAACGATGACATGACCGACAGCGCACCCGCGTCGAACGCCGCCTTGAAGGGGGGAAGGTGAACCTGATGCAGTGTCACCTGCGACATATCGACGCTGTTATAATCCATGCCCGCTTCCACCGCCCCATAGGCGGCGAAATGTTTGGGACAGGCCAGCATGCCGTCATCCGCTTTCAGGTCCGGTCCCTGATAGCCGCGCACGCGCGCCGCAGCGAGAAGCGACCCCAGCCAGGGGTCTTCGCCCGCCCCTTCCGTAACCCGGCCCCAGCGCTGGTCGCGCGCGACATCCACCATTGGGCCAAAATACCAGTGCAGGCCAAATCCGCTCCCTTCCTGCGCCGATGCCCGTGCCGTGCGATAGCAAAGGTCAGGATCAAAACTGGCCGCTTCGCCCAGCGGGGTCGGATAGATGGTGCGCAAACCGTGGATCACGTCGATGGCGAAGATCAACGGTATGCCAAGCCGCGATTCTTCGACCGCGATTTTTTGCAGGGACCGCAGGAAGACCGGATCGAACGAGCCAAAATATCCGATGGCGCCGCCTGCCCGAACCTGCGCCTGCACTTCCCTGACGCGGGCGGGGGGGCCGGTGACCGGATTGACCTGGACCGAAAAAGGTGCGGTGAAGAGGGAAAGCTGGCCCGCTTTTTCCTCTATCGTCATGCGGCGAAGCAGATTTTCGATGAAGCGCCGTTCCTTTTGGGCAAGCGTGGCCGCAGCGACCGGATCGACGCCGGCAGCCATCAGCGCCAGCGCGGCGGCCGTGCTTTTCAGGAAATGACGGCGGTGCAGGGTGAAAGGCATGGACATCGGTCTCTCCTCGGGCGTCTATCCATATCCTAAAATTAATCCAACTCAACCGTTCCATTTACTGGAGGGTTGCGGATTCTGTTATCCTGCTATTCACAATTCGCGCCTTTTCCTATGTCACATTTTAGCCCAGTCTGGTGCAGTCCACGTTCCTGTAGAGCTTTTTGCGTGCAGCGAAATAATATACGAATATGATTTGGAAAATATTGTCGGTGTGGAGCGCATGCGTTAAATGCAGGACGCGTGTTCAGCCTCAGCCGGTGCGTCAAAATATGCGAGAGGATTAGCCATGCCGCGCGATATCGCTTCAACATTCCTGCCGGTCGCGCCGCCGGTCATCATTGACGATCTGTTCACTGAAGACCAGCACCGGCGCATGCTGGACGTGGCCCGTCGTGAAGGCCCATGGGACCTGATCCTGTCGCAATATTTCTCTTCGCCCGAAGAAGTCATCGCGACGACGACGGGCGTGGCGGCTGAAGGGTTCACGCCCAGCTGGGACATGTTCATGAACCCGGTATTCCGCGGATATTTTGCCAGGGATGGGGTCAACTATTACCCTGAACTGGACGATTGTTTCTTCAATCCAAAGTTTCTCAATCTCGTTCGCGATTATTGGCAGACGCCCTATGTCGAGTGCGACCAGCTGATGTTCAACATGCAGGGTCCGGCCAGCGCCGGTGGATCGCCGCATGTCGATGGCACCCAGTTCCGTGGTCTTTATGCGCATAATGCGCCGATCTGGCTGTTGAACACGATGGCGAAGTCCGGGCTTTTCCGCCGCTGGCAGGCCAAGAAGGCTCAGGTCATAGCCTGGTATTATCAAGGCGAGATCGGCGGCGGCTTTCATTATTGGCCCAATGGCCCGCGCGAAAATCCGGCCTGTCTGGAAGCCCCGATGTGGGGACGCGGCGTAGTCGTCGAAAATGAGATGATGTTCCACACGGCGCAGGGCTGCGGTCCGGTCGATCAACGCCGACCTGCCGGTCTGGCAATCAACTCGACGATATCCGCCGACCCCGAAACGTCAGAAGGCTGGCGGATCATGACCGATGACAAGGTCGTGGCGAAGATACCGGCCAATGAATTCCGCCTGCTCTTCCACTGGGGAGCGACGGTCTACAGCGATCTGGGGGAATTGAAGCAGGCGTATGACCACAGCGACGACATTACCGTCGATATGGCGTTCAACATATTCATCAGCGACCTGCGTGCGCGGGGTGAGATTTTCGACATGCCAACCGATCCGGTGCGGGACACGAACTTCATCAATCTGCTCACGCGCGTCTATGACATTGGCACGCCCAAGAACGTGCCCGAGGATCCGGTCGCGCCGAGACTGGTCGCCTGAGGGTCGTGGCGGAGCAAAGGGCAGCGGAACATCCCTGCCCAATGACGGCCCCGTCCCAAGGTGCATATGAGAAGACGCTGGACTGCGGGGTAGAACCTGCCTTTGGCGGGCGCCGCTATTTTCGCAATATCGAAATTATGTCATGACAGCTCAAAGCTTTGCCTTCACCAAGATCGTCGTCGCCGATCTCGACGCGGCCGAGCAATTTTACATCCAGACATTGGGCCTTTCGCGCGTAACCTATATCGAATTTGGTGAAGGTCCGGGACAGTTACAAGAAGTGATCCTCGCCGTACCGGATGGCGGCCCCGGCAGCCCGCAGCTCAACCTGATCCGCTATCCCAACAGGCCTATGTCCGCGCCAGGTGAAACGGTGATCGGCTTCATGGTGGATGACGTCGAGGCTACTGTAACCGCATTTAGCGCCGCTGGCGGGTGTATAACCGTGCCCGTTGTCGAAATGCCGGACCATCGGATAAAGCTGGCCTATGCGAGCGACCTTGACGGGCACATAATCGAGGTCATCCAAGCGCTTTGAAATGACATTGGCCATTTTAGCTGACCAGAAAGCCTCTATTTCACACGGGCGGATCATGCCGATGGCACCCGCACTTGAACGCTGTCGGCGCACTATGCCGATTACTGCCTGCGTCTAAAATTTGGCGCCGAGGAAGAACTCCGCCTGGAAATGGATCAGATGGTAGAGGTCGCCGCCATGCCGATGCTGGGGGACGTCGGCAAGAACCCTGCATTTTTGAGGAAGCAGTGCTTCACACAGAGAAGCACGGCTCTTCACGCTATGCACTCCGCGCCGAAAGGGCGGGGATCAGCAGCACGCCAGAGATAAACTATCTCACCATTCACATGGACGTACATCTTCTGCGTTGCTCTTTCCAAAACAGGGATGAACGCGCGGAGGCTCCAGGGAATTTTTTGTCGCCGCCGAAATTCATGGCACCGCTCGGCGTTCAGCTGGTTATGCACTCTGGACCATGGCCATGACGCAAAAATCTTCCGTCAATCTAAACCGCGTCCGAGGCGGCCTCAGCCCTGCGGGCTGGCGACTGCGTGTTTGGCTGCTCAAGGGTGCTCGCGATGGCTGACGTCCGCAACAAGCGCAGATCGTGCATGTTCGTTGCCGCCATGTTGTTTGGCCTGATAATTCTCGTCACGTTGGTCATCTACACCAGCGACCGGGCGCCCGATCCCGCGTCCCGCACACCGGACGGCGCGACACCACCCCAGGGCGAACCGATGCGGCCCGCCGGGTCCAGGGCTTCCCTGACCCAATCGACAAACGATGAATGAACCGGTCCCGATGCTGCCGGTTCACCATTGGCCTTTCCCCACCCTCACGCTAAAGGTCCGGCCATGCCCGCCAGTCACGCCGCATCATGACCCTTCCCCAGTGGCTGTCCATCGCAACGCTCGCCGGTATGATGGGGCTCTTCATATGGGGCCGGTTCCGTTATGACGTGACAGCGGTGATCGCCCTGTTGGCGGCGCTGCTGGTCGGGATCGTCAAGCCAAAAGACGCATTTACCGGCTTTTCGGACGACATCGTCATCATCGTCGGGTCCGCACTGGTCATGTCGGCGGCGGTCCAGCGTTCCGGTGCGATCGAAACCGCGCTTGGCTTCATTTCGCAGCATATTCGCAGGGTCAGCTCCCAGTTGCTGGTGCTGACCGCCTCGGTCGGCGCTGCCTCGGCACTGATAAAGAATGTCGGTGCACTCGCCATGCTGATGCCCGCCGCGATCCAGATGGCGAAAAAGAATGACGCCAGCCCATCTGTCTACCTGATGCCGATGTCGTTCGCATCGCTGCTGGGTGGTTTGATGACGCTGGTCGGCACGTCGCCCAATATCATCGTCAGTCGCGTGCGCGAGGACATGACCGGAGAGCCGTTCCGCATGTTCGACTTCTTTCCGACCGGTTTCGGCTTGCTGGTAATCGGTCTTATCTTCCTGCGCTTTGGCTACCGCCTGCTTCCCCGCAACCGGCAAGGTGTGCCGACAATGGGAGAAGCGCTGAATATTTCCGACTATGTCACCGAAGCTGCCGTACAGAAGGATTCGCCCGCCATAGGCGACAGCATTGCGGAATTTCTGGAGCGGCACGAGCAGCAAATCACTGTGACCAGCCTGTTGCGCGGCGACATGCATGGCGCGGTCGAACCGCATGTTCACCTGAAGGAAGGCGATGTGCTCATCCTGGGGGGGGCGCCTGACGCATTGGAACGCGTGATCGCGCGGGACAGGCTGGCGCTTACCGGCACCGATGATAAAGCGGACGAAGATGCGGACGACGTCGGCGTCATCGAAGCGGTTGTGACCACCGATTCCGCCCTGATTGGCCGCACGGCGGGCCGCCTGCTACTGCGCGAACGTTTTGGCATAAATTTGATCGGCGTGGCACGCGCTGGTGAGACGCTGACGCGCAAGCTGGGGCAGACGGTATTGCGCGCGGGCGACGTGCTGGTGCTGCAGGGTTCTATCGCGCTGCTGCCCAACCGCCTGCATCAACTAGGCGTGCTGCCATTAGCGCAAAGGTCAATCCGGCTGGGACTTTCGCAAAGGGGTTGGCTACCGCTCGCCATCCTGGCCGTCGCCATGACTGCAACCGCTACCGGCATGATCCCCGTAGCCGTCGCCTTCTTCGCCGCCGCCGGGGCAGTGATCATCACGGGCGCGCTGCCGGTGCGGGAAGCCTATGATGCGGTAGAATGGCCAATCCTCATCATGCTTGGCGCGCTGATCCCGGTCAGCGAGTCGCTGCAAAGCACGGGCGCGTCGACTGTCATTGCTACCGAACTTGCCCACATCGCGGCGATCTTGCCCCCATGGGGCGCAGTGGCGTTGATCCTGGTAGCGGCGATGGCGGTGACACCGTTCCTCAACAATGCCGCGACCGTGTTGGTGATGGCTCCGATCGCCGCGGTTTTCGCCCATGATCTTGGCTATCGGCCCGAAGCCTTCCTGATCGCCACCGCTATTGGAGCGGGCTGCGATTTCCTGACGCCCATCGGGCACCAGTGCAATACGCTTGTCTTGGGACCGGGCGGTTACAAGTTCAGCGATTATGCCCGGCTGGGCGCCCCACTGTCGCTGCTCGTCGTCCTGCTGGGCACGCCGCTGATCCTGTGGGCCTGGCCGCTTTGAGCTCCGAGGGCGACTACCCTGTCCGATAGCCCACCCCTCCCTTTTGGGCTGCTTGCGTTCACGGCGATTTAGGAGGAACATCGCGGCTCCACGCGGCCATCCCCGCAGAAGGATGGATGAGTTGGAGGAGAGCCAGGATGAGCGGCAGCGATGTGCGGGCCGTCGCGCTCGTTGGACCCGCAGGAGCGGGCAAGACCAGCCTTGCCGAAGCGATGCTATTCGTGTCCGGGGCCATCCCGCGCCAGGGATCGGTTCCAGCGGGCAGCAGTGTCGGCGACGCAACCCCCGAAGCGCGGGAGCGTGGCAGTTCGACCGAACTCAACCTCATGTATTTTGAGTGGATGGGGGATGGGTTTTCGCTGATCGATATTCCGGGATCACCCGGTTTTTCGGCCGATGGCGGCGCTGCACTACATATTGCCGACCTGGCCATCGTCGTGGTCGATCCCGATCCCGCGCGTGCTGCCTTGGCCGAACCGACACTCAGGAATTTGGAGCAGGCAGGCATTCCCCATGCCCTGTTCATTAACAAGATGGACCAGGCGCGGAGCAGCGTCGAAGAACTGCTGGCAGCACTCGCCCCGATGAGCAAGGCGGCGCTGGTCGCCCGCCAGATTCCGATCCGTAACGACGACAAGGTGGTGGGATTTGTCGATCTCGCCCATGAACGCGCGTACCGCTATGAGCCGGGCAAAGCATCGACGGTGGTGCCGATTGCGCCTGACCTTGAAGGTGAGGAAGCCACGGCCCGCTTTCACATGCTGGAACAGCTGGCCGATCATGATGACATGCTGTTGGAACAGCTGTTGTCCGATGAGCAGCCAAACCTGGATACGATCTTCGCGGATCTTGCGCGGGAAACGGCCAACGGACTGATCGTGCCGGTGCTGTTCGGGTCCGCCGCCAGCGGCTTTGGCATCCGTCGGCTGCTCAAGATGCTGCGGCACGATACGCCGCACGCGGATCAGACGGCGGCACGGATCGGCGCGGACGGGTGCTGCGCGCAGGTCTGCAAGATTTCCCACGCATCGACCGTCGGGCGGCTGGCAATAGCACGGCTGTTTGGCGGGCCACTGTCCGAAGGAGCCGAATTGATCGACGGCGAAGGCCAGTCAATGCGAGTGGGAAGCCTGTTCGCGCTTCAGGGCGGGTCCGCAACCAAGATCGCAGCAGCCCCGGTCGGCTCCATCCTGGGTATCGCGAAGGTCGATACCGTCCGGGCAGGTGACGCGCTTGGCGCCGGGGGTGCCCCGGCCAGAATCCCCTTGCACCTTCGGCGGCCCGTAGCCAATTGCACCGTCGCTATCGCGGCCAGGGATCATAAGGACGAAGTCCGGCTGTCGATGGCCCTCAACCGCCTGGCCGAAGAAGACCCTGGAGTGCTGTGGGACCAAGACGATATTTCGCGAGAAGCATTGCTGCACGGCATGAGCGAAGAACATCTGGCGGTCGTCGTCAATCGGCTGAAACGCCGCTATGGCGTCGATTTGTCGATCCAGCGTCCGACCATCGCCTATCGGGAGTCCATTCGAAGGCCGGTCACGCAACGCGGTCGCCACAGGAAACAGTCAGGCGGCCATGGCCAATATGGCGACGTCGTGCTGGAAGTCCGGCCGTTGGCGCGCGGTGAAGGGACGTTGTTCGAAGAGCGCATTACTGGCGGCGCCGTGCCAAAACAGTGGATACCCGCTGTTGAAAAAGGGATGATGGACGCGCTGGTCAAAGGCCCCCTGGGCTTTCCGGTCGTGGACGTGGCGGCAGCGCTGGTCGATGGGTCCTTCCACAGCGTGGACAGTTCGGAGCTGGCGTTCCGCACCGCTGGACGGATTGCAACGGCGGACGCGCTAGCCGGAGCATCGCCCTATCTGCTGGAACCCGTCGCGCACGTTACCATCACCACCCCGGGCAGTGCGACATCCCGCATCACATCAGCCGCCGCGAGCCGCCGTGGCCAGGTGCTGCGGATGAGTCCGCTGGAAGGCTGGTCGAACTGGGACGTCGTCGAAATGCTGCTGCCTGAGGCCAGCCTGCATGGGCTTGAGGCGGAAGTCCGGTCGATGAGCCAAGGCATGGCCCATTATGAGGCGCATTTCGACCATCTGGCCGAGGTTGCTCCCAAGCTGGCTGATACGATTGTCCAAGCAGCGCGGCAGACCGCCTGAACGCTGCCCAACACGACCTTCAAGGAGGTGCGGGCGATGAACCCCAATAAGGCTTTATGGGAAAAGGGCGATTTCACGCGCCTGGCACAAACCATGCGGGAAAGCGGCGACGAGCTGGTGGAAAGTTTGAATGTCCAGCCTGGCATGGATGTGCTGGACCTTGGCTGCGGCGACGGCACGACCGCGCTGCCGTCCGCTTTTCGCGGCGCAAATGTTCTGGGCGTCGATATTGCGTCCAACCTCGTTGCCGCCGGAGAGGCGCGCGCGAGGGAGGCGGGTCTCACGAATATCCGCTTCCAGGAAGGTGACGCGTCCAGCCTGGGTGAGATCGCAGACGACAGCTTCGATCTGGTCGTCAGCATGTTCGGCGCGATGTTCGCACCCCGCCCCTTCGAAGTTGCGCGAGAAATGGTGCGGGTGACACGCCAGGGTGGACGCATCGTCATGGGCAACTGGATTCCGGGCGATCCCACCCTGATCGCCAGAATCCTTGAAACCTGCGCGCTTTATACCCCACCACCCCCGGAAGGCTTCGTCAGCCCAATCAGTTGGGGCGTGGAGGACATTGTGCGCGAACGATTCACGACTGCTGGCGTGCAGGATGCTGATATTCGGTGTGAGCGGGCGACCTACATCTTCCGCTATACCGGCCCGCCGGTCGCATTTCTGGATATCTTTCGCAGCTATTATGGTCCGACGATGAACGCCTATGAGGCGGCAGCCAGCACAGGACGCGAAGCCGATATTCACAGGGAACTTACGCAGCTTTTCGAACAGGAAAATCGAGGGGATGCCGACCACACCGAAATAGCCGCCACCTATTTGAAAGTCTTGATCGACCGATAAAATGGCTGCGCGGCGGTGGTGTCAAGCGGCAGAGCGAAATGGATCTGTCCCGTCTTGATCTGGCCGCTGAAGCAGCGGGACGGACACAGTAGCTGGTCCCTGCATCTGATCGATGGAGCACCACCATTCCACCGTTGCAGGCTGGAGGGTTGTGACGCCGGGATTACGGCGGCACGCGATCCAGCGCTGACCTTTTCGGTCATAGCGCCAAACGGGATCACAGTTCAGTGGAACCTGCTCAAATTCAGGAGGACCATCATGAAGATACGGGGTCAGTGGACGCAGGTGGGAGGCGACCGCGCGTACGGTGCCATCTGGAAATTCTACGTAAATTGCCACGCATCCCTCCGCGCGAGCCGCAAGGGTTGGCTCGTCAAAACAGTGAACGCGCCACTGCGGCGCTGGTTCACTGTCAATGTGACTGGAATGCCAGTTCGTCGAAACAACGACGCGTGTCGTCACTTTCCAGCCCCAGCGCATCTCGCCCCGCGATCACGCCTTTCAACAGGATGAACAATCCATATTCCCAGTTACGGTCATCCACTTCGACCAAAAATGCGGGAAGAAATTGTCGCACCAAGGGTGCTTCCTCAGGCGCGCGGCTCATCAAGGCCTTCTTCATGGAAGCCGCGCGCGGCCTTCCCTCGTCATGCATGGTGCGGTCGCGCTTCGCCGCAGCGGCCGAACCGATCACCAGGTGGGACACTGCGTGACGCAATTGCAGGGCGTCCTCCCCGGAAAATCCGCGTGTGGTGAGTGCGGCCAGCCACATTTCCCCTGCGTCGATCTCGACGAAGTGCGACTGCCCGCCGCTCAACCAGGTTTCCAGAAGTTCCCCTTTCATGGTCAACATCTCGAACAGCGCGCGAGCATATTCCAGAACCCATGTCGGCCATGGCTGTCCCCGATCAGCGGGGAAATGATGATGACGGGACGCAAAGGCAGTGGCGAGCCGCACCAGTTCTTCGCGATTCGAAACATAGCCGTACAGAACGGCTTTCCCCACGCCGAGCCGGTCCGCCACGGCGGCCATGGTAAGCTGCTGCAGGCCCACCGCCAACGCCGCTTCCAATACCTGTTCCAGTTCCAGACGCCTGGGCCGTCCGCGTGGCGAGGAACGAGGCACGTCAGCATTCATCGAATCACCGCTCCTGCGCCGCGAGATAGTCGGATCATGGGTCGCATACTTGCGCCTACCGCTGCCTGCAATCGCAACCCGGCGTCAAGTGAGGACAGTCACGAGCCTCGCGACTGCCTGGCCCCAGCAAGCTTGGGCGCGCAACAGTTTAACGCCGACTTCACGCCGCGCGGAGGAAGTCCGCCGTCGGGCTGCCGGGTTCGGACATGCGTAGATGGCCCAGCACCCCAGCCCAATAGCTTTCTGAACCATCAGCCAATCGCCATCCATGCAGGCGACGAGTCAGCAGTTGCAGGTCATATTCCTCGCTGATGCCAATCGCGCCGTGCACCGCGTGGGCAATGGCGGCAACTTGTGCGGCGGCAAGGCTGGCGCCATGTTTGGCGACGGCTGCGTCGGCGAGGCGCGGAGCGATGCCAGACCGTGCGCCGATAGCGGCGGCGATGCGGGCGGCGACCGCTTGTTCCGCCAGGACGGACAATTGCTGTTGCACGGCCTGCTGCTTGCCGATGGGCTTGCCGAACTGGCTGCGTTCATTGGCGTAGGCAACGGTCATTTCCATCACCTTGCCCGCTGCGCCGGAAATCAGCAGCGCCCGCAGCACCGCAGCGACAGGGCGGAGCGCACTACCGTCGAGGCCAGTTGTATAAGCATCCACGTCGTGATGCACCCCGGTGGCCTGGGCCTGCGCCTCGGTCAGGATGGGCTCAGCGGGCGTGCCTGAAAGGATGTGCGACGCGACAGCACCGAACGGCACTGCCCCGGCACCAGTTGCGATGGCAATCGGTCCCGCGGGCGCTTCGATACCCGCAGCCGCCAATAATGTGCGAGCGATCATCGTGTCGCCGACGGGCAGCGGCACGGCATGGCGGCCAAGTAATGCGATCAGCGGCGCGGCGTCGGCAAGCGAAAGGCCAGCGCCGCCGGCGTCCTCCGCCACCAGCGCATCCAAGAAGCCGGACTCGACAAAGCCATCCCACATGGCGCTGTTGTCAACACCTGCTTCCACCGCGCGAACGGCGGCGGGGGTGCACATATCTTCGATCAGACGGGCGAAGGGATCGATCAGTTCCTGCATGTCCATTTTCCGGCTCCCTTAACGCAGTCCAAGGCCACGGGCGATGATGCCGCGCAGGATTTCGCGCGTGCCGCCGCGCAGCGAAAAGCTGGGCGCGATGTGCGTGACGTAAAGCAATGTGCGGTAGAGTTCCGCGTCGACCGGCTCATCCGGGTTGGCGGCAAGGTCGTCGCCAATCAGTTGCGGTACGGCCTGTTCAAAGCCGGTGCCCAGGTCCTTCATCAGCGAGGCTTCGACGACGGGGCTTTCCCCGGCCACCAGCCGCGCGGTCACGGCGAGTGACATTTCCCGCAGCACCGCGAGCTGTGCCGTCAGCGATCCCACCAGACGCATGGTGGCGCTATCCTTGCGACCGACGGCTTCGAGATGGCGGACCCAGGCGTCAATCAGCACGACGGACGAATAGATGCGTTCCGGTCCGCTGCGTTCAAAGGCGAGTTCGGCTGTCACCTGTTTCCACCCCTGCCCTTCCGAACCGATCAGCGCGTCGGGGGCAAGGCGGACATTGTCGAAGAAGACTTCGGCAAAATGCGCGTCGCCGGTCAGATCTATGATGGGACGGATGGTGACGCCCGGCAGCTTCAAATCAACGATCAGCTGGGACAGGCCCTGCTGGCGATCGGCACTGGTTCCCGACGTGCGCACCAGGGCGATCATGTAATCGCTGTGCATTGCGTTGGTGGTCCAGATCTTTTGCCCGTTGAGCAGCCAGCTGCCGTCGTCCTGCGGTTCGGCGCGGGTGCGGACGCTGGCAAGGTCGGAGCCGGAGCCCGGTTCGCTCATGCCGATGCAGAAAAGTGCTTCGCCCTTGCAGATGCGGGGGAGATAGAATTGGCGCTGCTCCTCCGTACCGAAATGGCGGATCAGCGGGCCGCTTTGACGGTCGGCGATCCAGTGGGCGGCGACAGGGGCGCCGGCGGACAGCAGTTCTTCGACCACGACGAAGCGGGTGAAGGGACTGCGGTCGGCGCCGCCGTAGCTTTGGGGGATGGAGAGGCCGAGATAACCTGCTTGTCCCAGCTTGCGGCTGAAGGATGCGTCGAAGCCCTGCCAGGAACGAGCGCGGCGGTTGACCGGGAGTTCAGCGATTGCTTCGGCGATCAATGCGCGGAGGGCTGGGCGAATTGCTTCGTCCTCGGGCGGCAGGGCGGAAAGAGTCAGTGTTTCGAACAAGCCGGCCTCGTCAAACCATGAATGAAGTGGTGGACTGATCGCGTTTGTGGAGGCGGGTGTCCAATATCGATTGGTCCCAAAGTGATATTTATTGACTATCAGAAGCGATGGCCGCGAAGTTGCGGGCGAGCGGCGAGGCGCGTTCGCGTGGGAGGGCGACGCCAGTCAGTACGGGCACCTGCTGCGCGAGGCGGACGAGGCGGACGCCCTGCGGCACCGAACGGGCGGCGCGCGACGGGACGAGCGCGACGCCAAGGCCGGAGCGCACCAGGGCGAGGACGGCGCTCAATTGCGCGGCCTCCTGCGCGACGATGGGCATGAACCCGGCCTTTTGACAGGCGGTGAGGGTGATGGAGTGAAGCACGCTGATGCGGCTTTGCAGGATGAACGGCTGCTGCGCCAGCGCGCTGAGTTCGACACTGTCGGCGCTGGCGAACGGGCTGCCGTCAGGAATCGCGGCGTGCAGTTCGTCCGGGTCGATCACCCGCGTATCCACAGCGGCGATGTGCAGCAGGGGCAGCCGCACCAGGCCGACGTCCAGTTCCGTGGCGGCCAGTTTTCGCGTGATTTCAGTGCTGGTCGCTTCTTCCAGAACCAGTTCCACCGCGGGATAGCGGCGGCGATATTCGGTGATGAGGCGCGGCAGCAGTTCAAAGGTCGCCGAACCGACAAAGCCGACGCGCAATCGCCCCCGTTCGCCCACGGCGCCTTCGCGCACCGCTTCACGAAAGCGGTCGGCCTGCGCCAGCGTCGCCCGCGCGATTTCGAGCGAGCTGCGCCCCGCCGGGGTCAGCGTCACGCCCCTGGACCCACGGTCGAACAGCGTCGCGCCCAGTTCCGCCTCCAGCTTGCGGATGGCCACGGTCAGCGGCGGCTGGGAAATGTTGAGCCGTTCAGCGGCGCGGTGGAAATTGCCGGTTTCCGCAAGAGTGACGAAATAACGCAGCTGGCGCAGTTCCACGATAGCCCCTGTATATCGATAAAGCGGAAATCAATATTAGCGCGAAAAGGAGCCAACGCCTAGCGTGCGCGGCAATTTCCCGCATTGGTTTAACGCCTATTTTTTCAGGAGAGCCGACTTTGGACCCGTTTCTGCTCATCGAGCGCGATGGCCCCGTCGTCATTGCCCGGTTCAACCGCCCTGCCGAACGCAACGCCATTTCCGAAGTCGAACATAGCGAGGCAATCGTCGATTTCTGTCGCCAGATGGCGCGCGACACGTCGGTGCGAGCCATCGTCCTGACCGGCGAAGGCAAGGCGTTCTGCGCAGGCGGCAATGTCAAGAATATGGCGGACCGGGCGGGCATGTTCGGCGGATCGCCCTATGAAATCCGCAACAGCTATCGCACCAGCGTGCAGATGATCGGCCCGGCCCTGCTGGAACTGGAAGTGCCCATCATCGCCGCCATCAATGGCGCGGCGATCGGCCTTGGCCTCGACATCAGTTGCATGTGCGACATCCGCCTGATGGCCGACACGGCGGTTGTCGCGGAAAGCTATGTCAAGCTGGGCATCATTCCCGGCGGCGGCGGCGGATGGCTGCTGCCGCGCCTGATCGGGCCGCAGCGCGCCAACATCATGACGCTGACCGGCGACGCCATCGATGCAAAGACCGCGCTGGAATATGGGCTGGTGGCCGAAGTGCTGCCCGCCGACAAGCTGATGGACCGGGCGGTGGAATTGGCGACCAAGATCGCCGCCAACCCCGGCCATTCCACCCGCATGGCCAAGCGCCTGATGCGTGAGGGCGCGGACATGAAACTGGCCACGCTGCTGGAAATGGCGGCAGGCTATCAGGCGCTGGCCCATTATAGCGAAGACCATCATGAAGCGATTGCCGCATTTCTGGGCAAGCGCGCGCCGGAGTATAAGGACAAGTGAGCGACAGCATGACACCGCAAGCCAATGGCGCGCAGTCGACCGGTCCCTTGGCCGGGATCAAGGTGCTGGACCTGTCCCGCGTGCTGGCGGGGCCATGGTCCACGCAGATATTGGGCGATCTGGGCGCGGAGGTCATCAAGATCGAACAGCCCGGACAGGGCGACGACACGCGCCGCTGGGGTCCTCCCTTCCTGGACGACGGGTCGAAGGACGCGGCCTATTATCTGTGCGCCAACCGCAACAAGAAGTCGGCTGCGATCAACCTGGCCGATCCGCGCGGCGCTGAGCTGATCCGCCGGATCGCGGCGGACGTCGATATCGTCGTGGAAAATTTCCGCGTTGGCGGGCTGGTGAAATATGGGCTGGATTATGCGTCCCTGTCGGCGGTCAATCCCAAGCTGATCTATTGTTCGATCACCGGGTTCGGGCAGGACGGGCCGTATAAGGATCGCGGTGGATACGACTTTTTGATCCAGGGGATGAGCGGCCTGATGTCGATCACCGGACGGCCCGACGATGAAGCGGGCGGCGGGCCGATCAAGGTCGGCATTCCCATCAGCGACCTGGTCACGGGGCTTTATTCGTCCATTTCCATTCTGGCGGCACTGGCCCATCGCGACCGCACCGGCGAAGGCCAGCATATCGACATGGCGCTGCTGGACACGCAGGTGGCGTTGCTGGCCAATCAGGCGAGCAATTACATGAACGGCGGGATGATCCCGCGCCGGTTGGGCAATGAACATCCCAACACCGTTCCCTATCAGGATTTTGCCTGTTCCGACGGCGACATATTGGTGGCGCTGGGCAATGATCGGCAGTTCCGCAGCTTTTGCGAGCTGATCGGGCGGCCCGACCTGCCCGACGATCCGCGCTTCATCGATAATGGCGGACGGTCGCCCAACCGCCATGCCTTGCAGGACGAAATGCGGCCCGCCATCGCCAAGTGGAAGTCCGACGACCTGATCGCCGCGATGGAAGCCGCCAAATTGCCGGGCGGACGGGTGAACGACATTCCCCACATATTGGCCGATCCGCAGATCGAAGCGCGCGGCGTGATCCGCGAAATGGTGCGGTCCGACGGGACGGTGGTGAAGGTGCTGGGCTATCCCGGCAAATTTTCCAGGACGCCCGCCGATTATCGCCGTGCCCCGCCCCGTTCGGGTGAGGACACGCGCGGCGTGCTGACGGATTTGCTGGGCATCGATGAGGCGACGATTGCAGAGCTTGTCGAAACGGGGGTTATCGCGGAAAAGCTGCATTGACGAACCTTGCTCCCCCTCGCGCAGGCGGGAGGGAGCCGGGGGGTGGGCCAGCGCGACATCTGCGTGGTTGGGGCCACCGTGGAAGCTAGCTCCGCTCGCGCCCACCCCTAACCCCTCCCGCGTGCGGGAGGGGAAGAGAGATTGATCTATCCGGGCGTACCGGCCCCGAAATCGAGAGGAAATAGCATGACCACCAAGATCGGTTTTATCGGCCTGGGCGCGATGGGCCTGCCAATGTCGTCCAACCTGCAACGCAAGGGCTTTGCCGTCACTGTTTTCGACATTGACGATGCGAAGATGGACAGCGTAGCCGCGTTGGGCGCGACGAAGGCGGCAAGCATAGCCGAAGCGAGCCGGGGACAGGACATCGTCATCACCGTGCTGCCCGCGACGCAGCATGTGGAAGCCGTGGTGCTGGGCGAAGATGGCGTGCTGGCGAACATCGATGCGAGCGCTGTGCTGATGGACCTGTCGACCATCGACGCCAAGGGCACCGACCGCGTCGCCGCCGCCTGCGCCGCCAAGGGTATCGGCTTTGTCGATGCACCGATCGGCCGACTGGCCCTGCATGCCGAGCGCGGGGAATCGCTGTTCATGGTGGGCGCAGAAGATGCGGATTTCGCGCGCGTCGAACCCGCGCTGAACGCCATGGGCACCGACATCTTCCGCTGTGGCAAGCCCGGCATGGGCAGCCGCATGAAGGTGATCAACAACTTCATGCTGTTGTCGACCGCGCAGATCGTCGCGGAATCGCTGACGCTGGGCACGAAGCTGGGGCTGGACATCCAGACCATCCATGATGTGACCGGCGGCACCACCGCCCGTAATGGGCAGTTCCACGTGTTGATGGTCAACAAGGCGCTGAAGGGCGACATCGAACCGGGCTTTACCATCGACCTGGCGTTCAAGGACCTGACGCTGGCGATGAATGCAGCGGCGGAAAACCGCGTCGGCCTGCCCATGGGCGCAGCCGCCCATGCCGCGTTCGGCGCAGCACGCGCGACCGACTATGCGTCGAAGGACTACAGCGCGCTGTTGAACTTTGCGTGCGACAATGCCGGGATCGAACCGCCCAAAATGGGGTAAGGACGCGCAAATCGTCATGACGAAGCAGCGCGCACGGCTTTGTCATGACGGTAAAGCGCGGATCGCCACGAAGAGGTAAATCCTGATTGGCGCGACCTGTTCACCGACATCGTTGCCTGACCACCCCCGTGCTCCTGCGAAGGCAGGAGCCCAGTCCGGGGGTTGCCTGTATCAACAGAGGTCGGAACTGGGTTCCTGCCTGCGCAGGAACACGCTGGGAACGCGGCAACCTAATCACCACGTGCTCCTGCGCAGGCAGGAGCCTAGTCCGGGGGTAGCCTGCATCAACAGAGGTCGGAACTGGGTTCCTGCCTTCGCAGGAACACGATAAGGGGCGACGCTAATCCAACTAATCAACGTGGGCCATCCGTCATTTTAGGACAATATCCGATGCTTTCCCTGCCCGTAAGCGCCGCGCAGCCTCCTTTTCCGCGGTGACGATCCTTCGATGGCGATAACGATATTGGGCGCGCTGGTGCCGGTCTTTGGCCTGATCCTGCTGGGCTATGGCTGTGGCCGCACCAATTTGCTGGGCGATCGCGCATTTGAGGTGCTGAACCGCTTTGTCATCGGCATCACCCTGCCGGTGCTGACATTCCGGTCGATCGCGCAGATGGACCCGGACGACCTGGCCGCGCCGTCGATGTTCGTCGCCGTGACCGGCGGCGCGCTGGCCACCTATGCCATCGGTTTCGCTATTGAAAAATGGCTGGGCCGGACGAGCAGCGAAGCCAATATCGCAGGGCTGTGCAGCTGTTTCAGCAATACCGGCTTTGTCGGATTGCCCATTGCGCTGCTGACATTCGGCAAAGAGGCGGTGGCGCCGGTGGCAGTCGCGATGCTGATCTATTCCGCGGTCATCTTTACCGTTGGCATGGTCGTCAGCGAAATGGCGTCCAACCACGGCCATGGCACGATGAAGGGGGTCAGGCTGGCGGCGCTGGCGGTGTCGCGCAACGCGCTGATCCTGATGGCGGTGATGGGGATGTTGTGGTCGATGCTGCGCCTGCCGTTGAGCGGGCCGATGGACGTGCTGTTGGCGACGCTGGCGCAGGCGACGGCGCCCTGTGCACTGACCGCCATCGGGATTTTCATCGCCCTGCCCCGGCAAAGCGCCGCGCCCGCGCCGATCGGGCGGTCGCTGGCGCTGAAGCTGGGGGTGCATCCGCTGATCACCGCCGGGTTCGTGATGATGTTGCCGCCGATGCAGCCGCTATGGGCCAAGACCGCGGTCCTGATGGCGGCGATGCCGTGCGGTGCGTCCAGTTTCGTGCTGGCGGGCAAGGCCGGACGGTGGGCGATGGAATTGAGCGCCTGGGCGGTGACGCTGACCACTTCCCTGGCTTCACTGTCGTTGATCGCCGTGCTGTGGTGGTTGGGGGGCTAGAGTTGATGCCGCATCGCCTGTTGCGGAAAACCGGTTCCCACTTTTCCGCGCGATGCTTTAGTCCACCTTTGGCCCCGACGTGATCTTGGCGATGGTCGGGTCATATTTCAGATTGTGGACCGATATCGACGTTTCCACGCGGCGAACGCCCGGCAAGCTGCGGATCTGGTCGATCACGATCTCGTTCAGCTGTTCGATATTGGTGAACAGGCCCATGGCGAGCAGGCTGAACCTGCCCAGCATCAGCACGACGCAGTTGATTTCCGGGATCTGGCGGATCGTTTCGGCCAGGTCCGACACGCAGGACGGGTCGGCGTCGATCCCCAGCATGCACAGGTTGGGCGACCCCGCCATGCGGAAATCCTTGACCACCGTGAACTGGATCAGCCCTTCATTCTGCAACCGTTTGATGCGCGAGCGGATCGTGCCTTCGGTCACGCCCAGTTCGGCGGCGATGGCGCGGTTGGAAATGCGTGCGTCGCGGCCCAGTTTCTCGACAATCTTGCGGTCCAGCGCGTCCAGGCGCTGCCAACTTGCCCCGCTCACAGCGGCGCCACGTTGAATTCATATTTGACGATGTCGACCGCGATCCCGGATTCCAGATGCGCCACACCCTCAATCCCGGCGATATGGTCGTAGAGGAAGTTCTGAATTTCCGAAAAGTCGTGCAGGGCGACGAGCAGTTCAAGGTCGTTCGCGCCGTTCATGATGTTGACGCTCAACACTTCGGGGAAATTCGCCAGGTCGCGCCCGACATCCTGCGCGCTGCGACCCCAAATCTTGACCCCCACCGCGATGATGATGTTGTAGCCCAGAGCCGCAAAGTCCGTGACGGCAACGACCCGCATGGCGCGGCCATCTTCCAGTTTTTGCAGACGCGCCGAAACCGTGGCGGCAGTGACGGACAATTGCTTGGCCACGTCCTGATTGGTAGCCCGCCCGTTGGTCCGTAGAATTTCAATGATGCTCGTGTCCAGAGCATCCAGCGGCGGCGGCGTCATCGTCCGCCCGCTACGTATCTGCATTCTTGCCCACCTCTCAATTTGGCGGGACCATAGCGCGCCGAATCAACGAGCGCCAGATGTCATGATCCCGCGCGAAGGGGGCCAACCATGCCCGTGCCAATACCGCAGTCATCGCACCAAAAGGCGCCGGTCAGCGAGTATTTGGCACAATCCCCTTCCCTTTCGCTGTCGCAATGCGTAACGCACAGGAAGGCAAGCGATGCACCAAACATCGCCCGCGCGGCCCCGGGCCCGCCCTAAAAAAGCGAGACCGTTCCCGCGGAAAGGTCGACCTATCCATTCAGGAGAATGCCATGCTTTCGAAAGTAACGCTCGCCAACACCGACCTGCAGGTCAGCCAGCTCTGCTATGGCACCAATATGCTAGGCTGGAACCTGGACCAGGACCGGTCCAACGCCATCCTGGACAAGTTCGCAGCGCTGGGCGGCAACTTCGTCGATTCCGCCCGTTCCTATGGCGACTGGATGCCCGACGCCCCCAAGGGCGCGAGCGAACGCGCGATCGGCGCGTGGCTGAAGACGCAGAAGCGCGAAGATGTCGTCGTCGCCACCAAGGGCGGATTTTTCGACATGCGCGTGGGCGACTATCGCAACCGCGTCAATCCGACCGACATCGCCAGCGACCTGAATGAAAGCCTGGACCATCTGGGCGTCGACGCGATCGACCTTTACTGGCTGCACATGGACAACCCGGAAACGCCGGTCGCGGAACTGATCGATTTCCTGAACGAACAGAAGGCTGCGGGCAAGATCCGCTGGTTCGGCGCGTCCAACTGGACCGCAGACCGCGTGCTGGAAGCCAATGCCTATGCCAAGGCGAACGGCAAGACCGGCTTTGCCGCGGTCGAGCCTTTCTGGGGCCTGGCGAAGCCCAATGAAGGCAATGCGATGCAGCAGGGCTATCAGCTGTATTTCGAAGATCATGGCGCCGCGCTGAAGGACGCAGGCGTCGCCATCATCCCCTATTGCGCGCAGAGCCGTGGCTATTTCAGCATGCTGGAAAAGGGCGACGTCGCCGAAGCGCTGCAGGGCTTTTACGACAATCCAGCGAACGAAGGCCGCTTTGCAGCCGCCAAGGCGGTGGCCCAGCGCCATGACGTCACCGTGGCTGAAGTCGTGCTGGCCTACCTGATCAACCAGCCGGGTCAGGTCATCCCGATCTTTGGCGCGTCCAGCCCGGAACGCATCGAGGAAAGCGTGAAGGCCGCGAGCCTGAAGCTGTCGGCGGACGAACTGGCCGAACTGCGCGCTGAATAAGGACGAGGCGGGCCGGGGCGGCATGATCCGCCCCGGCTGGCCGTCGAGAGCGCCGCTGCGTCAGGCGCGGCGCGTCGGAAGATTCGACGTTTGAGCGAAGCATGGGGGCCGTTCAGGCAGCGCCGACGCTGTGGTGTTGGTTGGCCGCGAAGGTCCGTTCATGGCGATGACCGATCACGGTAGAACTGGGTGGGGGACTGAATGTCCTGGCTGCCAAATATAATCCGGGCCGCCAAATATAATATAGTCGTGGGTCGGATACGGTCAGTGATCCCGCTTGCGCCAAGGCCGGTCATGGCGATGACCTGTGCATGGGCAATCCAGACCCATTCGCCATGTATCTACATTTGTTGACACATTGACACTCCTGCTAATGTAGCGTCGACTGGAAAGCACGAGAGGCGAAGACAAAGGATTCTGTGTCAGCGGCAGTGATCGATGAGGTGCGCGCAAAGGTGAGCGCGCTGTTGGGCTTGTAGTTGGGCTGGCGCTGAGAGGGACGACTTTTACCAACCGCCAGTCAGCGATGCGCCACTTTCGGACATTCAACAAGAGTGGCGCCCTTGCCTGAAGCGGACATTTCAGTAAAGCTGCGGCGCCTTCGCTCGGCGTCCCATTTCTTCAGCGTTGGTGGCTTGGGGACCACCTCCTCCCTAATCACGTAAAGGGCCTCATTCGACGATGATTGACATGACCGCTTGGCAATTTAGCATCGGCGGCGGCCACCCCGGTCTCGTGGCATCGGGCCATGCCAAACCGCCGGCGGTGTTGCAGTTCCAGACGGTTCAAGATCTTCTGCTCTACCTCGGCACAGGCGCGCAACTGCCGGACGGGCAAATTGACGTTCGCCTGCGCGCGGGTGCCACCGTGATGAGATGGCCGAAGCTCTACACCCGCCTCGGAAATGCGCCAAACTTTAAGAGGTATCGCGGAAGACATTACGATGCGTACAAGGCCGCTGCACTTGCCCGCGCTGCAGGGAACGCGACGGCGGAGCAGCTCGCCGTGGCCAATGGGCTATCCAGCGAGATCGCAAAAAGCCAAGTGATTGTGCCACGCGGTCAGTTGGTCCTACACGGCCGAAGCGATCAGGATCCCACTGCCAGCCTCGTTTATGATGCTTTCCTGTCCACCACCCTCAGTCCGTTCGTGGCAAGGCTGAGTGCTATCCGACGTGAGCAGCAACTCGGCGGACGGCAAACTATCTACGTGTTCACCCTTGCCCGCGATCTACCGGCGATGTGGGGACACGTCGGGCGTTCCCCCGAGTGGGAGCTCTTGTTCGACGCCGGACTGCCCGTGCGGGCGACCGCCCGGAGATCGACCGGTGCGTTCGACATCGTGGACGCGGAATTGGGCTAACTCAACGGCGCTTCGCTATTTAAACGGGCGTGTGTCGCCCGCCTTGGCGTCTTCTTAATGTGGGTAGACTATGACCGAAGAAGAACTTTCAGAAACGATCGCGAGCTGGGGAACAAGAGAGAAGGCAGTCCAATTCCCCCACAGCATGAATGTCACGTCTTACCTGATAAAGAAGATGGGTATTCCGAGACAGTGGCATCAGAACGACTTAATCTATCACTATACGAACTCAGCGGGCCTTAAAGGGATACTCGAGGAGCGAGTTTTTTGGGCGACGAAGTCTTCGTTTTTGAACGATCCAACTGAGGTGCTGCACGCCGTAGATGTAGTGGTCCGCGCCCTGCGGGAGCGCTCACAGGGTTCCGATCAGGAGGCGGCAATTGCCACCGTGGTCTTGGAAAAGATCAAAGCACCGGTCAGTGACGTCTACGTCTCGAGCTTTTGCCAGGACGGAGACTTACTCAGCCAATGGCGCGGCTACGGGGCGTTCGGGGAAGGCTTCGCACTAGGTTTCAGCTTCCCTCCGGGAAAGGCGCCTCCGATCCAGATGGCCTGGCTAATTGAGGTACTCTACGATGAGCAGCCGCTAATCGACGCCGTTGACGAGATTTTGAGCATCTTTGCAGACTACGTTGCCAAGTCATCGCGCCGTTTGGCAATCGAGGATGTTGTCGATCTTTTTCCCGAAACGCTTCACGTTCTCTGGCTAGCGTTCAAGAATCCCGCATATCGGGAAGAGCGCGAAGTTCGCTTGCTGGCACTTAGACCGTCAAAGCCTGAGCACCGCGACAAGGATGCAGAGAGGTTTGGCAAGGTTTTCTTCCGAACCTCAAGGGCCGACGTCATACCCTTCATTAAGATTGGAATGTCCTTCCCTGAAGAGGCAGCAGCAGCTCCCGTGCTCCCCTTGCGACGCATCGTGGTGGGTCCGGGCGTTCGTTTCGATCGAAACAAAGAAGCATTGGAGCAGATGCTCCACGACTTCGGGTACCACGACGTGGAAATTGTGGCCTCGCGAGTGCCTTTTGTGCCTTGAAACAATTTCAAAGAGCATGGTTCGATCCCGGCTCAATAGCCTACGTCTGTGCAGGACAGTGTCGTCACCAATTCGTCAACATGACGAAGAGCCAAGAGCCCACCACGCTCAACGTCGCGCTCGTTTCCGGGCCCTCCATCCGCTTATTGCTCACCCGGCAAACTCTTCGGTTAATGGAGCTTTGGCGTCCAACTGCCCGATCTCTGTCTTTCCGCTTTCGGCCAAAAACGGTCGCGCGCATCCAGACAGCTTTGCCGTTTGCGGCGGCTCTGAAATGAGGACCATCCTGCTCCTGCGCAGGCAGGAGTCCAGTTTATAGGGCGGGACTGGGCTCCTGCCTGCGCAGGAGCACGTAGTGCTGTGTTTGTGTTTAAGTTTAAGTTTGGGTTGTGGTTGGGTTGGTGTTTAGCCTCTGCCTTTGTCTTATGGCTGCTATCAACCGGCGTGCAGGGCGCGGCGTAGGGCGGCGATCATGTCGCGTTGCATCTGGCCGGACACTGGCGCGTCGGGCATGACGTCGAAGCCGTGATAGGCGCCGGGGTAGACGTGCAGTTCCGCCGGAACCTTCGCTTCGATCAGGCGGCGGGCATAGTCCATGTCTTCGGCCAGGAACAGGTCCAGCGCGCCGACGGCGATGAAGGCTGGCGGTAGGCCCGACAGATCGGTGGCGCGCGCTGGCACTGAATAGGGCGGCACTTGCGCCCCGCCCGGTTCCTGACCCAGCAGACAGCGCCAGCCAAAGCTGTTCGCCTGCGGCGTCCACACGAACGCGCCCAGATGTTCAGGCTGACGCGTGATGCAGGTGCGGTCGTCCAGCATGGGATAGATCAATATCTGATGCGCGATGGCGGGACCACCCCGGTCGCGCGCCATCAGCGTCAGCGCGGCGGCGAGTCCTCCGCCCGCGCTTTGGCCCGCGACCGCGATGCGGGTGGGATCGACGCCAAGGTCAGCGGCATGGTCATGAAGCCACAGCAGCGCGGCGTAGCAATCTTCCACCGATCCGGGCGCGCGGGTTTCGGGCGCGAGGCGATAGTCGACGGACAGGATCACCGCATCGGTCGCCGCCGCCAGCGTCATCATGCCGCCATGGCCGGTATCGATCGACCCCAGCACATAGCCGCCGCCGTGGATTTGCAGGATGGCGGGCATCGGGCCAGCGCCCGAAGGCGTATAGATGCGGACAGGGATGGCCTGGCCGTCCGGCCCCGTCACCTGTTCATCACGAGTGGTGACGCCAGTGCCGATTGGTTCCGGCATGGCGAACGACGCCTGTTCCATTCCATCCCGCAACATGGGCAGGATGGCGTCGTTAAGGTCCAGGGCGGGTATCAGGTCCAGGCCGGGCAGCAGCGCCGGATCAATCAGGTCACGCATCGATTTGCCTCCCTTTGGCCGATCAGTAACGCAGGCCGATGGCGCCGTCATGATAGATGGACGCGCCGGTTACGAAACGCGCTTCTTCCGACGCCAGATAGACGAAGGCGTGGGCGGTGTCTTCCGGGTCGCTGGAAATGCCGAGAGGGCCCATGCCCGCGATGCTGGCTTCGGCTGCTTCCACATTTTCATAGGCGCCCATCTTCACATAATCGGCCAGGCCTTCGCGGATCAGCGGGGTCATGGTGAGGCCGGGATGGACCGAGTTGACGCGGATCTTGGACGGGCCGAATTCGACGGCGGCGCACATGGTGAGCATCCGGCCCGCCGCTTTCGACGCATGATAGCCGATATTATGGGCATTGGGCATGTAGGACGCCATCGACAGATTGTTGATGATCGCGCCGCCGCCGGGGAAACGGTTAACGCTGTCCCTGAGCGCGGGCAGGCACGCCTTCATGCCGATGAACAGCGCGTCGTGATTGACGGCCATCACCTTGCGCAGGTCCTCCAGCGAACAATGTTCGATGCCTGCGTGAATGGCGATGCCCGCATTGTTGACCAAAATGTCGATGCCGCCGAATGCTGATTGCGTTTCCTGCGCGATGCGCGCCCAGTCGGCTTCGCTGGTGACGTCGTGCAGCAGGTAGCGGAAGGCGTCGGCGGGACCGGCCCTTTCCATGCGGGCAAGGACGGCGGCCTTTTCCTCTTCACGGAAATCGGTGGCGACGACGCGCGCGCCTTCGCGAAGATAGGCTTCGCAGATGGCGACGCCGATATTGCCTTCACGGCCCGCGCCGGTGACTATCGCTACCTTGCCTTCGAGCCGTCCTGCCATGTCATTCTCTCCTGTTATGGGTTCAGGTGGGGGTGTTCTGGTTTTTTACCGGTCGTGATTAATTCGATGCGCTGGATGGCTCAAGACGGGCGAGCGTCGCGTCCACGGCGGCGCGTGCCCGGTCGAGTGACGGGACGCCTGCTTCGAGTGCGGATTGCTGGGGCACTTCGACGCTGAGGGGGACGTCGGGACGCAGGGCGGCGGTGAAGGCGGCGATGTCGAACGCGCCTTTGCCGGGCAACAGGCGTTGAATGCCCGCTTCCCATTCGATTCTGTCGACGGGCATTTGCGCGGGGCCGTCGGCGATCTGGCCGATGCGGACGCGCGGGTCGGACAGCAGCGCCAGGCTCTGGTCCCAATCGCCGCCGCGCACGATATGCAACAGGTCCGCCGTCACGCCGATATTGTCGCGGCCCGCGCGGTCGATTTCGGCGAGCGTTTCGGCCAGGGTGCGGACCTGGGATGGCGGGTAGAATTCGATGGCGAGGCCCATGCCGAAGGTCGCGGCGAGATCGGCCAGTTCCGCCAGCTTTTCGGTGCGGCGGGTGGGATCGCGATCATAGCATAGCACATTGGCGAGCGACGCGCCCAGTTCCGCGCCAGCCTCCAGCGCGGCGGCGAAGTCGGCGACGACGGTGCGGCCCGCCATGGTGAAGGGGTATATGAGGTCGACGGTCATGCCGGTGTCCGCCAGGATTGCGCGGGTGGCGCGGCGGGCAGCGGCGTCGTGGACCAGGTCATGTTCCGGCATGGCCGGAAGCACATCCATCGAATGGAGGAACGGGCATATGCCCGAACAGCCGGTCGCAGCCGCCAGCCCAGCAAGCTGCGCGGGCGTGGTGTCGGTCACGGTGATATGATCGAGCGACAAACGCGGCTTGGCGGTCACGCTTCCTCCCACTTATGTCGGTGCGAAATGATCGGGCGCGGCGATGGTGCGGCCGCGCCCGGTCATGTGTCGGTGCGGGTCAGGCGGCGGCGTTGCGTGCCTTGACCATGTCGAGGGCGACGTCGACGATCATGTCTTCCTGACCGCCGACCATCTTGCGACGGCCCAGTTCCACCAGGATGGTGCGGGTGTCGAGGCCGTAGGTTTCCGCCGCCTTTTCCGCGTGGCGTAGGAAGGAGGAGTAGACGCCGGCATAGCCAAGCGCGAGGGTTTCGCGGTCGACACGGACCGGGCGGTCCTGCAGCGGGCGGACCAGGTCTTCGGCAGCGTCCATCAGCGCGTTGACGTCGCAGCCATGGTTCCAGCCCTTGCGGTCGGCGGCGGCGATGAACACCTCCAGCGGTGCATTGCCAGCGCCCGCGCCCATGCCGGTGAGCGATGCGTCGATGCGCACCGCGCCGCACTGGGCCGCGACAATCGAGTTGGCGACGCCGAGCGACAGGTTGTGGTGGGCGTGGATGCCGCGCTGGGTTTCGGGCTTGAGCACGCGATCATAGGCTTCCAGACGGGCCTTGACCCCGTCCATGTCGAGCGCGCCGCCACTGTCGGTGACATAGACGCACTGCGCGCCATAGCTTTCCATGAGGACAGCCTGTTCCGCAAGCTTTTCAGCGTCGATCATGTGGCTCATCATCAGGAAGCCGGACACGTCCATGCCAAGGTCGCGGGCGATGCCGATATGCTGTTTCGACACGTCGGCTTCGGTGCAGTGGGTGGCGACCCGGACCGAGCGCACGCCGATGTCATAGGCGCGGCGCAGTTCTTCGACCGTGCCGACGCCCGGCAGGATGAGGGTGGTGAGCACGGATTTGGTGAGCACCGAGGCGACGGCTTCCAGCCATTCCCAGTCGGTATGCGCGCCAAAGCCATAGTTGAAGCTGGCGCCGTTGAGGCCGTCGCCATGCGCGACCTCGATCGCGTCCACGCCTGCGTCGTCCAGCGCCTTGGCGATCGATTTCACATGGTCGATGCCATACATGTGGCGGATGGCGTGCATGCCATCGCGCAGGGTGACGTCCTGGATGTAGAGCTTGTCGCCCGCTTCCACGTTGAACGGCGCGTTTATCCGGGTGCTCATGCTGCCACCTTCTTTCCTTGCGCGATGCGCTGCGCGAGCAGTTCGCCGGTCGCCTTGGCGGCGGCGGTCATGATGTCGAGATTGCCCGAATAGCTGGGGAGATAGTCGCCTGCCCCTTCGACTTCGAGGAGGACCATCGTCTTGATGCCGGTGAATTCGCCGCGGCCGGGAATGGTGAGCTTGTTATTGTCGCCAAAGCGTTCGAACTGCACTTCCTGCTTCAGGCGGTAGCCGGGCACATAGGCCTGGACCTTCTTGACCATGGCTTCGACCGAGGCGCGGATGGTTTCTTCGTCAGCGCCTTCGGACAAAGTGAAGACGGTGTCGCGCATGATCATCGGCGGTTCGGCGGGGTTCAAGATGATGATCGCCTTGCCCTGCGCCGCGCCGCCGACCTTTTCGATGGCTCCTGCGGTGGTGCGGGTGAATTCGTCGATATTGGCGCGAGTGCCAGGGCCTGCCGAGCGCGAGGAAACCGACGCGACGATTTCGGCATAGTGAACGGTCGCAACCTGGGAAACGGCAGCGACCATCGGGATCGTCGCCTGGCCGCCGCAGGTCACCATGTTGACGTTGCCCGCGTCCAGATTGTCTTCGCCGTTGACGGTCGGGATCGTGTAGGGGCCGATGGCGGCGGGGGTGAGGTCGACCACCTGCTTGCCGTCCTTGCGCAGCGCTGCGTCATGCACCTTGTGCGCATAAGCCGAGGTCGCGTCGAACACGATGCCGATTTCGGGATAGACGTCCATCTTCATGAGGCCTTCCAGCCCTTCATGCGTGGTCGCGACGCCGCGTTCGCGCGCCATGGCCAGACCTTCGGACTTTTCGTCGATGCCGACGACGGCCACCAGTTCCATATTCTGCGGATATTTGATCATCTTGATCATGAGGTCGGTGCCGATATTGCCCGACCCGATGATCGCCGCCTTGACCTTGCCAGTCATGAGTTACTCCCTAAGCATCGCACCCGCGACGCGAACCAAAAATTAGACGAAACGCGCGGTGCAGGCGCCGACGCCGTGCAGCTGCATTTCAAATATATCGCCTGGCCGTGCCGGTTCGAGCGGCACCAGACTGCCCGACAATATCACATCGCCAGCGTCCAGGGTAACGCCATAAGCGCCCAATGTGTTGGCGAGCCATGCCACCGCTTCGGCGGGCGAACCCTGCACGGCGTGGCCATAGCCTTCCGACAAAGGCTGACCGTTCTTGGTCACGGTGACGTGCAGGTTGGGCAGGTCATGGGCGCGCGGATCGGCCCGTGCTTCGCCCAGCACATAGACGCCGCAGGACGCATTGTCGGCGACGGTATCGACGATGCCGATTTTCCAGTCCTGGATGCGGCTGTCGACGATTTCGAAACAGGGCACGATGCTCTCTGTCGCGGCGATGACCTGATCGGCGGTGACGCCCGGCCCCTTGAGCTGGTCCTTGAGGATGAAGCCGATTTCCGCTTCGGCGCGGGGCTGGATCAGGCCGTTGGCCGCGACGTCGATGTCGCCTTCCACGAACATGCGGTCGGTCAGGAAACCGAAATCGGGCTGGTGCACGCCCAGCATGTCCTGCACCGCCTTAGACGTGACGCCGATTTTCTTGCCGATCACCCGTTCGCCATCGGCCTTGCGCTTTTCCAGCGCGCACAGCGAAATCGCATAGGCATCATCGATGGTGAGGTGCGGGTGACGGGCGATCAGCGGCTCGACCGTGCGCCCGTCGCGCAGCGCCTGATAAAGTTCCTGCGCCAGTCCGTCATTCAGGCTCTGGTCAACGGTATCGGTCACAAATAGGCTCCGTCCTGGTAGATCAGCGGTTCGATCGCATCCGACAGGCGCACCGCGTTAACGCGCGCGACGACGATGCTGTGCGAGCCATAGGGCATGATGTTGTCGATGGTGCAAGCCAGATTGGCCTGCGCATCTTCCAGCATGGGAAGCCCGTGCGCGTCATCGGTCCACTGCCCGACGCCAAACCGGTCTTCCCGCGCGACCGCGCCGCCGAACGCCGACGACACGTCGCGTTGGTGCCGCGACAGCAGGTTGACGCTGATCGCGCAGCCCGGCGACAGGCAGGCATGAAGCCCCGCCGTCTGGTTGACGCAGACCAGCACGGCGGGCGGATCCATCGTCAGCGAGGTGATGGACGTCGCCGCCATGCCGACGGGCGCGCCGTCGCCCCGCCCCACGACGATGGCGACGCCCGACGCCAGACGGCGCATAGCACCACGGAAACCGGTGGCGACATCCGCCGGGTCGGCCATGACCTGAGGCGCACTAGCCATTCAGGAAGGCCAGCGAATAGCGGTTGAATTCTTCCGCCCGTTCGACCTGCACCCAATGGCCGGTCTGCGAGAAGGTGAGGCAACGCACGTCGGGCGCCGCATCCAGGAAGATGCGCGCATGGCTTTCGGGGCAGAATTCGTCGTTCAGGCCCCACAGGACGAAGATAGGCTGCTTTACCTCACCCAGGCGCGGGCCGAGATTGGGGGTCTTCACCCGCGCGAGCACGTCCTTGGGCTGGGTGCGGGCGACGGCGAAGCGTTCCTCCACCAGCGCGTCGGTGATATGATGCGCCGAAGACGGGTGCATCAGGTTGCCGATCAGGCGGCGCTGTTCGTCCATATTGAATTCAGGGCTGCCGAAACCCGAACGCATTTTGGCAATGCCGGGCATGGTGAAATAGCTGGCCTGTTCAGCGACGCAGCCGGGCGCCATCAGAACAAGTTTGCCGACTTCAAATTCGGGATGGTCGAGCGCGATCTGAAGAGCGATGCCGCCGCCCAGCGAATTGCCGACCAGATGCCCGCCGGTGATGCCATGCTGTTTGAGGGCATCGAGCAGCGTTTGCGTGAACAGTTCGAGCGGATAGTCCGTTTCCGGCTTTGACGAAGCGCCATAGCCGATCAGGTCGGGCAGGATGACACGATAGCCCGCGTCGGCGAAAACCTGCGCGTTCTGGCGAAAGTTGGAGGCGCCCGACGCGCCGGGGCCGCTGCCGTGAATGAATACGATAACCGGACCCTGGCCCAGTTCCGCGACCGAAATATCATATCCGCCCGAGACGCTATACGTCCTGCGGGAAAGTTCGCTAGCCATGCGCGGTCCCTTAGATGAAGGTGAAGGCGGGCGCTTCGCCCTGCATCGTGCCCAGCAGATCGCTGCTGCGATTGCCCGGATCGTTGGCGACATGCGCGCGGGCGGCATGCAGGTCGAGCCAGGGCTGAAGGATCGGGCTGGACATATAGACCGCCCGACCGCCCAGCAGCTTCACAATGTCATCGACCAGGTCGGCCATGCGGCGGACGACGTTGGACGATTGGTAGGCGAACATCGCGCGCCGATCCATCGGTACCGGTTCATTGCGTTCGGCATAGCCGAGCAATTGGTCGAAGGTGACGCGGTGGGTCAGTTCCATCTCATTCACTTCGGCGATGGCGCGAGCGAGTGCGGCGTGCAGCACCGGATCGGCCTTTGCCGCCTTGCCGGTGTTGCTGGACACGCGGCTGTTCATGATGTCGATGCCCGCCTGGATCGCGGCGCGCGCGCCACCGAAGGCCGCAGTCGACACGGAACGGACGAACAGCTGCGCCCAGGGGATGCGATACAGCGGCGCGGTGTTGATTTCCTGGCCCGGATTCTTGCAGGCGAAACCGTCGCTGGCCTTGTGCGTGCGATATTCGGGAACGAAGACGCGATCGACGACGATGTCGAAGCTGCCCGTGCCCTGCAGGCCGAACGTGTCCCACGTGCCTTCGATCACCTGATAGTCGGGACGCGGCAACAGGAAGGTGCGCATGTCGGGCGGGCCGCCGTCAGTGTCGAAGTTGATCGCGCCCAGCAGCACCCAGCCACAATGGGTCGAACCCGAAGAAAAGCCCCAGCGACCCGACAGGTAAAAGCCGCCTTCGGCCTTTTCCACCTTGCCCACCGGCTGATAGGTGGACGAAACGAGCATGTCGGCGTCATCGCCCCACACTTCCTGCTGCGCTTCATCATGGAACAGCGCCAGTTCGAACGGGTGGCAGCCAAGCACGCCATAGATCCAGCCGGTCGACATGCAGCCTTCGGCCAGCGCCTTCTGAATATCGAAGAACACATTGGGGTGCATTTCATAGCCGCCGTAGCGTTTCGGCTGAAGAACGCGGAAGAAGCCCGCAGCCTTCATTTCGGCAACGGTTTCGACCGGAACATTATGCGCCAGGGTGCAGGCGCGGGCGCGTTCGCGCAGCGTCGGGATCATGGCGCGGGCGCGTTCAACCAGCGCCTCAGCCGTCGGGATTTGTGCCCCGGTTTCATCAATCATTTGAGTTGCCGCTGCGCCGGTCATCATCTTCTCCGTCGAACTAGCCCAGAAACGGGATATGCGTAGGCCTTATACCTCTTTGATACGCAAAGCGTCAAGACGAAGGGGGCTTGCGCATTCTGCACGATGCTTATAGGCCGAACCGGAACGAATTGCTATTGCCTATGGAAGATTTGGCGATAAGCGGTACGCTGCGCAGTGGGCCGGGCTGGCCGATAATTGCGCAGCGGAAGCGACAGTTCCGAACGAATACGCCTCCCCGGCTAGTCGGGGCGGGCTTTGGACGAGGCGGCAGAATGGCAGTAAAATCACTTGGCTATGTCGTGATCGAGGCGCGCGACCTCGACGCATGGCGCGACTTTGCCTGCAATATCGCAGGGTTGATGCCTGCGCGCAGCGACAGGGACGATGTCGCCCTGTTCCGCATGGATGACCGGCCTTTCCGCCTGTGGGTGCAAAAGGGCGATCGGGACGCATTCGTCGCGCCCGGCTGGGAATTTGCGAGTCGCGAAGAATATGAATCGGCGCTGGCGAAGCTGGAGGCGGCGGGCCGCCCCGTGGCGCGCGCGGACGTCATGGAAGCGCGCGCGCGCAACGTGACCGAACTGGCCCGGTCTTCGGACCCCGGCGGCCATGCGATGGAGCTGTTCTACGGTCGTTTCTATGACTATGCGCCGTTCGTGTCCCCCGCTGCGGTCAGCCGTTTCGTGACCGGCGACAATGGCGACATGGGCATGGGCCATGTGGTGCTGACCGCGCCCAATTTCGATGAGACCCACGCCTTCTACAAGGATGTGCTGGGCTTTGCCGACACCGACCTTGGCCGTTTCTACATGGGCGGCGGCGGACCGGACGATCCGGGCGTCGGCTTTGCCTTCATGCATTGCAACAACCGGCACCACAGCCTGGCGCTGGGCCAGTTGCCCGAAAGCCCGAACGGCGCCGTGCACATGATGCTGGAAGTCGGCAGCCTGGAAGACGTAGGCCGCGCCTATGACCGCGTGCTGAAAAGCAAGGGCAAGGTGCCGCTTTCCGCGACGCTGGGCCGCCATGTGAATGACAAGATGACGTCATTCTACATGCAGACGCCCGGCGGTTTCGACATTGAATATGGCTGGAACGGCCTGGTAATCGACCCGGCGACCTGGGTGCCCACGACCAGCCTTGGCGTCAGTGACTGGGGCCACAAATGGGCCCATGAAAAGGATGACTGAAACTATGCTCGACAAGCGTATGACGGTGGATGACATCGTCGACCAACTTTCCGACGGCATGACCATCGGTATCGGTGGATGGGCGACGCGGCGCAAGCCGATGGCCCTGATCCGCGCGATCGCCCGGTCGAACCTGAAGGACCTGACCCTGATGGCCGGCTATGGCGGCATGGACATCGGCATGCTGGCTGCGACCGGCAAGATCAGGAAGCTGGTCTTCGCCTTTGCCAGCCTGGACCATTATCCGCTGGAACCGCATTTCCGCAACGCTCGCCAGGCGGGCGCTTTCGAAGTGCTGGAACTGGACGAGGGCATGTATCATTGGGGCCTGCGTGCAGGCGCGATGAAGCTGCCGTTCCTGCCGACCCGCGTGGGCATCGGCACGGACGTCATCAACCAGTCGGGCTTCGACTTCAAATTCGTGAAGAGCCCCTATGAGGATGGCGAAGAATTCGTCGCCATGCCTGCTCTGGTGCCTGACGTCGCGCTGATCCATGCGCATCGTTCCGACGAGCGCGGCAACATCCTGACGCTGTCGGTCGATCCGATCTTCGACGAGCTGCTGGTCCGCGCCGCCAAGAAGAGCTACGCCACGGTCGAAAAGATCGTGCCGACGGCCGAGCTGGATATGAAGAAGAACAGCCGCTACAATCTGGTCGAGCGGGCGATGATCACCGGCGTTGCGGAAGCACCGCTGGGCGCGCATCCCACCAGCGCCGCGCCGGACTATCAGCTCGATCTCAAGCACATCAAGACCTATGTCGAAAGCGCCGCCTCTCCCGAAGCCTGGGCCGAGTATAAGGCGAAATATATCGACGTGTCCGAAGCTGACTATCAGGCGGCAATCGGCGGCGCGGACGCCGTCAAGCAACTGCCCGTCCCCATTTACTGAGCGAGACTGACATGACCCAGAATAGCTATTCGCTCGCCGAACTGGTCATCGCCGCCTGCGCCGAAGTCTGGCGCGACGATGGTGAAGTGATGGCGACCGGCATCGGCCCCCTGCCCCGCATCGGTGCGGGTCTGGCCAAGCTGAGCTTTGCGCCCGCGATCCAGACCACCGATGGCGAGGTCTATTATACCAGCGAGCCGGTCGGCCCCGGCAAGCGCACCGCCGAGCCTGAATTTGAAGGCATCGCCAATTATGACCGCGTGTTTTCGGCACTGTGGAGCGGTCGTCGCCATGCGCTGGTCGGGCCGGTGCAGATCGACCGCTTCGGTCAGGCCAATATCTCGGTGATCGGCGATCACAAGAAGCCCAAGGCAGCGATGCTGGGCGCGCGCGGTTTTCCGGGCAATTCGATCAGCCATCCCAACAGCTTTTTCTTCCAGAACCACAACAAGCGTGCGTTCGTGGAAGGCGAAGTCGATTTCGTCTGCATGGCGGGCTACAACCCGGCGCGCTACCGCAATGGCGGTCCGCCCCAGGGTCTGGACCTGCGCCGCATCATCACCAATCTGTGCGTGATGGACTTCGGTGGGCCGGATCACCAGATCCGTGTGATCTCGCTGCATCCCGGCGTGACGTTCGAGGAAGTGCAGGACAATACCGGATTCCCGCTGGCGAAGGTCGATGGCGACATTCCGGTGACGCCTGCGCCTACGCCTGAGCAGCTGGAGCTGATCGCGAAGATCGACCCGAACAACGTCCGTGCCACCGTGTTCAAGGACAACCCGGCCGGAGACAGAAGGGCAGCCTGAATATGAACGAGACCGACCGCCTGGTCGAACCGCAACAGGTCGACATCGTCTACGAAACGCAAGAGCCGGTCACCTATGAGGTGATCGACAATGTTGCGTGGATCATGATGAACCGTCCGGGCTTCAACAATGCCCAGAACGGCCAGATGACCTATGCGATCGACGACGCCTTCATCAAGGCGACGAACGATGACGATGTGCGCTGCATCGTGCTGGGCGGTAACGGCAAGCATTTTTCGGCCGGGCATGACATCGGCACGCCCGGCCGGGACGTGCACAAGCATTTCGAAAACAGGCTGATGGTGCCGGGCCATGTGAACAAGCCCGCCGCCGAATTGCTCTACACACGTGAAAAAGAGCAATATGTCGGCATGTGCCGCCGCTGGCGCGACACGCCCAAGCCCACCATCGCGATGGTGCAGGGGGCCTGCGTCGCGGGCGGGTTGATGCTGGCATGGGTGTGCGACCTGATCGTCGCCACCGACGACGCTTTCTTTCAGGACCCGGTCAACCGCATGGGCATTCCGGGCGTTGAATATTTCGCCCACGCCTATGAACTGCCCCCGCGCATCGCCAAGGAATTCCTGCTGCTGGGCGAACGGATGAGCGCGCAGCGGGCCGAACAGTTCGGCATGGTCAACAAGATCGTATCGCGCGAGGCGCTGCGTGAGACGGTGGCGGGCATGGCGGCCAAGCTGGTGGCGCAACCGCGGCTGGGCAACTGGCTGACCAAGCAGGCGATCAACCATGTCGAAGAGCTGATGGGCAAGCGCAACGCGATGGACGCGCAATATCATATGCACCATTTCGCCCATGCCCAGAACGACCTCGTCCAGGGCAGTTCGATCGCGGGGCTGGACGCCAAGAAGATGGCGGAAGCGAATAAGAAACAGGCGAGCGAATGATGGGCGATCCGCTGCACACCATATTGACCGAACGGCTTGGCTGCCACTGGCCGATCATCCAGACCGCGATGGGATGGGTGGCCGAACCGAGCCTAGTGATCGGGTCGAGCAATGCAGGCGCGTTCGGTTTTCTGGGCGCGGCGGTGATGACGCCGGATGAGGCGCGCGAGAAGATTTTGGCGGTGCGTAACGGCACCGACAAGCCGTTCGGCGTCAATTTCCACAGCTTTCAGCCGGGCGCGGACCAGATTGTGGAACTGATCCTGGCCAACAAGGATCAGGTGCGCGCGGTCAGCTTTGGCCGTGGTCCCAACGCCAAGATGATCGGCCGCTTCAAGGATGCGGGCATATTGTGCATCCCCACCGTCGGCGCGGTCAAACATGCGCAAAAGATGGTCGAACTGGGCGTCGACATGGTCAATGTGCAGGGCGGCGAAGGCGGCGGGCATACGGGGTCAGTGCCGACCACCGTGCTGTTGCCGCAGGTGCTGGACGCGGTGAAGGTGCCGGTGATTGCGAGCGGTGGCTTTGCCGATGGACGCGGGCTGGCGGCGGCGCTTGCTTATGGCGCGGTGGGCATCGCGATGGGCACTCGCTTCCTGCTGACCAAGGAAAGCCCGGTGCCTGACAGCGCCAAGGCGGAATATCTCAAAGCCTCGACCGACCGGATCGTCGTGACCACCAAGCTGGACGGCATTCCGCAGCGGATGGTGCGCACCAAGCTGATGGACCGGATCGAAAAGTCCGGGTCGCTGGGTATGTGGCTGCGCGCGCTCGAAGCGGGCATGGCGATGAAGAAGCAGACCGGCGCGAGCTGGATGGACTTCATCAAGTCCGCGCGCGGCATGACCGCGCATGGGGCCATGCCGCTGAAACAGGCGATGATGGCCGCGACCATGCCGATGCTGATCCAGAAGGCGGTGGTCGAAGGCGACATCGAACATGGCGTGATGGCGACCGGCGTCGTGGGCGGGCGGATTGGCGAGGTCCCGACCTGCGCGGCTCTGGTCGACCGCATCGTCGAAGAGGCGCATGAGCGCCTGGCCGCACTCGCCGCCATGGGCCGCGAAACCGCCAGCGCCGCCTGAGGAAAAGGGACTTAAAAGATGCCGATCACGCTGACCATCAAGGGCGCCATCGCCGAAATCCTGTTCGACCACCCGCCGGTCAACGCATTCGACACCAAGGGTTGGGAATCGATCCCGGCCATGGTGTACGAAGCGGCGGCGAACGAGGATGTGAAATGCATCCTGATCCGCGCGGAAGGCCGGGGCTTTTGCGGCGGCGTCGACATCAAGGAGATGGCCGCGCATCCCGAACGCATCGCCAAGCTGAACAAGGATAATTACCTGACGTTCAAGGCGATCCGTGAATGCGCGATTCCGGTGGTGGGCGCGCTGCATGGCTTCGTCATCGGCGGCGGCGTCAATATCGCGGGCGCGTGCGACGCGCTGATCGCGGCGGAAGGGGCCTATTTCTCGCTCCCCGAAATCGATCGCGGCGCGATGGGCGGCGCGGCCTTCATGAGCCGGATGCTGCCTGTCCAGATGGTGCGCGCCAATTTCTTCACCGGCGGGCGCATTCCGGTGGAGGACGCCTATCGTCACGGTTCGGTGCACAAGGTGGTGCCGCTGGAGCAGCTCAGGCAAGAGGCCTACGCCTTTTGCGAGGTGATTGCGTCCAAGAGCCGCGCGGCGCTGGTCATCGCCAAGCAGGCGCTGAACCTGATCGAGCCGACCGACCCGTCGGCCCATTACCGGATCGAGCAGGGCTTCACGCTCGAAATGTACATGCATGAAGACAGCCAGAAGGCGCGTGACGCCTTTGTGGACAATAAGGGCGCGGCGAAATTCTGATGGACCTGACCTACACCCCCGAACAGCAGGCGTTCCGCGCCGAAGTGCGCAGCTGGCTGGAAGCCCATGTGCCGCAGGGATCGCTGGAGCATTTCGACGCGACGCGCGAAGGTTTCGAAGCGCATCGCCAATGGGAAAAGACGCTGAAATCGGGCGACTGGGGCATGGTGACATGGCCCAAGGAATATGGCGGGCGCGGCCTCGATCTCATCCAGTGGCTGATCTTCGAGGAAGAATATTATCGCGCCGGTGCGCCGGGCCGCGTCAATCAGAACGGCATTTTCCTGCTGGGTCCGACGCTGATCGAATTCGGCACCCATGAGCAGAAGCAGCGTTTCCTGCCCAAGATGGCGAGCGGTGAGGAAATCTGGGCGCAGGCCTGGTCCGAACCGATGGCGGGGTCCGACCTGGCAGGCGTGCGCGCGACAGCGGTGCGGGACGGCGACGACTATATACTGAACGGGCACAAAATCTGGTCGAGCCGCGCGGTGTTTGCCGATTGGGCGTTCGGCCTGTTCCGCGAGCCGGGTTCCGAGCGGCACAAGGGGATGAGCCTGGTCTTCTTCCCGCTCGATGCTCCGGGCGTGACGGTCAATGCGATCAAGAAGATCAACGGCCATGTCGGTTTCGCCGAGATTTTCCTGGAAAATGTCCGCGTGCCTGCCTTCAACCGGCTGGGCGACGAAGGTCAGGGCTGGCACATCTGCATGGCGACGGCGGGTTTTGAGCGCGGGCTGATGCTGCGGTCGCCCGCGCGCTATCAGGTGGCGGCCAAGAAGCTGGCGCAGTTGTGGACCGAGCATAAGGTGACGGCGGACCCGGCGCTGGAGGCGGACGTGGTGCGCGCGCACATGAATGCCGACGCCTATGCGCTCAACATCTACCAGACCGCATCGCGGCTGATGGCGGGGGCGAAGATCGGGCCGGAAGCGTCGACCAACAAGATTTTCTGGTCGGAACTGGACATCCACCTGACACAGACCGCGCTCAACATATTGGGACCGCAGGCGGAACTGACGCATGACGCGCCGGACGCGTGCGCCGTTGATTGGATAGACGACTATATCTTCGCGCTCGCAGGCCCCATCTATGCCGGGTCGAACGAGATTCAGCGCAACATCATCGCTGAGCGCATGCTCGGCCTGCCGCGCTAAGGGGAATAGAGAGATGGACTTCACCCTGAGCGACGAACAGCTGATGTTCGCAGAGACGGCGCGGACGCTGTTTGCGGACAGCTGCACGCCCGACCATTGGCGCAAGATGATGGAAGCTGGCGTGGCGCGCGACGATGCGCGCTGGGCGTCGATCGTGGAAACCGGCCTGACTTTGGTGCTGTTGCCCGAAAGCGCGGGCGGCATCGGGCTGGCGGAAGCTGACTTTGCCCTGATCGCGCAAGAGGCGGGCTATGTCGCGCTGCCCGAACCGCTGGTCGAAAGCGCAGGCGTTGCCGCGCCGATGCTGGCCGCGCTGGCGCCTGATCATGCGTTGCTGGCCGATCCGAGCGCGACGATTGCGATCCAGCATCCGGCCAATCCCTATGTCGCCAATGCCGACAGTGCGGCGGCGATCATCCTGCATGAGGATGGCGAGGCGTATCTCGCCACGCCCGATCAGGTGACGTTGACCGCGCAGCCCAGCATCGATCCCTTCCGCCGCCTGTTCAGCGTCGAGTGGAGCAAGGACAAGGCGACGGCGCTCGGTAAGGCCGACTGGGATCTGGCGCTGGATCGCGCGGCGCTGTTCAACGCGGCGTTCGGGCTGGGGCTGGCCCAGCGGTCGGTCGATCTGGCGGTTGAATATGCCAAGGAACGGCAGCAGTTCGGCAAGCCCATCGGCAGCTATCAGGCAGTCAAGCATCACCTTGCCTCCGCTCAGGTCGCGATCGAGTTCGCCAAGCCTGTCGTGGCCGCCGCCGCTGCGGAAATCGGCGCGCGCGACGTGCAGGCCCGCGCCCGCGTCAGCCATGCCAAGCTGGTGGCGCTGGAAGCCGCCGACAAGGCCGCCCGCGCATCGATCCAGGTGCATGGCGCGATGGGGTATAGCTGGGAAGTCGATGTCCACCTGTTCCTGAAGCGCGCGCTCGCGCTGACGCAGACATGGGGCACGCCCGCCTATCACCGTGCGCGCATCGCCGCGCGCATCTTTAGCCAGCCCATGGGGCCGGACCAGACCTTTGCACGTGAGAATGAACATGCCTGAAGCCTATATCGTCGACGCCGTTCGTTCGCCCATCGGCCGCAAGAAGGGCAGCCTGGCGCAGGTGCATCCTGCCGATCTGGGCGCGCACCCTATCCGCGAGCTGGTCAAGCGCACCGGGATCGATCCGTCGCGCGTGGACGATGTGGTGTGGGGCTGCACCGAAACCATCGGCGGACAGGCGGGCGACATCGGCCGTACCGCTTGGCTGGTCGCTGGCCTGCCTGAAGAAGTGCCGGGCGTCACCGTCGACCGCCAGTGCGGATCGTCGCAGCAGGCGGTGCATTTCGCCGCGCAGGGCGTGATGAGCGGCACCCAGGACCTGGTCGTTGCGGGCGGCAGTCAGGCGATGAACCAGATTCCGATCATGGCCGCGATGATCGCGGGCGCGCAATATGGCTTCGACAGCCCCTTCCACGGGTCGAAGGGCTGGGTCGAGCGCTATGGCATGGAAGAGGTCAACCAGATCAAGTCCGCCGAGATGATCGCCGACAAATGGGGCATCAGCCGCGAGGCGATGGAGCAGTTCGCGCTCGCGTCGCACCAGCGCGCGCAGGCGGCCTGGGACAATGGCTGGTTCGACAAGGAAGTGGTGGCGCTTGAGGGCCTGGCCAAGGACGAAACCATCCGCCCGACCACATCGTTGGAGGGCCTGGCGTCATTGAAGCCGGTCAATGAAGGCGGGATCATCACCGCAGGCGTCGCCAGCCAGAATTGCGACGCCGCCGCCGCGCTGCTGATCGCCAGCGAGCAGGCGGTCAAGGAGCATGGCCTCACGCCCCGCGCGCGCATCCATCACCTGTCGGTGCGCGCCGCCAACCCGGTGTGGATGCTGACCGGCCCCATTCCGGCCACGCAATATGCGCTGAAGAAGGCGGGCATGTCGATCAGCGACATCGACCTGTTCGAATGCAACGAAGCCTTTGCCAGCATCACCATGGCGTGGATGAAGGAACTGGATGTTCCGCATGAGAAGGTCAATGTGCAGGGCGGTGCAATCGCGCTGGGCCACCCGATCGGCGCGACCGGCGCGCGGTTGATGACGACGCTGCTCAATGCGCTGGAGCGCACGGGCGGGCGTTATGGCCTGCAGACCATGTGTGAAGGCGGCGGCCAGGCCAACGTCACCATCATCGAGCGGCTCTAAGGGAACCCAGCCCCGATGCCCGCCTACGCCTATCAGGGGATTGTTCCCGTCGTCGATCCGACCAGCTACGTCCATCCGCTGGCGTCGCTGATCGGCGACGTGATCGTGGGGCCGGGCTGCTTCATCGCGCCCGGCGCCTCGCTGCGGGGCGATTTCGGGCGGATCGTGGTGGAAGGCGACAGCTCGATCCAGGACAATGTGTCGGTCCATGCCAACCAGCTGCGCGACACCATCATCCGCCGCGGCGCGACCATCGCCCATGGGTCGATCATCCATGGCTGCGAGATCGGCGAAAATGCGCTGATCGGCATGAACGCGGTGATCCTCGACAATGCGGTGATCGGCGCGGAAAATCTCGTCGCCGCCCTCGCCCTGGTGAAGTCGGATACCGTGACGCCCGAACGCAGCCTGGTCGTCGGCAATCCCGCCAAGGTGGTCAAGACGTTCGAACCGCATCAGGTGACCTGGCGCAACAATGGCGAGGGGGAGTATCAAAAGCTCGCCCGTGCGGCGCTGACCGACCTGGTCGAAGCGACGCCGTTGAGCGAGGCGGACGCGGACCGGCAGACGCAGCGCATCACGTCGGATGCCGTCGCCGTGCGCTTGACCGGCAGGACGGCGGAGCATCGGGAACGCCAGGCGGCAGAGCGGGAGGCCGGGGCATGAACAGCGCGACCGCCATCACCAACCTGCTGTATCGCTATGCCGAACTGATGGACGCTGGCGAACTGGAAGCGGCCGCGGCGCTGTTCGAACGGACGCGGGTCAGGACCGGCAGCGGCGAAACCATCGAGGGGTCAGCACCGATGCTGGCGCTGTGGCGCGCCCATGTGCGCATCTATCCCTGTGGCACGCCGCGCACCAAGCATGTCATCAGCAATCCCATCGTCGAGGTGGACGAGGACGCAGGCACCGCGACCTGCCGTTCCTATTATACGGTCATGCAGGCGACGCCGGACCTGCCGTTGCAGGCCATCTGTGCGGGCCGTTATCATGACGCGTTCGTCCGGGTGGACGGACAATGGCATTTTTCGGAGCGCGATTATTCCCTGCTCGATCTAGTGGGCGACCTGAGCCAGCATCTGCTGATCCCGGTCGCGGCATGACGCGCAAGGCATTTTGAGGAGTAAGATAAAGTGGGTATCTGCGAAGGACGTGTTGCGATCGTGACCGGGGCTGGCAACGGCCTGGGCAAGGCCTATGCGCTGGGTCTGGCGGCGGAAGGCTGCAAGGTCGTGGTCAACGATCTGGGCGTGGGCACCCATGGCGAGGCGGGCGAGACCAAGGGCGCGGCCGAACAGGTCGTGGACGAAATCAAGGCGATGGGCGGGCAGGCCGTTGCGAACACCGACGACGTCGCCGAATGGGAATCCGGCAAGCGCATGGTCGAACAGGCGCTCGACAGCTTTGGCGGGCTGCATGCCGTGGTCAACAATGCCGGGTTCGTGCGCGACCGGATGTTCTTCACCTGCTCCCCCGAAGAATGGGACGCGGTGATCCGCGTCCACCTGCGCGGCCATTTCTGCACCAGCCGCCATGCCGCCGAATATTGGCGCGCGCAGAGCAAGGCCGGCAATCCGGTCGATGCGCGCATCATCAACACGACGTCGGGCGCGGGTTTGCAGGGTTCGGTCGGGCAGTCGGCCTACTCCACGGCCAAGGCAGGGATTGCCGGGCTGACTTTGGTGCAGGCGGCGGAGCTGGGACGATTGGGCATCACGGCGAATGCCCTGGCCCCCAACGCCCGCACCCGCATGACCAATACCGGCGCGTTCGACATGGACGCGAAGGAAGGCGAATTCGACCTGTTCGCGCCGGAAAACATGGCCCCGCTGGTCGCTTATCTGGTGTCGGAACAGTCCAGGGGCGTGACCGGCCAGGTATTCGAACTGAAAGGCGGCCAGATTTTCCTTTCGCAAGGTTGGACCGACAGCCCGGTGTTCGACAAGGGCGCGCGTCTGGAAGCCAATGAGCTGGACGCCATCGTGCGCAAGCTGATCGAAACCCGCGAACCCGCAAAGCCCGTCTACGGAGCCGCCTGACATGGATTTCGCGCTTAGCGACGACCAGCGCGCCATTCAGGAAGCCGCGCGCGATTTCCTGACCGACGCCGCCAACCCCGATGTCATCCGCGCCGCCGTGGAAGGCGCGACCGGCTTTGACGAAGGGCTGTGGCAGGCGCTGGCGGGCGAGATGGGCTTTGCCGGGCTGATGGTGCCGGAAGAACATGGCGGCCTGGGGCTGGGCGCGGTCGAAATGGCGCTGGTGCTGGAGGAAACGGGGCGCGTGCTGGCGCCGGTGCCCTTTTTCGAAACGGCGGTCCTGGCCGTGCAGGCGGTATTGGCGGCAGGCAGCGAAGAGCAGAAGGCGAGCATCCTGCCCCGCCTGGCTTCGGGCACGCGGGCGAGCTTCGCTGGCACCGCGACGCGCCCGACGCTGCGGGACGGCAAGCTGACCGGCACCGCGGATTTCGCGACCTTTGCCCATGTCGCCGACCTGATCGTCGTCGCCACGGCGGATGACAGCCTGGTCGTGCTGAACGCCGATACGCCCGGCCTGACCGTCGAGGCGCTGCCCGCGCTGGACCGCACGCGCCGCTTTGCCAGACTGACCTTCGACTGCGCGGTCGGCACCGACATGATTTTGGGCGCGCCCGGCAGCGCGAAGGCGGCGATCGAACGGACGCTGACCATCGGCGCGGGGCTGTTGGCGGCGGAGCAGACCGGCGGCATGCAATATAGCCTGGACGCGACGGTCGACTATGCGAAGCAGCGCGTGCAGTTCGGTCGGCTGATCGGGTCGTTCCAGGCCTATAAGCATATGCTGGCCGACATGATGCTGCTGATCGAAGCATCGCGGTCTGCGGCCTATTATGCCGCCGCCGCGATCGACGAAAATGGCGATGAACTGGCGCAGGCCTGCCACATCGCCCGCGCCTATGTGTCGGACGCCTATCGTTCCGTCACGGGCGACGCGATCCAGTTGCATGGCGGCATCGGTTTCACCTGGGAACATCACGCCCACCTCTATTTCAAGCGCGCCCGCGCCACCGCCAGCTGGATCGGCACCCCCGACCAGCATCGCGAAGCGCTGTCGCAGATCATCATGAAGGATTTCGCATGACCCCGACCTCTCCAGTGCCGCCCTATCCCACGCCGCTGGGCATGTTGAAGGGCAAGACCGTGGTGGTGACGGCTGCCGCTGGCACCGGCATCGGTTTTGCCGCGGCCAAGCGCGCCGCCGAAGAAGGCGCCAAGCTGCTGATCAGCGATTTTCACGAACGCAGGCTGAATGAAGCCGCCGACCGCATCGCCGACGAAGTGGGCTGCGAGCGCCCCGCGCTGTTCGTCTGCGACGTCACCAGCGAAGAGGCGGTGCAAGCCCTGCGCGACGCGTCGATTACGGCGCTGGGCAAGGTCGATGTGCTGATCAACAATGCGGGTCTGGGCGGTGAAGCCGACATCGTCGACATGACCGACGATCAGTGGAGCCGCGTGTTCGACGTGACGCTGACATCGCTGTTCCGCATGACCCGCGCTTTCCTGCCGAACATGTATGCCAACAAGTCGGGCGTGATGGTCAACAATGCGTCGGTCCTTGGCTGGCGCGCGCAAAAGGGGCAGGCCCATTATGCCGCCGCCAAGGCAGGCGTCATGGCCTTCACCCGCTGCGCCGCGATCGAGGCCGCCGAACATGGCGTGCGCATCAACGCGGTGTCGCCATCGCTCGCCATGCATCCGTTCCTGGCCAAGGTGACGACGCAGGAAGCGCTGGACAAGCTGGTCGAGAAGGAAGCGTTCAAGCGTCCCGCCGAAGTATGGGAAATCGCCAATGTCATGATGTTCCTGGCAAGCGACCTGTCTTCCTACATGACCGGCGAAGTGATCGCCGTGTCGAGCCAGCAGGCCTGACGCGCATGGCGACCATATTCGAAAACCCGCGCGACCTGCTGGGCAAGGAAGGCACCCGTCTCGCCACGTCGGAATGGGTCGCCATCGAGCAGGACCGTATCGACGCCTTTGCGGAATGCACCGGCGATCATCAGTGGATCCATGTCGATCCGGTGCGCGCCAAGGATGGGCCGTTCGGCGCGACTATCGCGCATGGCTATCTGACGCTGAGCCTCGTCAATCTGTTCATGCCGCAGATCGTCGAGGTCCGGCGCTTTTCTGCTGGCGTCAATGTCGGCATGGACAAGACCCGCTTCCTTAGTCCGGTGATCGTCGGATCGCGCATCCGGGGGACGGGTGAGATCGTTTCGGTCGAGGAAGTAAAGGGCGGGGCCATCCAGGCGGTGATCCGCGTGACTGTCGAAATCGAAGGGCCAGATGGCCAACCGACGGCCAAGCCTGCTTGCGTAGTCGACACCATCAACCGATATTTCCCGGAAAGCTGAAAATCATGTCCGGGCCTATGCTGATCGCACTTGCAGCCGCCATCCTTACCCCTGTCCAAGCCGGAGCCAAAACCATGCCCGATCCTGCAAAAATGGAAGCCGCCGTCCACGCCTATGTCGCCGCATTCGAAGCCGGAAGCGCCGACCAGGTCGCCGCCCTTTATGCAGCAGACGCCACGGTTGAGGACCCGATCGGATCGCCCATCCACAATGGCCGCGAGGCGATCCGCGCTTTTTACGCCCAGTCGATGCAGACCGGCGCGAAACTGAAGCTGGAAGGCCCGGTGCGGGTTGCGGGCGACTATGCGGTCTTTCCCTTCTCCGTGAACCTGAACCATGATGGTAAGGCCATGCGCATCGACGTCATCGATACGTTCCGGTTCAACGATGCCAATGAAGTGACCGAAATGCGGGCCTATTGGGGTCCCACCAACATGCACGGTTTTTAAGAGCATCGTGCGGAAAGGCCTGCCTTGAGTGGGCTTTTCCGCGAAGACGATGCGGCGATGAAGAATATAAGGATTTCAAATCATGCGCGAAGCAGCCATCATCTCCACGGCCCGCACGGGCGTCGGCAAAGCCTATCGTGGCGCGTTCAACGACACCGAAGCGCCCTTCATGTCCTCCCATGTGGTGGACGCCGCCCTGGCGCGGGCGGGCATCGACCCGGCGCGTGTGGATGACGTCTATCTGGGCGTCGCCAACCAGTGGAACACGCAGAGCTATAATGTCGGTCGTCTGACCGTCCACGGTTCGGTGCTGCCGGACACGACCAGCGGTTTTTCGATGGACCGCAAATGTTCGTCGGGCCTCAACGCGCTGGCGTTCGCGGCGCGCGGCATCATCGCCGATGAAATCGACTGCGCGGTTTCGGGCGGCGTGGAAAATGTATCGCTGACCATCGACAAACATTATCCCGCTTTCCGCAACCGTTCGGAATTCATCAAGGCGCGCGATCCGAACGCCTATATGGCGATGATCGAAACCGCCGAAATCGTCGCGGAACGTTATGGCATCAGCCGTGAGGACCAGGACCGCTTCGCCGCCCAGTCGCAGCAGCGCGCCGCCGCCGCACAGGAAGCGGGCAAGTTCGATGACGAAATCGTGCCGATCACCGTCACCAAGGCGCTGTTCGACAAGGAAGGCAATGAAACCGGCAAGGAAGAGCTGACCCTGACGAAGGATGAAGGCATCCGCGCGGGCACGACTTATGAAAAGCTGTCGGAGCTGAAGCCCGTGTTCAAGAACGGCACGGTCGTCAAGGAAGGCAAGCATGTCACCGCAGGCAATGCCAGCCAGCTGTCCGACGGCGCGTCGGCCCAGGTCGTCATGGACTTGGCCACCGCGCAGAAGGAAGGGCTGCCCATCCTGGGCGTCTATCGCGGGTTTCAGGTGGCAGGTTGCGGCGCTGACGAAATGGGCATCGGTCCCGTCTTCGCCATTCCCAAGCTGCTGGAGCGCACGGGCCTGAAGATCGACGACATCGGCCTGTGGGAAATCAACGAAGCCTTTGCCAACCAGGCGATCTATTGCCAGCGCACACTGGGCATCGACCCGGAAAAGCTGAACGTCAACGGCGGCGGCATCGCCATCGGCCATCCCTTTGCCATGACGGGCAGCCGTCTGGTCGGCCACGCCCTGATCGAAGGCAAGCGCCGGGGCGTCAAATATGTCGTCGTATCCATGTGTGTCGCGGGCGGCATGGGCGCCGCCGGTCTGTTCGAGGTCGCCTGATCCATGCAGCTTGCCTTCGCCCCTGAACTGAAAGCCTTTCGCGAAGAGGCCGCCAGCTGGCTGAATGCTCAGCTGTCCGGCCCCTTCAAGGCGATCTGCGGCCAGACCAACCAGGTCGACAATGTCGAGGAACGCCGCGCCTGGGAAGCGGCGCTGGGCGAGGCGCGGTGGAGCGTCATCGGCTGGCCCGAACAGTGGGGCGGACGCGACGCGTCGATCGCGCAGCAGATCATCTTTGCCGAGGAATATGCCCGCGCCAAGGGACCTCCGCGCGCGGGCCATCTGGGCGTGGAATTGCTTGGCCCCACGCTGATCGCGATGGGGACCGAGGAGCAAAAGGCCCGGTTCCTGCCCGATATCGCGTCGGGCAAGGCGATCTGGTGCCAGGGCTATTCGGAACCCGGCGCGGGTTCGGACCTGGCCAATGTGAAGACCAAGGCAAGGCTGGAAGGCGACAAATACATCATCGACGGGCAGAAGATCTGGACGTCGATGGGCACGATCGCCGACTGGTGCTTTGTCGTCGCGCGGACGGAAGCGGGCAGCGTCGGCAACAAGGGGCTGTCGTTCCTGATGGTGCCGATGGACCAGCCGGGCGTCGACCCCCGGCCCATCCGCCAGATGACCGGCGAGGCGGAATTTGCCGAAGTGTTCTTCGACGGGGCGGAGGCGCTGGCCATCGACCGGATCGGCGCGGAAGGCGACGGCTGGAAAGTGGCAATGGCGCTGCTGGGGTTCGAACGCGGCGTTTCGACGCTGGCCCAGCAGATGCATTTCAAGATCGAGCTGGACGAAATCATCGCCGCCGCCAAGCGTAACGGCATGGCCGACGATCCGATCGTCCGGCAGAAGATCGCCCACGCCTATGCGGGGCTGAAGATCATGCGCTACAACGGATTGCGCATGCTGTCCGACGGCGAAGGCAGCGCGGACCTGTCCGGTGCGGCCTATACCTACAAGCTGTACTGGTCGCAGTGGCACCGGGATCTGGGCGAACTGGCCATGGACGTACTGGGCCAGGAAGGCGAAATTGGCGCAAGCGAGGAGCGGTTCGATGGACTGCCCAACATGTATCTGATGAGCCGGTCCGACACGATCTATGCGGGCACCGACCAGATACAGCGCAACATCATTTCGGAACGCGGCCTTGGCCTGCCCAGGGAGCCGCGCGGAAAATGATCGACCAGCCGGGGACATGGCCTGAAACGATCCCCGCGACTGCAAAGACGGCCGCAGAGCGATGGCCCGACCGCGTCGCCCTGATCGAGGGTGAGGATCACTGGACCTTTGCGCAATTATGGGCTGATGCGCGGGCTTGCGCGTCGGCGATGCTGGCGCAGGGCGTGGGCCATGGCGACCGCATCGGCATCTGGGCGCCCAACAGCCGCAACTGGATCGTCGCGGCGCTGGGGGCGCAGATAGCGGGCGCGGCCATCGTCCCCATGAACACGCGGTTCAAGGGGCAGGAAGCCGCCGACATATTGCGCCGCAGCCATGCCCGGCTGGTGTTCGGCCCGCGCGAATTTCTGGGGACGGATTATCAGGCGCTGCTGGCGGGTGAAGACCTGCCGGACCTGCAGGATTTCATCCGTATCGATTGCGATTTCGACGCGTTTCTGGCGCGGGGCAAAGGCGCGGACGATCCGGCGGTGGACGATGCGCTGGCCCGGTTGTCGGGCGATGATGTGAGCGACATCATCTTTACGTCGGGGACCACCGGACGGCCCAAGGGGGTCATCGCCACGCATCGGCAGGTCGTCCAGACATTTGGCGACTGGGCCGAGCGCGTGGACCTGCGCGAAGGCGACAACCACCTGATCGTCAGTCCTTTCTTTCACGCTTTTGGCTACAAGGCGGGGTGGCTGGCCTGCCTGATCCGTGGCGCGACCATCATCCCAATGGCCGTGTTCGACGGCAATGAGATGTTCCGCCAGATCGAAGTCAACCGCATCAACTTCCTGCCCGGCCCGCCCACCATCTACGTCATGCTGCTGCATGAACTGGCAGGCGACCAACGGCGCGATTTTTCGTCGTTGCGCGCGGCGGTCACGGGCGCGGCCCCGGTCGCCCCGGCGCTGGTCGAGCGAATGCGGAACGAACTGGGCATAACCAACGTCGTGAACGGTTATGGCATGACCGAATGCGGCGTCATCGCCATGACATGCAAAGGCGACGACGCCGAGACGATTGCCCATACATGCGGCTATCCCATGCCTGGGATGGAAGTGCGCTGCGTCGATGATCAGGGGCATGACGTGCCGCGCGGTCAGGCGGGCGAATTCTGGGTGCGCGGCCATTCGGTCATGCAGGGATATCTGGACGAGCCGGAGGCGACGGCAGAGGCAATCGACGCCGATGGGTGGCTGCATACGGGCGATGTCGGCACCATCGATGCGCGCGGCTATCTGGCGATTACCGACCGCAAGAAGAACATGTATATTTCCGGCGGGTTCAACTGCTACCCCGCCGAGATCGAAAAGCTGCTGACGGCCCACCCGGCGATAGAGACGGCGGCGGTGATCGGCGTTCCCGACGAACGACTGGGCGAAGTCGGCAAGGCGTTCGTCGTGCTGAGGCCGGGGAACGACGCGGACGAGGCGGGCATTATCCGCTGGGCGCGCGAGAATATGGCGAATTACAAGGTGCCGCGCAAAGTGGTGCTGGTGGACGCGCTGCCCCGCAATGCGGGCGGCAAGGTGCTGCGCGATGCGCTGCAGGAACTGGAAACAAGAACATAGGAGAATAGAGGATGCCCATCGACCCACAGATCGAAGCAATGTTCGCCGGTCAGCCCGAATGGCCGCCGATCCGCGGCCAGTCGATCGACGAATTGCGGCAGGCAGTGCGCGATTCGTCCACCATGCTGCCCCCGCCGCCCGTCACCCTGGCGTCGGTAGCGGATCGCAGCATAGCCGGTCCTGCCGGGGATGTGCCGGTGCGCATCTACACACCCGAAGGCAGCGGCCCCTTCCCCGTCACCTGCTATTTTCATGGCGGCGGTTTCGTCCTGGGTGACCTGGACACGCAGGACATGATCGCGCGCGGACTGGCGGCAGGCGCGGAAACAATCGTGATTTCGGTCCACTATCGCCTGGCGCCGGAACATAAATTCCCCGCCGCGCCGGAAGATTGCTGGGCCGCCGTGCAATGGGCCGCCGCCAATGCCGCATCGATCAATGGCGACGCATCACGGCTGGCCGTGGCGGGCGACAGCGCGGGCGGCGTATTGGCGAACGGCATGGCGATCCAGGCGCTGGAAGCAGGCGGACCCCGGCTGGCGGCTGTGATCAACTGGTATGGGCCGGCTATCCACCCCCTGCCCGAAGGCGGGTCGATGGCGGAGTTCGAACATGGGCCGGTGCTGCGCGCCGACGATGTGCGCTATTTCCATGAACTTTATATCGAGAGCCCGGAACAGGACGAGGATTATCGCGCCAGTGCGATCAAGGCGAAGAGCCACAAGGGCCTGCCGCCCCACTTCATCGCCACCGCCGAAATCGACCCGGCGCGCGATGCAGCGGAAAGCTATGGGCCGGTCCTGAAGGATGCGGGGGTCGAGGTCGAGATGAAGCGTTATCCCGGCATGATCCACGGCTTTGTATCATGGATCGGATTTCTGCCGGGCGCGCAGGAGGCGATGGCCGATGCGTGCACCTTCCTGAAGCGCCAGTTCGCGGCCGTGAACCAGCTCGCCTGATCCGGCAGGCAAAGTTGAAAAAGGGGGGACGCGGCTGCGGCCCCCTTTTTTGCTTCCCGGCGAAGGAATGGAAGGTCAGTCCACGGTGCTGAGGTCCGCGCCCTTTGTCTCACGCGCGGCGACGACGGCGATCAGCGTGATGAGCAGACTGCCAATCACATAGGCCGCCACCGCGCCGGTCCCGCCGGTCAGCTTGTAAAGCGACAGCGCGATGATCGGGGCGAGCGATCCAGCGAAGATCGACGTTGCCTGATAGGCGATGCTGGCCCCCGAATAGCGCAGGCGCGTCGGGAAAAGCTCTGTAATCATGGCCCCTTGCGGCGCATACATGGCGCCATGCGCGATCATGGCGACCGTGACCGCCAGTCCGACGCTCCATGCGTTGCCAACGTCCAGCAAGCCAAAGAAGATCGGAAACCACCCCGCGACGCACACAGCGCCCGCGCCATAGACCCACCGCCGCCCGACACGATCCGACAGGGCGGCGAAGAAGGGCATGGACAGGCATTCGAGCGCGGAGCCGATCAGCACGGCGTTCAGCACCAGGGAACGGTCGCCGCCGCGAATTTCAGTCAGGTAAGTGATGGAGAAGGTCGCGACCACATAATAGCAGATATTCTCGCCAAAGCGCAGGCCGCCGCCGGTCAGCAGCGCGCGCCATTTGCGCCGGATGACTTCGACAGCGGGAAAGCGCACCAGCCCTTCCTTCGCCGCTTCCTGCACGAACACCGCGCTTTCGGCCACCGCCCGCCGCAACCACCAGCCAACGGCGACCAGCACGATCGACATGAGGAAGGGAATGCGCCAGCCCCAGGCTTGAAAGTCATCCTCCGGCAGCAGGGCGGACGACGCGGCGAACACGCCCGCCGCCAGCAGGTTGCCCGCAGGCGCGCCGACCTGCGGCCAGCTGGTCCAAAATCCCCGCGTCCGCGCTGGCGCGACTTCCGCGACGATCAGCACCGCCCCGCCCCATTCGCCGCCGACGGCGAAACCCTGCAACAGGCGCAGGGCGATCAGCAATACAGGCGCCCAGACGCCGATCTGGTCATAGGTAGGCAGCAGGCCGATGGCCGTCGTCGACAGGCCCATGACCAGCAGGCTGATCATCAACAGCGTCTTGCGCCCGATCCGGTCGCCGAAATGCCCGAAGATGACCCCACCCAGCGGCCGGGCGAGAAAGCCGAGCGCATAGGTGGAAAAGGCCAGCAACGTGCCGGTCAACGGTTCAAAGGACGGGAAGAACAGCCGGTTGAACACCAGCGCCGACGCCACGCCATAAATGAAGAAATCGAACCATTCGATGGTCGTGCCGATCAGGCTGGCCCCCACCACGGTGCGCAACTGGCGCGCATCCACCACCGTCTTAGCCTCTGCGTGCATCCTGCCCCCTGCTTCTTTGCTGGAACCGGCATAGTCAGCTATCGGCTGGGTGAACAGGGGGAGCGAGGCCAAGGGCCTGGCGGCGAGACATATTTAGGGTTCAGGCGGGAGGGGAAGGCCAGTCGTCGCCTGCCAGACCGCCGATGACCGCGCGGGCCTGCGCATCGCCATTCAACAGGCGGTTGACGCGATGGGCCACGCGCCATCCTTCCTGCGTGCGGACCAGCGTCCAGGCGTTGGCCGACACGCGATGCGCTTCCCATCCGCCGTCCGAGTGACGGAAGACGACGGAATAGGTGCGCGCCGATGCGCGGTCGCCGTCCAGGTCGATGACGGGCGGGCTGAGCAGATGAGCCGCGCCGCCCGCGATCAGCGCCTGATGCGTTTCGCCTTCCAGGATCGCGGCGATTTCCTGCCGTCCGTGGCACAGGCCAAAACCGCCGACATCATAGCTGCCATCGGGCGTCCACAGGGCCGCCGCCCCGGCGCAGTCGCCTGAATCGACCAGCGGGCCATAGCGGGCGATCAGGTCGCAGATTGCTTCCCGATCCTCCAGCGCGCGAATGCGGCTGGGGAGGTCGTCCTGCCCTTCCCCAGCGCCTGCCATGGTCAGAGCTTTATGACGCGGCATTGCGGGACGGGATGGTCGTCCGCCTCTATCCAGCGCCACAGAGCCGTGCCGGACCGATGGCCGGACAGGTCGATCCAGTTGCCAAAGCCCGGATCATGATCGGCGCACACGACGATGACGCTGCCGTCATCTTCATATTTCGCCTGCGCGCCGTTGACCCAGACCTGACGGTTGACGTGATCCATCGATTCCATCCACCAATTGTCGAGCTGGAAATTCCAGAAACGGCATTTGGGTGGCTTGGCTTCCAGCACCAGCGCTTCGCCGGGCGCGAGGTCGTAATAGAGGTGGCCGTACCAGATTTTAGGGTCGCCGCCCGCGCGATACCAGGTCGACTGGTCCCTGCCGTCATAGATGCGGTTGGGTTGTTCCATGAACCATTCGGACCAGTCCGCAAAGGTGCTGGAGGTCCCCCGCACCCACGCCGCCGCGCCGTTCAGTTGCGCCTGGATCACATCAGGCGTCAGCACGGCGGGCAGTTTCGGCCCGTCGCTGATCCGTTCGATCTGGACCTCTGCGGCCTGTTCCTTATCCTTGTCATTGAAGGTTTGGCGGATGATGAGCAGGGTCGTGTCGTCGGCCATGGGCAGCCAGTTGCCCGGTTGTTTCGTCTTGCTGGCGATGATTTCAAAGCTGCCGTCGGGGCCGAGTTCAACGTCCGAAAACTCGATCTCTCCAGTGGAGGCCATGGTCCCGTCGATGGCGTAGCGATTGGCCTTGGACCCGATCGACAGATAGGGGACGCTGTTGCGCGTGCCCGTGATCCGATAGTCGCGGTCGCCCCGGACGACGACCTGTTGATAGAGATTGTCGGGATTGTCCGCGCCAATCTTTATCGCATCGTCGGTCAGCAGGAAGATGCGGGGGAAATCCGGGTCGGCGGAATCCACCAGCATGTTGAGCGCGGTGCGCGTGAGGCGGGACAGATAACGCACCCCTTCCGCCTGATCGATGGGCGTGGCGGGTGCGCTGGGGCGGTCCAATATGTCGCCCGCCTTCGCCAGCTGATCGCAAAAGTCGCGCCAGACGGTGGACAGCCGCACGCCTTCCGCCTGATTATCCTTCTCCATGGCCGTTCCTTCTTTGCGTAACGAATGACGGGAATATCATATATATTAGCAGCAGATGGAAGGTTTTTCAGATATAATGCGCAGATATCACTCGGTCATGTTCAGCAATGCCCTGGTGACCTCCCCCGCTTTCAACGCAGCGATGGCGTCGTTGATCCGGTCGAGCGGCCAGATGCCGCTGATCTGATCGGCGACGTTCAGTCGGCCGTCCCGCACCTGTTCGATCAGCACGGGATAGTCGCGGTCGGGGATTGCGCCGCCATTCATCGTCGCGATGACTTCGCCGCCGGTCACGAACCGGTCGAGCGGCAATGCGGCCTGCGAGCCGGGCCGCGACATGCCGATCAGCACGACCCGGCCACCCCGTTTGATCGATCGAAGGGCGGTTTCGATCGCGCCTATCGCGCCGCTGCATTCCACCACGACATCGATCGGACCATGATCGCGCGCCAGCAGCGCCCCGGCGGCGGCGGCGTCCAGCGAGGGATCGGCCAGGACGAAGTCGGACGCGCCGAACTGGCGCGCGGCGGCTTCCTTTGCGGGATTGGCGTCGATCGCGATGACATGCGCACCCAGCCGCGCCGCGCCCTGAATGGCGTTGACGCCGATGCCGCCGACGCCAAAGACGAGCACCCGGTCGTCGGGGCGGACGCGCCCCAGCACGCGCGACGCGCAGACGCCGGTGGACACTGCGCAGCCGATGAGTGCGCCCTGCTCCATCGGCAAATCGTCGATGGCGAACAGCTGCGACGCCTTCACCACGATTTCCTGCGCGAAGGAGGACACGTTGGCGAAGGACGCCACGGGCCTATCGTCCAGCATGAAGGGGAAACCGGGCGCGAAGCCCCAGTTGATGTCGCAATTATGCGGCTCTCCACGCAGGCATTCCCGGCATTCGCCACAGGGCGTCTGCGTGCCCACGGTCACACGGTCACCGACGGCCCAGCCTTCGACGCCGGGGCCGATTTCCGCGACTTCGCCAGCGGCTTCATGCCCCAGCACGACCGGCAAGACGGGCAGATGGGGGGTCATCATCGCAATGTCGCTGTGGCAGATGCCCGAACGCAGCACGCGGACCCGCACCTCGCCCGGACCCACGGGGCGCAGTGTCAGCCGGTCGCTGACGAACAGCGAGGCGCCGTCCCAGACCGCCGCCTTCATGCGGCCAGTCCCGCGAGCATCGGGTAGGAAAAGGACGGATCGCTGCGATCCGCCCGGCCCACGGGTGCATCCTTGCTCATGCGGTTCAGGCTTTCCTGATCGACTACGATGATCGAGCCATGGTCGAACACCAGGCTGCGGTAGAGGAATTTCCAGACGCCATCGCGCCGTTCATAGCGGTCGAGATAGCGGCCAAGAACAAGAAAAATGCGGGCGTCGGGGGCAGGTGTGCGATGCCATGCCTCGACATAATGTTCGCCTTCTGCCCGGTCGCCGTCGATGACGAACAGGCTGTTGCTGATGCTGTGGCGCGTCAAGTCCCAATGGGCGGTGGCCTGAGGCAACCAGGCGACGAATTCGTCCGGGCCGCCTTTGAACATCGCACCATGATCGTCGATCGCATCGTCATGGTAGAGCGACCGCACGAGCGCGAAATCGCGGCGGTCGCAACCCCGGCAATATCGCATCACCAGATCGTGAAGTTCCACCCGGTCGAGCAAAGCCTGTGACATCCATGCCTCCTATGAGCAGGGCACTCGCCTGCCCTTTGTCAGCCCCCTTGGGCCGGAAGAATGGGCGGCGCGTCGATCCAAAAACGGTCCGCCGCCCATATCTGCGGGCAGGTCAGAAGGCCTTGGTCTGGCCGCCGTCCACCATCAATGTCTGGCCTGTTATATAGGCCGCCGCGTCGCTCGCCAAAAATGTGACGGCCGCGCCAATGTCCTTTTCGCAATCGCCGATGCGGCGCAGCGACACTTTGGCAATCTGCGCATCATAGTCTGCGGGCGCATATTCACGCCAGGCCTGGACGCCGGGCGAATTGGCGAAGGGGCAGACGATATTCACGCGGACGCCGTCCGGTCCCCATTCATTGGCCGCGACCTTCGATATTGCACGGATCGCTTCCTTTGCAGCGGCGTAGGACGCCTGCGTGGGAAGCCCGTCGAAGGCGGCGCCGCTGCCGAAGTTGATGACGCAGCCCCGGCTTTCGACCAGATGCGGATGCGCCGCGCGCATCAGGATGAAGGTCGGCCAGAAACCGGTGTCGAAGGACAGGTTCATCGCTTCGTCAGTCGTGTCGACCAGTGGAAGCTGGTGCGATGCCTGGGCGGCGTTGACCAATATGTCGAGCTTGCCGAAGCGGTCCACCGCGGTCGTCACGATGGAAGGCAGCGCGTCGCGATTGGCCAGATCGACGGCCAGGAACGCGACGTCCCCGCCCAGCCCCTGCAATTCCGCCTCTGTCGCGCGGCCCAGATCCTCTTCGCGGTCGACGATCAGCACCGATGCGCCCGCCTTGACGAAAGCCGTCGCTATGCCCTTTGCCACGCCGCGCGCGCCGCCGGTCACGATTGCGACCTTGCCATCCAATTGTCCCATATTCGATCCTTTCAATCCGCCCGTCAGGAAAACCACGCTCCGCCATTCACCGTGACGACGCTGCCCGTTGCGAAGCTGCCGTCGTCACCCGCCAGGAAAGCGACCGCTCCGGCAATCTCATCGGGGTGGGCCAGCCGCTTCATCAGGCTGTCGGCGGCGATGGAATCCTTCAATTCAGTAGGCAGGCTGGCGTAGATCGGCGTTTCGGTCGCGCCGGGATTGACCGCATTCACCCGGATGCCCCGCGCCGCCAGTTCGCGCGCCATCGCCCGCGTCATGCCCAGCACCGCCGCCTTGGCCGCGCAATAGGGCACCGGGCCGTCGCCCTTTACCGCCGATGTAGAGGCGATGTTGACGATGGACCCGCCGCTCCCCTGATCCGCCATCAGCCGCACCGCCGCACGGGAACATTTGAACACGCCGTCCAGCGTTACCGCCATGACGCCCGCCCAGCCTTCGTCCGAACAGTGGATCGTCTGGTCGGCGAAGACCTGCTCGCCCGCCGCCTGCGCAGCCTGCGCCGCGTAAAATTGATCCATGCCGTCGCCCGGCGCGCTACCCCGCCCGGCATTGTTGACGAGCAGGTCCACCCCGCCCAGCCGCGCCTTCACCTGCGCAAAGGCGGCCTCGACCGATGCGGTGTCGGTGACATCGCAGGCAATGCCGATATGCGGGGACGGCAGCACCGCGCCAGCCGACCCTGCATCAAGGTCCAGCACCGCGACCACCGCGCCTTCCGCCGCCAGCCGCGTCGCGATGGCCGCGCCGATCCCCTGTGCGCCGCCGGTCACGACCGCGCGCCTGCCCTTCAGCCTGTCCATGCCATCAATCCTCGACATGGGGACGCCACGCAACGCCGTTCACCTGCGACCCGCCGCTCGCGAAAATGGTGTTGCCGTTGACATAGGCGCTGCCCTCGCTCGCCAGGAAGACGGCGGCTGGGCCGATGTCCCGTTCCGCCTCGCCAAAGCGGCCAGCGGGGATTTGTTGCAATATGGCCTCTGACATTTCCGGGTTGGCGGCGAAATAGTCGTCCGCCTGCGGGCTGTTGGCGGCAGGGCAGATGATATTGCAGGTGATGCCATGCGGACCCCATTCGACCGCTGCGGTGCGGGTCAGCGCCCGCATCGCTTCCTTGCTGGCATTATAGGCAACGGTGAACATATGCGCGTTCACGCCGTTCAGCGACCCCATGTTGATGATGCGACCGTAACGCTGCGCCTTCATGATCGGGAAAGCCGCCCTCATCGCCCAGAATACCGCATAATAGTTGAGCGCGAAGGAGCCGATCATATCGTCATCGCTGTGATTTTCGATACGCTTGGGAAAACTGGCCCCGGCATTGTTCACCAGGATGTCGAGGCTGCCGAAGCGCGAATGGGTGGCCTGAACCATCGATTCCACCTGTGCCGCCTGCGTCACGTCGGTCTGGATGAAAAAGGCGTCGACCCCGTGCGTGTCGCGCAGATAACGCGCCGCTTCCTCACCCTGGTCCGCGTTGCGCTGGGCGATGGCGACCCGTGCGCCAGCCTGAGCCAGCGCGCGGGCGACGCCCTGCCCGACGCCCTGTCCGCCGCCCGTGACGAGCGCAGTGCGCCCTTCCAATGACTTGGGCATGTTCTCTCTCCTAAAAACGCGTCTTTATTGTCAGGCGTCGAGCGCCGGATAATCCGTATAGCCCCGGTGATCTTCGCCGCCGCCCGTGTAGAACTGATCGCGATTCGCCTTCGCCAGCGGCGCGCCCTTGCTGAAACGTTCGGCAAGGTCGGGATTGGCGATATAGAGATAGCCAAAGGACACGGCCTGCGCTTTGCCTTCGTCCAGCACAGCCTTTGCCTTTTCCAGCGTCAGCCCGGCATTTTCTATGACCGGCCCGTTCCAGTTGGCGTTGACCAGATCAAGCGCGTCCTGACCCTTCAAAGGTATGTGGATGAGGTGGCAGTAAGCAAGCCCCATATTGTCCACGGCCCTGAGCAGCGCGGCGTAGGTTTCATGCGAATCGGCATCGTCCATGCCGTTGAAGCGGACGCCGGGGCAAATGCGGAAACCGACCCTGCCCGGCCCGATCGCATCGGCCATTGCCTGTAGCGTTTCGACGACGAAGCGGATGCGGTTTTCGACCGGGCCGCCATAGCGGTCCGTCCGCTGGTTGGTGTTGGTCGACAGGAATTGCATGGGCAGGTAGCCGCTGGCGCAATGCAGTTCCACGCCGTCCATGCCAGCCGCAATCGCGTTGCGGGCGGCGGTGACATATTCGCCGATGACCGCCGGAATTTCATCGGTCGCCAGCGCGCGCGGCATCGCCGTTTCGACGGGAACGCCATCGGGTCCGGGAATCTTGTCGGGGCAGCGGATGGCGGAAGGGGCAACCGTTTCGGCGTCCGCGTCCTTGTTCGCCTGAACCGCCGCGCGACCGACATGCATCAGCTGGACGACGATTTTGCCGCCAGCGTCATGCACTGCGTCCGCGACCTTGCGCCATCCCGCCACCTGATCGACGCTGTGGATGCCGGGCGTGCGGAAATAGCCTTTGCCCGCACGTGACGGCTGGGTGCCTTCGGTGACGATCAGGCCCGCGCTGGCCCGCTGGCGGTAATATTCCACCATGATATCGGTCGGGACATCGCCCGGACCCGCCCGGTCGCGCGTCATCGGAGCCATGACGATGCGGTTTTTCAGCGTAATGTCCCCCAATGTCGTGGGAGAGAATATATCGGTCATTGGCAAATCAGCTCCGTACGCGAGGTTTGGGCAAGGGCGCGCCGCGCCGCATGGTTTCGATGAATTTTTCCAGTGGCGCAGGCGGTTCGACCGGGCCGTCATGCGGACGGCCTTCACGCGCCCAATAGGTTTTCCAGCTGGGGAACAGATCGTGGAAACTGCCATGATAGGGCGGATGGCCGGGCCAGCGCATCTTGCGGTCGCCGATGGGCGGCTTGTTCAAATCGGTCGCATACCAATAAAGCGGCAGGCGGCGGCGGAAATACCAGCGGCCATCGATCCGTTCATACTGGTCGAAATACATCATCTGCATGATGACCCATTCGGCCCCGGTTTCATGTTCATTTTTCGAATAAACGACGCCCTGCGCATGGTCGGGATCGTCAAAGTCGATGATGTGACCGCCGATATGATGCGATGTGCCGTCGAACTGCATCGAATGGGTTTCGTCGAACCAGTCACGCAGCGCCTTGCGCCCGGTCTTGCCCCCGCCCACGCGCACGTCTTCGGGAAAAAGGCTGACCCAGGCGTCGGAATCGCGCATGTCGAGCGCCAGCGAATATTTGGCCGGAAGCTGGCGAATGGCGTCCAGTGATTCCAGCCGGTCTATCCGCGCCAGCAACTGTTCGTCGGCCGTCATTCGCATTCCGCTCCTTCAATTATGCTTGCAACGCTGTTTCCCCGATTGCGCCGGGCGAGGATATGGCCGAAAAGCTCAAAGGACATGACGAAATCGCTCACCCCCAACAAGCAACTGTCGCAGCCGGTCCCCGGCCGCGTACCTGCGGGCGTCGGGCGCGACCTGATGGCGATGATCGCGGAATATGGCGGCGACACTGACATTTTCCTGCGGGACGCCGGGCTTTTAAGCCTGAAGGCGGTGCTGCTGGATCGGTCGGACGAACGCGACAGCATCGCGCACCGGGACTTTACCCGCCTTTATGCGCGGGCCACGGCATTGCTGGACGAAGTGGCCGGGCGACAGGAAGGCCGCAGTTCCATAACGAAGGGCGGGATCGACATGATGTGCTATGCCATCATCACCTGCCGGACGCTGCACGACGTGATCGCGCGGATGGACAGTTTCTTTGCCCTGATGGCCCCCCGCACCGGCAGGCTGACCCTGACGGTCGCGCGCGGCGAAGCCCGGCTGGACATGGCTACCATCAGAAAGGTGCGAAACAGTTGCGCCTATCTGTCCGACCTGACGGGACTTGCCACCCACCACCGGCTGTTCGGATGGCTGATCGGGGAGGATATTCCGCTGTCGGGCGCGGCGATGCGTTATCCGCCGCTGCTGGACGCGCGGACGGTCGCCTATCTGCTGCCCTATCCCGTCGAGCATCATGCGCCGGAAAACAGCCTGCGCTTTCCTGCCCGTTATCTGGACCGTCCCGTAGTGCGCGACCATCATGAGCTGGACCTGCTGTTGGAGCGTTTTCCGTTCGACATAGAGGAGCCGCAGTCAAAGCAGACGCCGCTGTCGGACCGAATTTCGCATCTCTATGCATCCATGCTGGCCAGCGGAGACGCGCCGGTGACGGGTAACGAGCTGGCACGCCAGTTCAGCATCAGTGTCGCCACGCTGAAACGTCGGCTGACTGCGGAGGGCACGTCGCTGTCGCAGATCAAGGCCAATTCCCGGCGCGAACTGGCCGCGCATCTGTTGCGCGACCCGCGCCTGTCCATCGCCGAAGTCGCGCGCCGGGCCCATTTCAGCGATACCGGGTCATTTTGCCGCGCGTTTCGCCAATGGACCGGCAAGTCACCATCGCGATGGCGCGGCGCAATGGAGGGCGGAGCAGTCCCGTGACGCCTGATCCAACCGGGTTCCGGGCGCGATTGCCGCGACATTATTTGATCGAATGGAGTCATTATCGATCATATTCGTCCGATTACGCTCTGGCGGACGGGTGCAACTTGTCCACCCCCTTTGTTTGTGTCACGAACGCCCGATGCAGGCAGCTTCAATGTTTAAACCCAAACGCGGCAGACCCACGTTAGAACAGGTGCAAGCCATCGAGCAGGCCATCCTGACGACAGCGCGGCGCATGTTTCTGGAAATCGGTTTCGACAATGTCGCCATGGAAGCGGTCGCAACCGCCGCCGGTGTGTCAAAGGGTACGCTTTACGTCCGCCATCCGTCGAAGGAAGCGCTGCTGACGGCGGTCATCCGCAACAGTGTCGCGGAATGGTCGGACCGGGCGGCGCAGCACGACCATCTGCTGACCGAGGATATGGGCGAGCGGCTGCGCCATCATGCCCGCATCATCGCGAATACATTTTCATCGCCTGAAGTCCAGGCATTGTGCCGATTGATGTTCGTCACGCAGGACCGGTTTCCCGACGTGTCGGCTGTCCTGCACGATGTCGGCTATCTTTACGCGGTCGGGTTCATATCCCGCGATATCACGCAATTGTCGATCAAGGACGGCATGTCCGTTCGCGATCCCGACAGCGTCGCCCACATGCTGGTGTCATCCATTTCCGGGTGGCAGTTGCAGGAAGGGGCGGCGCGCAATGTCCCGCCGGAGGAACTCACCAGGATGGCCGATCGTTTCGCCGAACTTCTGCTAGCCGCACGTTCATCCTGGTAGGGCTTGAAATTAGAACGACTACGTGCGATATATAACGAGTCTAAATTGGAGGATCCTGAACTATGCGTGTTTTCCTGATGGCTACCGCTGCCGCTCTCATGACCGTTGGTGCGCCTGCAATGGCTGATACCACTGCGGCTGCTGCGGCCAAGGCCAAGTACAACACCAGCGACACCGAACTTGGCACCATGCTGGACGATCCCGCCGCCAAGGCGATCATCGAAAAGCACATCCCCGGCATGACGACCAACGAACAGGTCGACATGGCGCGTGGCATGACGCTGAAGGCTGTGCAGCAATATTCGCCGGACGACGTGACCGATGCGCGCCTTGCCGCCATCGATGCCGAACTGGCTGCGCTGAAGTAAGAACAGGACCTGCGGGGGAATAGACAACCCGCAAGGCCATGTGATGATGAGGGGCGCCCTGTGTTGAAGGGCGCCCCTTTTTTTGCCTCGATATCGGTCCGTGGCGTGACCATGGTTGGGACCTTGCCTTGCTTCCTGTTATGACGAGGGGTCAAACGAGGAAGCGAAGATGGCTTATGTGAAAATGTCGCCCGAAGCGGTGCTGGCACAAGTGACGGGCTGGACCCCCTGCGCCAACCGGGAAGCCATTGAAAAACGGTTCACCTTTTCGGATTTCAGTGCGGCTTTTGCTTTCATGACGCGCTGCGCCATGCGGGCCGAACAGTTGGACCACCACCCAGAGTGGAGCAATGTCTACAACAAGGTGGATGTGGTGCTGACGACCCATGATGTCGGCGGCATGAGCGATCGCGACCTGGCCATGGCTCAATTCATGGATGACGTTGCGGCGGTTTGAGCCGAATGGCGCGCATCAGGCGGCAACACGCATCGTCCGGCGATAGCTGCTGGGCGACATGCCCGTCCATTCGCGAAACGCCTGCCGAAACGCATCCGAATCGCAATAGTCCAGCCTGACCGCGATCGCTTCGATCGACAGGACGGTGCGGCTCAACAGGTCCAGCGCCACTTCCCGGCGGCAGCTTTCGCGGATCTGGCGATAGCTGGTGCCTTCGCGCGCGAGACGGCGGCGCAGGGTCGGGCCGCTGCCCCCCATGGTCGCGGTGATGTCGCCAAATGTCGGCACCCGTTGCCTGTCACGCAAGGACCGCAGCGCGATTCGGCGGACTTGTTCCGCGGTGTCGGCGACCGGGCTTTCGTCCATCGGCCCGATGCCGAACAGCAGGTTTCCCGGCGGTCGCGCCGCCAGTTCATCCGCACTGCGGACGACGGGATAATCCAGCATAGCCGCGTCGAAGGCAAAACCCGTCCAGCCCCCGGCAAGCCGCACTTCAAACATCAGTTCCGGCAATTCCAGGGCACGAAAGACAGACTCTTCATGATCCAGCGCGACATGACGGATCATGATGGGCCGCCCGATCAGCCAGCTGAGCAGCGCATGGATATGCGTCACCCCGAACAGGTCGATCAGGCAGCCCGACGGGGTATGTCCAGGCGGGCGCATCGAATCGAGCGCGAGTTCGCCCACGTCGGCGCGCGTGGTCAGCGACATGCGACCATAGCGCCAGTCAATCGCTTCGAAACATTCCGCACACCGGTTGATCGCTTCGCGCAATGTGCGCGCGCCCGACAGGCTGTAGAGGATGACCCGCCAGTCATAACGACGCATGCCAGCGCGGCCCAGCATCAGGCTGTCGCGCGCCGCCAGTTGAGAAATGGCCCGGCCGGTCAGGCGCGCGAGATGGGAGACGTCGAGCTGTTCGACATAGGCGGTAAGCGCGGCTTCCCCCGGCGTCGGCAGGTCGTCCGCGTCCACCAGCGAATCCAACGATCCGAAACTTTCCCGATAAATGGTCAGCACGCGCAGGGTAAGGCGTTCGCCCGTGCGCCATTCCATCCCTTCCCGTGTCGGCGCCTGGTCCATGGCTGTCGATCATCCCTAATTTTCGATCAGCCTATCACCGACTGAAACTCACGCAATAGCGGCAAATTGAGACGACACGCCGACCTGCTGCGCAGAATCGCCGCCGTGGGTGATCGATTTCGGGGTGGCGTGAACCGGTCAGGAGCGCATGATGTGATGGATAATAAGGCCCAAGCATGGCCCATGGAGGATATTGGATGACTGCGCGTGCGTCGCTACCTTTAAGAAAATCCGGTCGGCAGTTGGGTTTGGCGCTGATCGCTGGCGGCGCGGTGATGCTGACTGCGGCGGACGCCCCCACGGGCGGAGAGCCGGGCGTCCATGCCTTTGTCCTGTCCAACATCTACCTGGTCAACGGCGGCGAAGCAGACGTCTGCAAGGTGCCTGATGAAGGCGATCTCGACCGCTTCTACGCCACCCTTTCGCCTGAGCTTCAAGCGAAATTCGCGGGTGCCGAAAAGCGTCAGGCGCTGGAATTGTACATGAATGAGAAGATGGGCTTCAAGCGCATCCACATGTGGGGAAATCGCAGCGCGAATGTGAAATATCCGCCCGGACACGACCCGAAGACGACGCCCACACCCGAACAGGCGATTGCCATAGGGGCGCTGAACGGTTTGCCCAAAGGAAAGGGTCGGCTGGCCTTTTCCAATCGCGAAGTGGTCTATAGTTCCTGTTCGGACCCGCAGGATTTCACCAAGCTGGCCAAGAATTTCCGCACCTATGATGGTCCGGTCGCCGCGGGCATGAATCTGGACGGAAAGGTGAGCAAGGAGGATTTCACCGGCCCGGACGGAACCAAGGGCGTCGACAACCAGCTATGGCGCGCGGTGGGATGCGTGGAGCCGTTCCGCACCGGCAGCCAGCGCGAAATTTCCGGCAAGGAAATGATATCCATGCGCGCGCCGACGCTGATCGAACTGCGCGGCGTGGACGACATGGAAAATGATTCCGACGTGACGGTGACGGTCTATGCCGCCGCTGACTCCCTGGCCACTGATGGAAAGGGGGAGGCTTTGAGAAGCGCCACCTTCTCCGTCGATCCCGATCCGCGCCTGCGTTCAACCACGCGCGGTCGCATAGAGAAGGGCGTCCTGACCACCGAACCGTTCGATTTGGTGATGAACTATAAGGAACAGATCGTCGATGCGCCCCGCGATATCAGGGATGCGCGGCTGCGTGCGACGATGAAGCCCGACGGCAGCATCGAAGGCAATCTGTACGGCTATTACACCCTCGATAGCTATTACAGCTCCATCGAACAGATGACGCAGAACGGCGCCATTCTGTCGCAGGTCAGTTGTCCGGGCGTCCGTCAGGCGATCGACCGGCTGGCGGATGGCTATCGCGATCCCAAGACCAAGCGTTACACCGCCATATCCTCGGCCTACGGATTCCGGGGCGTGCGCGCGTTCGTAGCGCCCCAGCAAACCGCGCAGGCGGACCAGACCCGATGAAGGACCCCGTGATCATCACCCCATCGCAGACCAAGCGCCGCCGCATCGCTCCATTCGTGCTGGGCGCGGCGTGCCTGACGCTTGCAGGCAGCATCGCCTTTACCTTCAGCGGCGCGCGCGCGGATGAAAGCATGGCGGACACACCGCCCAGCCAGCTGCGCCGTCTGACGGAACTGCAATATCGCACCGCGATTGCAGATGCGTTCGGCCCTGACATCAAGGTCGTTGGCCGTTTTTCGCCGGACCTGCGCATCGATGGATTGCAGGCGGTCGGCGCGAGCGCCGTGTCGGTGACTCCGGCTGGCCTGGAACAATATGAAGACATTGCGCGGGCGATATCGACGCAGGTGACCGACAAGGATCATCGCGACCGGCTGGTCGGCTGCGCGCCTTCCGCCACGGATGCGAAGGGTGCGGCCTGCGCCCGCGATTTCATCCAGAAGGTGGGCCTGAAACTGTACAGGCGGCCTGTTTCCGCTCCCGAACTGCAACAGCGCGTGGCCGCGACGATGGAAAGCGCGGCGCGGCTGAACGATTTCCACGCGGGCCTTGCCGCCACGCTGACGGGCATGCTGACCAGCCCGGATTTCCTGTTCCGCATCGATTGGCCCGATCGCAGCGGGCGGGGCATCGATGCCTGGTCGGCGGCGAGCCGCCTGTCCTACCTGCTGTGGAATGCAGCGCCTGATGCGGCGCTGCTGGCTGCGGCGGCGGACGGGTCGCTCAACACCCCTGCGGGTCGCGCCCGCGAAGTCGAACGGATGATGGCGTCGCCCCGATTTGTCGATGGGGTCCGCGCCTTCTTCACCGATTATCTGCGGCTGGACGGGATGGACGACCTGGCGAAGGATTCGCTGATCTATCCCGCGTTCAACACGTCCGTCGCGTCTGCGATGCGGGAGCAGACGCTGCGCACCATCACCTGGCTGCTGGTCGATAAAAAGGGCGACTATCGCGACCTGTTCACCAGCAACGCCATCGCGATGAACCGGACACTGGGACCGATCTACGACATTCCGGTGTCCAAGACGGACTGGTACATCCACCAATATCCGCAAGGCGATCCGCGCACCGGGTTGCTGACCCATGCCAGCATGCTGGCGCAGCATTCGCATCCGGGGCGCACGTCGCCGACACTGCGGGGCGTCGCGCTGACCGAGATATTCCTGTGCGAAAAGATCCCGGCACCGCCCGCCAACGTGAACTTCGCGGTGGTTCAGGATGTCGACAACCCGACGTTGAAGACGACGCGCCTGCGGCTGCAAGCGCATCTGGACGATGAAGAATGCGCCAGCTGCCACAAGCGGTCCGACCCGATGGGCCTGGGGCTGGAGCAGTTTGACGGTGCGGGCCAGTTCCGTAAACTGGAACATGATGTGACGATCGACGTGACCGGCGAGTTCGAGGCCAAGCCGTTCGATGGTGCTGCGGCCCTGGGCAAGCTGTTCCACGACAGCGAACAGGTCAGCGCCTGCCTGGTGCAGAGCGCCTGGCGCTATGCCCATGGGCGCAACCCGGCTGCGACAGATGCGACCGACATTGCCCGCCTGACCAAAGGCTTCCTGGGCAACGGCCACAGCTTTTCCGCGCTGATGCGCAACATTGCCCTCGACCCCGGGCTGCTCGCCCTGCCCCGCACAGTGACGGCGAAGGCCCCACGCGCGAAGAAACAAGGAGTAAGCGGATGACCGCCGCGAAAATGATCGACGACAAGCTGGTTCAAGGCACCACGCGGCGCGGTTTCCTGCTGCGCGGCGCGGTCGGTGGGGCGGCGGTGACGCTGGGCCTGCCGATCCTGGACGCTTTCCTGGACAATAATGGCACGGCCTTCGCGGCGACGCTGGGCGGCGGTAACCTGCCGGTGCGTTTCGGCACATGGTTCTGGGGCTGCGGCATGATCCCCGACCGATGGGTGCCAAAGGCCGCGGGCGCCGATTACGACCTGCCCCCACAGTTGGCGCCGATCAAGGATGTACGCCAGCATATCAGCGTCCTTTCGGGATTCAACGTGTCGCTGGGCAGCCGGGGCAACCTGCCCCATCTGTCGGGCAATACCGGCGTGCGCACAGGCGGCGCGGCGGACGACTGGCTGGCAATCCGCGCGCCCACGCTGGACGTGCTGATCGCTGACGCAATCGGCGGCGGGTCCTTCTTCCGCTCGCTCGACCTGAGCGCCGACGGCAATACGCGCACCAGCTATTCCTTCCGCGACAGCCGGACCATGAATCCGACGGTCCCCAGCGCGACCGAATTCTACCGCAAGATATTCGGCGGTGATTTCCAGGACCCGAACAAGGCGGATTTCAAGCCCGATCCCCGCGTCATGGTCCGCCGCAGCGTGCTGTCGGGCGTTACCGACCGGCGTCACGCACTGTTGAACAGCGTCGGCGCGTCCGACCGCGCCCGTCTGGATCAATATTTCACATCCGTGCGGGAAATGGAGGACAAGCTGGCCCTGCAGTTGCAGAAGCCGCCGCCAGCGGAGGCCTGCGCGATCCCGGCGGAGCCCGCAGCACTGAAGGCAGGCGCCGATATCACCGATGTCGAGCAGCGCAAGCAGAACCACAAGTTGATGTCGCAGATGCTGGCCATGGCGCTGGCCTGCAACCAGACCCGTGTGTTCAACATGAGTTTTTCGACCGCCGCGTCGGACCTGCGCCAGGCAGGCAACACCACCGGATATCACCAGATCACCCATGAGGAGATGGTCGACCGTTCCATCGGTTATCAGCCGACCGTCGATTTCTATACGCTGCGCAACATGGAAGCCTGGGCCGATTTCGTCGCTGCGATGGCGGCGGTCAAGGAAGGCGATGGTTCCTTGCTCGACAATATGCTTGTCTTCGCCCACTCCGACGTGTCCTATGCCAAGAACCATGACGTTCAGGGAATCCCCGCGATGCTGGCCGGTTCAGCAGGCGGCAAGGTGAAAACGGGCATCCATGTCGCAGGCGCAGGTGAGCCGATCAGCCGTGTGGGCCTGACCGTTCAGCGAGCCATGGGATTGCCGACCGAAAGCTGGGGCCTGGACGACATGAACACGAAACGGTCGGTCAGCGAGATACTGGTTTGACGTTCATTGCAACAACAAGAAGGACAAAAGCAGGGATGACTTTTGGGTTCCGGGCCTTTGCTGCCCTTTCCATGACGCTCTTCGCAGGCAGCTATGCCGCTTATTCAGCCTATGCGGCATCGCCCGCCGCCACCAATGCCGTCAACGCGCGCAAGGCGAATTACAAGGAGATTGGCGGCGCGTTCAAGACGATCAATGACGAAATCAAGACCGGTGCGCCGGACAAGAATACCGTTCGCCCCCTTGCAGACGTCATTGCACGGCGTTCCGCGTTGCAGCTGAAATTTTTTCCGCGTGGCAGCGGGCCGGAATCAGGCCTGAAGACACGAGCGAAGGCTGAAATCTGGAAGGACAATGCGACCTTTACCAAGTTGCAGAATGACATGGTCGGCGCGGCCAACCAGTTGGCAGCCGCCGCTGCCAAGGGCGATGTCGCGGCAATGACGTCCGCGCGCAACGCACTGGGCGGCACCTGCAAGAGCTGTCACGACCGGTTCCGCGTCCCAGGATGATGGACGATACAGCTCAGGCGTCCGCGCATGCGGAGCCGATGGCCGTTAAACGCATTCGCATCTGGGACGCGCCGGTTCGGCTGTTCCACTGGGCGCTGGTCGTGCTGATCGGCGTCGGTTGGTGGACGGGTGAAAACCGCATGCTCGACTGGCATCGGCTGGCGGGCTATTCCATATTGGCGCTGCTGCTGTTCCGGTTGATCTGGGGCGTGATCGGCAGCGGCACGGCGCGCTTTTCCAGCTTTGTGCGCGGGCCTGTTACCGTTGCTTCCTATGTGAAGGGCGCAATGTTCCAGCGCGGCGTCCATGGCGTGCCGGGCCATAACCCGCTGGGCGGGTGGAGCGTGGTGGCGATGCTGCTGCTGCTCGCCACGCAAGTGGGGCTGGGCCTGTTTGCCGTCGATATCGATGGCATGGAGTCGGGGCCATTTTCCTATCTGGTCGATTTCGATACCGGACGATGGGCGGCGGAATGGCATGAGGTCATATTCAACGTCGTGCTGGCGCTGATCGCGATCCATGTGGTTGGGGTGCTGTTCTACCTGCTGTACCGGCGCGACAATCTGATCGGCCCGATGATTACCGGATCGCGCCGCTGGGTGGGCAACCATCCTGCCGTTCGCTTTGCGCCTGCCTGGCTGGGCCTGGGCCTGATGGCGGCCTGTGCGGGGCTTGTATGGCTGGTCGTCAGCATGTGGGGGCGGGCTTGAGTCTTGCCGGGCGGAGGGCTGGCTGGTCTTGATTGATAGCGCATTGTGTTCCTGGAAGGCAGGAACCCGGTTCGAACGGCTGGACTGGGTTCCTGCCTTCGCAGGAACACGGTTAAGTTGAACAGGAGTCTTTAGGGTCAGGACCCATTAATTGCGCTTTCAAGCCGCCTTGTCGATGGCCTTTACCAGCGAAAGCACCATTTCGGCATGTTCCTGGCGGCAGATGAGCAGGTCCGGCAGGTAGACGTCCGGTTGATTATAGACCAGCGACGACCCGTCGATGCGCGAACAGTGCAGGCCGTGCGCCAGGGCGACGGCGACCGGGGCCATGCTGTCCCATTCATATTGGCCGCCCGAATGGAGATAAATGTCCGCCTGTCCCAGGATCACGGCCATGGCCTTTGCCCCGGCCGATCCCATGGGGACCAGTTCGGCGCCCAGTCCTTCGGCAACCGCGACCGCTTCACTGGCGGGGCGGGTGCGGGACACTACCATGCGCAGTTTTTGGGGCGCGGCTGGAAGCGCCTGGATCCGGTCGGTGCGCAACACGGTGCCCGCGCCGCTGTTGGACAAATCCAGCCCCGGCAGCGCCACCGCGCCGGTCACCGGCTGTCCGTCGATGGCCAAGCCAACATGCACCGCCCAATCGGCGCGCGCCTCACCATATTCGCGCGTGCCGTCGACCGGATCGACGATCCAGACGCGGCTTTTGTCCAGCCGCGCGGCATTGTCCTTTTCCTCCTCCGAAAGCAGGCCATCATCTGGCCGGGCTTCCCGCAGGGCATGGACAAGGAACTGGTTGGCGGTCTGGTCACCTGCCTTGCCCAGCGCCTTGGCGCTGAACACGCCGCTGTTGCGCACTTCCAGAAGGATGCGCCCGGCGACCTGGGCAAGGTGAGTGGCGAGTTCCGCGTCGCTCAATGCCTTGACGTCCACCGGCGCGGTCATGGGATCAACCTCGCCACGATTGCATCGGCGGCTTCTTCGGGCGTCATGCCGATGGTGTCGATGCGGATTTCCGGGTCTTCCGGCGCTTCATAGGGGCTGTCGATGCCCGTGAAGTTCTTAAGGTCGCCGCTCCGCGCCTTTTTGTAGAGGCCCTTCACGTCGCGCGATTCCGCTTCGGCCAGCGGGGTGTCGATGTGCACTTCGATAAACTCGCCGGGCTGCATCATCTGGCGCACCATGTCGCGTTCGGCGCGGAAGGGCGAGATGAAGGCGGTGATGACGATGAGGCCAGCGTCGGTCATGAGCTTTGCAACCTCACCCACGCGGCGGATATTTTCCACGCGGTCGGCGTCGGTAAAGCCCAGATCCTTGTTCAGGCCATGGCGGACATTGTCGCCGTCCAGCAGGAAGGTGTGACGGTTCATACGCGCCAGCTTCTTTTCGACAAGGTTGGCGATGGTGGATTTACCCGCACCCGACAGGCCGGTGAACCACAGCACGGCAGGCTTCTGGTTTTTCAGCCCCGCATGGAATTCACGGCTGACGTCGGTCGCCTGCCAGTGGACATTTTGCGCCCGACGCAGGCTGAAATTCAGCATGCCTGCCGCCACGGTGGCGTTGCTGATCTTGTCGATCAGGATGAAGCCGCCGAGCGTCCGGTTTTGTTCATAGGGTTCGAACACGATCTGCTTGTCGGTCGACAGATTGGCAAGGCCGATCGCGTTCAGGTCCAGCGTCTTGGCCGCCAGATGTTCCATCGTGTTGACGTTGACCTGATATTTCGGCTGCTGGATCGTCGCGGTGACGGTCTGCGCGCCGATTTTCAGCCAATAGGGGCGGCCCGGCAGCATTTCCTCATCCGACATCCACACGATGGTGGCTTCGAACTGGTCGGCAGCCTGTGGCGGATTGTCGGCAAGCGCGATCACGTCGCCGCGCGAACAGTCGATTTCGTCAGCGAAGCAAAGCGTGACCGACTGGCCCGCGACCGCCTGATCCAGGTCGCCGTCCAGCGTGACGATACGCGTGATCGTGCTGGTTTTGCCCGAAGGCAGCACGCGCACGGCGTCGCCCGGCTTTACCGAACCTGTCGCGATCAGGCCGGAAAAGCCGCGGAAATCGAGGTTCGGGCGGTTCACCCACTGCACCGGCATGCGGAACGGCTTTTCCGCGTCGGTGGCGCTGTTGACCTCCACCGTTTCCAGATGCTCGATCAGCGCAGGCCCCTTGTACCAAGGCGTGTTGTCGCTGGAGCCGGTGATATTGTCGCCCTTGAAGCCGGAAATCGGCAGAGCGGTGAATTCCTTGATGCCGATCGAATTGGCGAATTCGGTATAATCCTTGACGATGCCGTCGAAGACCGCCTGATCATAATCGACCAGATCCATCTTGTTGACCGCCAGAACAATGTTCTGGATGCCGATCAGGTGCGCCAGATAGCTGTGGCGGCGGGTCTGCGTCAGCACGCCCTTGCGCGCGTCGATCAGGATGACGGCAAGGTCGGCGGTGGACGCGCCAGTCACCATGTTGCGGGTATATTGTTCGTGGCCGGGCGTGTCGGCGACGATGAACTTGCGCTTTTCAGTGGCGAAGAAGCGATAGGCGACGTCGATGGTGATGCCCTGCTCCCGTTCGGCGGCGAGGCCGTCGACCAGCAGCGCGAAGTCGATTTCCTGCCCCTGGGTGCCGACCTTCTTGGAATCGGCGTGCAGTGCTTCCAGCTGATCTTCGAAGATCATCTTGCTGTCATAGAGGAGGCGACCGATCAGGGTCGACTTGCCGTCGTCCACCGACCCGCAGGTGATGAAGCGCAGCATCGTCTTGTGCTCATGCACCTTGAGATACTGGTCAATGTCCTCCGCGATCAGCGCGTCGGTCTTGTAGATGGGTTCTGCAATGACTTCGGTCATGTTTTCTGTCCCGTCATCCCAGCGCGGGCTGGGATCGTTGTGATCTGGGTCAAGGGCGGGGTCTGCGAAAGGGCCTGCTTGGAGGCCGCAGACCCCAGCCGACGCTGGGGTTGACGCTTGGGAACGCTGCGCATTCCGTGGCGCGTCAAAAATACCCCTCCTGCTTTTTCTTTTCCATGCCGGCGCCGCCAGCATCCTTGTCGATGGCGCGGCCCTGCCGTTCCGATGTGGTGGTCAGCAGCGTTTCCTGAATCACCTCCGGCAGGGTTGTCGCCTTGCTTTCGACCGCGCCGGTCAGCGGATAGCAGCCCAGCGTGCGGAAGCGGATGGAGCGCATCACCGGTTCTTCGCCATCCTTCAGCGGGAAACGGTCGTCATCGACCATCAACAGCATGCCGTCACGTTCCACGGTCGGGCGTTCCGCCGCGAAATAGAGCGGAACGATGGGCACGTTGTTGAGGTGGATATATTGCCAGATATCCAGTTCCGTCCAGTTGCTGATCGGAAAGATGCGGATGCTTTCGCCCTTGTTCTTGCGGGCGTTGTAGAGGTTCCACAATTCCGGGCGCTGGTTTTTCGGGTCCCAGCCGTGCGAAGCGGTGCGGAAGGAAAAGATGCGTTCCTTCGCCCGGCTCTTTTCCTCATCGCGGCGCGCGCCACCGAAGGCCGCGTCAAAACCATAGAGGTCGAGCGCCTGCTTCAGCCCCTCCGTCTTCCACATGTCGGTGTGGAGCGCGCCATGGTCGAACGGATTGATGCCCCGTTCCTGCGCTTCGGGATTGTGATAGACGAGCAGTTCCATGCCGCTTTCGGTCGCCATCCGATCGCGCAGCTTATACATTTCCTGGAATTTCCAGGTCGTGTCCACGTGCAGCAACGGAAAGGGCGGCGGCGAGGGATAGAAAGCCTTGCGCGCGAGGTGCAGCATCACGGCGCTGTCCTTGCCAACGGAATAAAGCATCACCGGCTTTTCCGCTTCCGCCACGACTTCGCGCAGAATGTGGATGCTTTCAGCCTCCAGCCGTTCCAGGTGGGTCAGGGTCGATTTACTCAGTTGGTCAGGCATCACTCTCTCTACCCTCTGGGGTTGCGCGCTTTAGATCGCTGCTGGCGCTTGACCGCGAAGCCCCCATATGGGAGCAAAATCCCATGTCCTCCGTTTTTGCCTCTCAGCGCGAGCTGTTGCTACCCCTTGTGGAGGGTATCCATGAAAGCCCGCCATGGGGCGGATTCCTGCGCCAGCTGGTCGCGCGAACCTATGCGCGCCGGGCGTTCCTGATCATCACCCTGGCCAATGCAGCGCCCGATCAGGAACCGGCGGTCGTCCATGTCGCAGCACCACGCGCCGCCACCGAACCGCCGCTGGATTTTCGCCGGATCGAACAATTGGGCCTTCATCCCTATGGCGCGCTGCGACCGGGGCGCGTCTATTCGCTGGAAGAAATGCTGGATTATGACCGACCCGCGCAGCGCGATCGCCAGCGGGCCGAACTGGACGAAATGAACATCCGCTATGGCCGGTTCCTGAGGATATCGGCTGGCGGAGCGGCGGATGCTTGGCTGCTGCTGGTGCGGGAGCGGGAGGATTTCACGGCGTCCGCCGTCGCCGCGCTGTCAGGCATAGGTCCGCATCTTTCCGCCGCGCTCAAGACGCTGGCCGCCCTGATCGAACAACGGTTGCAGGTCGCGCTCGCGCAATCGGCGCTCCAGCGGTTGGGCGTCGGGCAACTGGCATTTGATGCAACAGGCCGGGTGATGGCGGCGGACAGGCAGGCGGAAGCGTTGCTGGCTTTCGTCCCCGATCCCGACCCGACCGCCGGACGGCGGCTCCAGTTGGTGCCAGCGGTGTCCCAAGCGCTGGAGGCGGCGTGCGCTGAATTGGCTGCGGCGGCTCCGGGGGCCAGCCTGCCCCTGCCGCTGGGCACGCAGGCGGGGCTGTGGATGCTGCTGCGCAAGGCGGACCTGCCATTGGCGGAACCATGCGCCTTTCCGGCGGCCACGGGTGTGTTGCGTATCCACCAACGGGAAGACGCCCTGCGCGCGCGCCGTGCGCTGTCGTCCATATATGGGCTGTCCATGAATGAGGCCGCGATGGCGCATCAATTGTCGATGGGGGAAACGATTGTCGCGGCTGGCCAGAACCTGCGACTGACCCCGGAAACGTCGCGCAGCTATTCCAAACGTATCTATGCCAAGACGGGCACGTCCAGTCAGGCGGATCTGGTGCGGTTGGTGCTGACCGGCCTGGCGCCTTTCGCCTGAAGCCGTTTGGAGCGGGCGTTCCCCCCTTTCGCCGTCGCGCCAGATGATGTAAGTGTTTACTCATAAATGTGATGGAGAGCATCCCCGTGGCCACAAATCTCGCTGATAATCGAAACAGTTTCGCAATTTTGCCCGATTCGCCCGCGCTTGCCAAAGCGCTCGACGAGGCCAATGTGCCGACGTTGCTGGCAGCCTATGCTCACATGACGCATGACGAGGCGTTTCTTGATCGCTTCGCCGCCCATATCCGCCCGGCCTTTTCCCAGCCGCCGACCGACATTCCCGAAGAATTGGCCGAAGATCTGCGCGCCCGGATGCGGCATTTGCTGACTACGGGTGAAGGGTATCAGGACGGCCCGGCGTCCGACGCCCTGCTACAGCGGATCATGACCGTGACCGTTGGCGAAACTGTGGATGACGAATTTCTGGAACTGGTGCAGGACCAGTGCGGATTTCGCCCCTATATCGACCGCAGCAAGGTGGAAGCGCGCAAGGCTCCCAAGGCGGATTTCAAGGTGCTGGTCATCGGCGCGGGCCTGACCGGCATGGCCGCCGCGACCAAGCTGCGCGAGGCGGGCTATGATTTCGTCGTCATCGAAAAGAACGCCGATGTGGGCGGCACCTGGTATGAAAACCGCTATCCGGGCGTGGGCGTCGATACGCCCAGCCATTTCTACAGCTTCAGCTGGGAAATCTGGCCCGATTGGAAACATTATCATCCGCACGGCGCGGACATGCAGAAATATATGCTGGCGACCGCCGACAAATATGACCTGCGCCGCGACATCCGCTTTAACACCAAGGTGGAAAAACTGGTCTGGAGCGATACGGACAAAAATTGGACGGTGACCGTTCAACAGGCCGACGGCAGCCGCGAGGATATTGTGGTGAACGCCGTCATCAATGGCCACGGACCTGTCAACCGCTACAAATTCCCTGACATTCCGGGCCTGGACGATTTTGCCGGGACGTTGGTGCACACCGCCAACTATCCCGCCGACCTGGACCTGAAGGGTAAGCGCGTCGCCGTGATCGGCACCGGCGCCAGCTCTGCGCAGCTGGTCGGCGCGATCGCCCCCGATGTCGATCAGTTGACGATCTACCAGCGGTCCAAGCATTGGGTATTGTTCAACCCGGAACTCACCCATGAAGTGAGCGAAGGCATGCGCTGGGCGCTGGCGAACATCCCGCACTATAAGGAATGGTTCCGTTTCCGCGTCTATTGGGCGGCGGCCGACGGCCTGTATTCCAACGTGGTGAAAGACCCCGAGTGGGAAGGCAATATGACGGCCGTGTCGCAGGGCAACGCCATGACGCGCGAATATGCGCTGGGCTATATGCAGCAGCGCTTCGCCGACAGGCCTGACCTGATCAAAAAGCTGACGCCCGATTTCCCGATCTTTTCCAAGCGCATCATCTTGGACAATGGCTGGTTCGACGCGCTGGCGCGGCCCAACGTCCATCTGGAGGATCAGGGCATCGCCCGCATCCTGCCGAACGGCATCGAAGCCAAGGACGGGTCGGTGTTCGAATGCGACATCATCATCTGCGCGACCGGCTTCAACGTCGCAAAAATGATCGGCAACCTGACGATCAAGGGCGCTGGCGGCCGTGACCTGGGTGAAGAATGGGGCGAGGACGATCCGCGCAGCTATATGGGCATGTGCGTGCCGGGCTATCCCAACTATTTCCACACGGTCGGCCCGAACAGCGCGCCCAACCACGCAGCGGGCCAGAATATGATTTCCGAATGTCAGGTCAACTGGATCATCGAGGCGCTGGACCGGATCAACGAAGCGGATGCGAGCGCATTTGAAGTCACGCAGGATGCTTTCGACGCCTGGAACCGGAAGGTGGAGGAACGCATGCCCCAGATGATCTGGACGCATCCGGGCGCCAATTCCTACTATAACAACTCCAAGGGCCGGGTTTTCCTGTCCTGGCCGTGGCGACTGGTGGACTTCTTCAATGCGACACGCGCGCCTGAAGATGGCAGCTATCGCCTGCTGAACTGAATTCGGCTGGAAAGCTGACGGAAATCGGCCCGTCCCTGGGAAGGGGGCGGGCCGATTGCGTTGGGGTGGCGGGAGCGCTGCGCGCGCCTGCGGAGGCGGCGGGAGGCCAGTTCCAACGGCAGAGCTGGGTCCCTCCCTGCGCAGGAACACGAGAAAAGATTGGCGGGCGCGGGCTTTCCGGTCGGGACTATATTTGGGGGATTGCCGCTTCGCCCTGCACCGCGCGTGCCGCGCCTCTGATCGCGCCTTCAATATAGCCGACGCCAGTGCCGTCCCCGACTTCCTGAACATTGAAGCCATCGGCGCGCAGTGCGTCGGCAAGGCTGCTGTCGCCATGCGCGCCCTTGGCGACGATAACGGTGTCGGCGGGGACCAGATGCGTTTCTCCGTCCGGCGTAGTGAACGAAACGCCTTCGCGGGCGATGCGGATATCCTTTGCATCCGCAAACATGGCGACGCCATGTTCCCGCAGTTCAGGGATCAGGCGCAGACGACGGACGACGGTCAGCCCCCGGCCAAATTTCGGTCCATCCTCTATAACCGTGACCTTGCGGCCCCGCTCTATCAGGAATTCGGCCAGTTCCACGCCCACCAGTTCGCCGCCGATAATGACGACGCGGTCGCCCAAGGGCATCCACTGGCGCGTGGCCTTGCGCACGAAATCGAGGTTGGCGGTCATGCCGGTGGCGGCACCGATCCGCGTGGCGAGGCGGGTGGCAAGGCCCGTCTTGCGCTTCAAGGCGTCGGAACTTTCACCCAGCATCATCTTGCGCATGTCGTCACCGCTGAAGACATGGTCCAGATCGCTTCCAGGAATGGCTGGCATGTCGCGCACAGCGCCGGTGGCAACGATCACCCCGTCAGGTTCAAGTCCCCGCAGCAGTTCCGGCGTCGCTACGGTTTTTAGCCGCACATCGACATTGGACGCCTCTATTCCCCGCTTCAGCCATTCAAGTATCCGCTCATTGGGTTCGTAGGCGAGCGAGGCGAAGCGCAACGTGCCGCCCAGCCTGTCGCTTTGTTCGATCAATGTGACCTTGTTGCCCAAGGCGTCCAGACGACGTGCCGCCTCCATGCCCCCCGGTCCGCCGCCGATGACGACATAGCGCTTGCCCGTCGCGGGCGTGGCGCGGTCCTGCAGATATTCATAGCCGGTTTCGGATCGCACGGCGCAACGCACTTGCTGACGAATGTAGGCAGTGCTGACGCAGGTGTAGCAATAGATGCAGGGGCGAACGTCCTGCGGGCGTCCCTCCGCCAGCTTGTTGGGAAGCTGCGGGTCCGCCAATATCTTGCGCCCCATGGCCAGGAAGTCGAACGCGCCTTCCTGAAAGCGTTTTTCGCCCCGGTCGGGTTCGACCCGCCCCGATGCGATGATGGGAATGTTCACCTCCGCCTTTATCGCGGCTGCGGCGGGGATGTTCATTTCGGGTTCGTGCGGGATGTTCGATCCCGAATGCAGCTTTGCCTGGCCAACATCATGATAGGCGGTGACGGCAATCGCGTCCGCCCCACCCGCTTCCAACATGCGCGCCACGGCCCTGGCATCGTCGAGCGTGGTGCCCACCGCCTTTCCGAATTCGCGGGAATCCAGCTTCATCCAGACTGGGAAATCCGGCCCCACCGCTTCCCGCACCGCCGCAAGCACCTCCAGCATCAGCCGGGCACGATTTTCCAGCGGGCCGCCATATCGATCGGTACGCTTGTTGGACGAAGGCGAAAGGAAGGAGGAGATGAGATAGCCGTGGCCGCCGTGGATTTCACAGGCGTCGAACCCGGCCTGCTTCGCGCGACGGGCGCCATCCGCATATTGACGCACCGCGACCGCGATATCATCGACCGTCAGCACCTTGATCGATGGCACGGCGCTGCCGCCAAAGGCCTCCAATTCTTCGGGAAGGAAATAATCAGGGAAGTCGCCGACGAACGGGCCGGGCATGGATGGCGCCCACAAGGGGTGCCCGTCCTGCGCCGAATGGGCCGCCACCAATCCGCCCTGATGGATCTGGGCCGCGATCTTCGCGCCATGGGCATGAACCCGGTCGGCCAGACGGCGCAGGCCGGGCAGGAAACGATCGTCCGACACGCCAAGCTGATTGGGCTGAACCGCGCCGACCGGCCATGCGACGCCCATGACGCCAGTGACGATCAGGGCAGCGCCGCCCTTCGCCTGTTCCTCATGATAGGCGATCAACCGTTCGCCCGCCGTGCCGTCATCTTCCGCCAGGCTGACACCCATGGCCGTCACGAACATGCGGTTGCGCAAGTCCATCTGGCCGATCCGGCCCGACGAAAGCAGGCCTGAAAAGCCCTTGCCCGTGGATTGTCTATCCTCGCCCACTATATCTCTCCATCCGTCCGCTGCACGTTTTTATGGCGCGACAGTTCGACTATACAAGCTGTCTTGTCAACCAAGCTTTGGGACGTTAACAGGCCCTTCGTCCACCCGGTTTGTCCCATGGGAGCAGGCATCTTTGCCCAATGGTTTGTCCCGCCGTAATTTTCTGCAGCAGGAACAGCGCACACGCACGCGCGCCCTGATCGTCGATGCCGCGCAAAAGACATTTGCAGACCGGGGTTATGTCGGCAGCTCGATCGAACATATATTGGTGACGGCCGGCGTGAGCCGCGCCGCATTTTACAGCCATTTCGACGGCAAGCTGGCGGTCGTGCGGGCGATCGCAAAGGATTTCGAACCGGCCTGGCATCCGGTTTTCGCCTATCTGGCGGAGCTGCGGAATCCCGGCCTGCCGGAACTGACCGAATGGGCGACCCGGCATCTGGAAATGCACCGCGCCAACCAGGACATCTGCACGTTGCTGACCCAGGTCGCGGTGCTGGAGGAGGCATTATATTGGGAAGTGTCCGCGCAACGGGACATCATCATCACCATGCTGGCGGAACGGCATAAGGCGTTCGAGCTGGCGTCCCATGACGATGACGTGCTGTTGGAAGCGCACATCCTGCTATGGGGCCTGGACCAGGCCTGTTTTCATGTGGTCCGCCAGCATCTGCATGACCCCAGCAAGCGGGCAGCGGAGATCATCGCCGGACAGATGAAGGCTTTTCTGGACAAGCATGGCGGCTGATCGACCGTCGGGCGTTGGCGTCGCACGCTCAAACCCAGCTGTTTAGAGCGCGCTGCGTTTAATCGGACGCAGGTCGCGCGCTCCAGTTTTTGTTATCGCACCCTTTCAAGCGCAAAACCGGTCCCCACTTTGCGCACGATGCCCTAGCCGCCTGGGGGCTGTTTATCGAAACCCATGACCAGTTGGCGCAGAATCTGTTTCTGACATTCCATGAGCTTTGGGTCGACGGCAGGCTGCCCCGTCAGCGTTTCGATAAGCGGCGATGACCAGAAGAAGCCGAACAGGGTATTGAAGACCGCCACGATCTGCAGCGCCACCAGATTGGCGTCGTCATTCCGCACAACCAGCGTAGCGTTCAGCCTGCGCCCATAATCGACCAGTTGCGACAGCCAGCCCAGCGCGATTTCGTCAGGGTCGAAATCACGGGAGATCACGGCGCGGATCAGCAATCGGGAAATGTTCGGATGGATCGCCAGAAGGTCGGTCAGCCGGTCCGTCAGTTCGTAAAAAACGGGCATGTCGGCTGGACCGGCGATGATCTGGTCCATCAGTTCGGTCAGCGGCCGCAGCGCCCGTTCGTAGACCTGCCGATACAGGTCCTCCTTACTGGAAAAATGCTTGTAGAGGCCGGGCTGCTGGATTTGAGCCATCGCCGCGATATCGCGCAGGGACGCGGCGCCAAACCCCCTTTGCGCGAACTGGGCTTCTGCGGCGTCAAGTATGCGGTGCGCGGTGCGCTGACCCTTGTTCATCGATATTCGGTCCCCCTGGTCCGGTCCAGCATGGACGATGTGTCGGCGACTTGCAAAAGCGGCTTGATCAGAAAAGTTATCGTGCTATAACTTTTACGGCTGGGCGGGCAGGACCTTGGCGGCCTGGGCCGCAATTTCTAGGAGAAGATGATGCTTGATGAAGCGCGGAGGCAGTATTTGTCGGACATTTTGCGCCCGGTCGCTCCACCGCGCGAAATCGACAAGCCGTTCACCGAAGAACAGAAGCGGCGCATGTTGGATGTGGTCCACGACAAGGGCGCATGGAAGCTGATCCTGGCTCAACATTTTGCAAGTCCCGAAGAGCTGCTCGCCACCTTTGCAGGCGGTTTTCCCGAAGGCTTCACGCCCACGCTAGACATGTTCATGACGCCGACCTTCCGGGGCTTCTTCGCGAACTATTCGGCGGTGCTGTATCCCGAACTTCACGACGTTTTTTATAATGAGGCGTTCCTCAATCACGCGAAATCCTATTGGAACGCGGAATATGCCAAGCCGCAGATGATGCTGTTCAACGTCAACGGTCCGTGCGGCAACACCGATCCGGGCCATCTCGACACCCCCAGTTTCCGTGGCGTGCGATATGAAAACTCGCCCACCTGGCTATGTTCGGTCATGGGTCGTTCCGGCCTGTTCCAGGATTATCTGATCAAGATGGCGCAGGTGATCACCTGGTTCAGTCATGATCCAGCGAGCGGCTTCACCTATTGGCCCGACGGTCCGCTGGCCAAGCCAGCCCGTGTAAAGTCACCGATTTATAATCGCGGCGTGGTCGTTCAGAATGAAATGCTGGTGCATCGCGGCGAAGCCAACGGCCCGGTCGATCGCCGCAGCCCCGCCGGCCTTGCCTTCGACACGATCTTTACCGGCGACAAGGATGATCGTGACGGCTGGGTCCTGAAGAATGGCGACCAGGTAATCGAACGTTACCACACCGATGACCTGCGTTTCCTGGTCCATTGGAACGCGGAAGTCTTCACCGATTTTGCCGAGCTGAAAAAGAATATGGAAGGGACCGACGACCTGACCCATGATCAGGCGATCGACATGCTGATCAAGGACGTCCGTTCGCGCGGCATTCAGATCGAAACGCCAACCGATCCGCTTCATGACCCGGTCTTCATCCGCGCCATTAATGCCGCCTACAATTTTGGCGGTCCCGCCGAATATCCGCCGGAAACGCAGGTGGACCGCCCGATGGCGGCGTAAGGCAGGGACGACCCAGGGTCGAAAACTGCTTCGAGGGAAAATGGAAAGCCGCGCTGTTATAAGCGCAGCTTTTCCGCTGCGGGCGGCTGAATGTATTTTGCATAATCGATGTCGAATCACTATGCACCGGCCCGACAGCCTGTTCCGGCTGACCAGCCTTGCGGAGAAGTTCAGATGAAGGGTCAAAACTATATCGACGGCCGTTGGATCGATGGCGAAGTGCCGTTCGAAACGGTCAACCCATCCGACCTTGACGAAGTGGTCGGCACCTATTCCAAGGTTGGCGAAGCGCAGGTACGCGAAGCAATGGCCGCAGCGCGCCGGGCACAGCCGGGCTGGGCCGCTTTCAACATGCAGGCCCGTTCTGACATTTTGCGCAAGGTTGGCGACCTGCTGATCGAACGCAGCCGCGAAATCGGCACGCTGCTGGCGCGGGAGGAAGGCAAGACCCTGGCCGACGCCATTGGCGAAACGGTCCGTTCCGCCCAATGCTTTCATTATTCGGCTGGCGACGTGCTGCGCGCCCAGGGCGAATGGTACAACAGCATGCGCGACGGGTTCAACGTGATGGTCACGCGCGAGCCAGTGGGCGTCGTGGCGGCAATCACGCCGTGGAACTTCCCCATCGCCCTGCCATCCGCCAAGATTGCTGCTGCCCTGTCCTATGGCAATACGGTGGTGCTAAAGCCCAGTTCCTATGTTCCGGGGTCAGCAGTGATGCTGGCGCGGTTGCTGGAAGAGGCGGGCCTGCCTGCAGGCGTTTTCAACCTGGTGATGGGCGATGGCCGGGCCGCGGGCAATATCATGATCGATGAGGCCGACGCGCTGACCTTCACCGGCGGCACCGCGACCGGCCGGGTTGTGCTCGCCCGCGCAGCCGAGACCATGACCAAGTGCCAGCTTGAACTGGGCGGCAAAAACGCCCTGGTCGTTCTGGACGATGCCGATCTGGATCAGGCGGTCGAAATCGCCAGCAACGGCGCGTGGATTCAGACGGGTCAGCGTTGCACCGGCACGGAACGCATCATCGTGACAAAGGGCATTCACGACGCCTTTGTCGAGCGGATGATAAAGAAGGCAGGCAGCTACAAAGTCGGCCATGCCCTGGACGCCGATACGCAGATCGGCCCAGTCTCCAACGTCCAGCAATTCAACGAGAATCTGCAGTTCGTTAAGGACGCGCAGGGTGAAGGCGCTGAGCTAGCAGCGGGCGGCGTCGCAGTGGAAGGCCGCACACGCGGCCTGTTCATGGCCCCTGCGCTGCTGGTCAACACAAAGACCGAATGGCGCTGTAACCAGCATGAATCCTTCGGGCCGATTGCGGCGGTCGTGAAGGTCGAGGATCTGGACGAAGCCATCCACTCTGCCAACCATTGCGAATATAAGCTGTCGTCCGGCATCGCGACCACCAACCTGAAAAGTGCCGAGCGTTTCCGCAAGGCGTCGCAGGCGGGCATGGTCATGGTGAACGCGCCGACGGCGGGCCTTGAATATCATGTGCCGCTGGGCGGACGTTCGCCTTCAGGCTATGGTCCACGTGAATCGGGGTCGGCGGCAGCGGAATTCTTCACCGAAAGCAAGACCAGCTACATCAACCACGGCGCACTTTGATATAGCAGCGCTGGCATAGTCCTGTGAAAGCAGGGCTATGCTGGCGTGGCGGACAGCGGCGTGCGGGCCGGATCGGGCCGTTCTATCAGACCAAGCGTCGCCCACTCTTCTTCGGGCGGCGCGCAAAAACAAAAAGGGGGAGGACCCGGCGGTGAATGTGCCGCCGGGTCCTCCCCCTTTTACCTTGATGAATATGTCAGTCGGCCGCGATCTGGCGAGCGAGGTCAGGCATGATCGGCGGCACTTGATCCTGCAGGAAGCGGATGCGACCGCCAATGATCTGCTCGCTCATTTCAGGCTGGCTGTGGACCCAGAATTTATTGTCGGCCATCTGCTCGATGAACAGGCGGCAGCCTTCATCCAGGTCCATGCCATAATCGCGCATCATTTCGAACATCGCACGGCGGTGTGACTGGGCGTTGGCAGGCTCGCCCTCACCCGCTTCGGCGTTGAAGATGTTGGTCCGCAGCATGCCCGGCACGATGGTCGACACATGGATTGGCAGGTTCTTCAGCTCCATTTCCAGATAGAGGCATTCGCTGAAAGCCTGAACGGCGTGCTTGGTGACGGTATAGGCCGTCTGGGCAGGCATCGCGCCGAACGCGCCGACGGACGACAGATTGCCGATCCATGCTTCCTTGCCGCTGGCGATCATCCGCGGGACGAACGCGCGCACACCGTGAATGACGCCATGAACGTTGATGTTGAGCGTCGCTTCCCAGCGGGCCGTGGGCACTTCCCAGGTATAGCCGACGGTTTCGATTCCGGCATTGTTGATCAGCAGGCGCACTTCCCCATGGCGAGCGAACACTTCCTCAGCAAAGCGGTCGAGTTCTTCGGGGCGGGATACGTCGAGCTTCCACGCTTCGGCGGTTCCGCCAGCACTGGTGATTTCGTCGACCGTTCCGGCCGCCGCCTGTTCGTTGATGTCCGCCACGATCACGGTCATGCCAAGCTGACCGGCCCGACGGGCAAGGCCAGCACCGATGCCTGAACCAGCGCCGGTGATTACGGCAACGCCGCCTTCGAAAATTTCAGCATCCCGCGCCATTATAAATCTCCTACCATTTCGAAAAGCGGCCTGATCACGTGGCCCGGCCGAAAAACATGATTGCCCATTGCGTAAAGGTCAGGGCGACCAAGGCCGCGATAACCGCTGCCGTCGGGCCGCCCTCACCGTCTTTTTCCCCCGGAAACGCACCAATCTACGCTTCGTGTCAGTATTTACACAGCAGCGTTATGGCGGGGCATGAAGGCTGTCAACCCGCGTGGGGAGCCGCCAGCATCTGCACATTTTCGCACAACGCGCCTTCAGGATCGGTAGAAAATACCACGCGGACGCCATGGTCGCGTTCCTCGCGGATCGGGCCGCACAGCTTGCCGCCGTTCGCCACGATTTTTTCCACCGTTGCATCCAGGTCGGCGACCGTGAAGCCCAGTATGACTTGCTGATCGCGGGGTGCATCGCGGTCGACATAGTTGAACGTGACCAGCGTGCCTTTGGTCCAGTCTCCGCCCGGCGCCATGATGACTTCGCGAAAAGCCTCACCATCACTGGTGCCCTCAACCCGCTGGACAAGGCCATAGCCGTACACATTCCCATAATAACGGGCCATGGCTTCTTCGTCGCGGCAGATCAGTTTGGTGAAAGCTGGAAGGTCGGTCATCGCGTCTCTCCTACTATGCTTAGCGGCAAGGGGCGGGAACCGGTCGCCGGTCCCGCCCCTTGCCAGGAAGATCAAATGCTCATGGCAGTCAGAAAGGCCGTCAGAAGCTGATACGGGCGTCGATGCCGTAAGAGATCGGCCGGTTGAACGTCGCTCCGGCAAAACCCAGCCCGCCAAAGTCGATGCCATAGATCAGGCGCTGCTGATTAAGCAAATTGTCACCCCAAAGCCCGACGTTCAGCTTGCCACTGCCAAGATTGATATCCTCGACCGACAGGCGCGCCTTCACATTGTCCTGCGGTGGCGAAACAAGATCTTCGTTGAACGGCGCGGTGTTATCCAGCGCGTTGAAGTAAATCTTGGTCCGGCGGGAATAGTCGCCGCGCAGCCGCACCGTCATGTCGCCAATGGAATAGGCATATTCAGCGCCAAGGTGGATGGTCCATTTGGGCGTGTACACCGGTTTCGCTTCATCCGACACATCAAGCAGGACGTTGGTGGCCGGATCACGGAACAGGAAGCTCTTATAGTTGGACTTCACATAACCAACAGACGCGTCAATCTGGAAACCCCTGAACGGCATCGCGGTCAGTTCCGCTTCAAAGCCCGACAGTTGCACCTTGCCCGCATTCACGATCAATGAAGTCGCGCCACCGCTGCCCGCGGCGAACTGCTGCACCTGAAGGTCGCTATAGTCGGTGATGTAACCGGCCAGGTTGAGCCGCACCCTGTTGTTCAGGAATTGCGACTTGATGCCTGCTTCATAGGCAGTCGCCTTTTCAGGATCGAAGCTGTTGATGACGCCAGCGCGCGGGTTCAGGCCACCCGAACGATAGCCGGTCGAAACCCGGGCATAGACCATCAGATCATCGGCAATCTTGTAGGACCCCGATGCCAGCCACGAAAAATTGTCGAAGCTCTTACGACCGCGCTGTACCGGGCTGACATCTCCAGCCAGATAGATCGTCTTGTCGTCGCCGGTATAACGGCCGCCCAAGGTGATCTCCAGCTTTTCATCCAGGGCTGACGGCTTCCAGCTGGCCTGACCAAAGACTGCCATCGACTGTGACGTGCCGCCAAAGGCCTGGATCGGATTGGCCCTGATCCCCACCGTGCCGAGGCCCGGATTGAGGGCCGATATGGCATCGATGGTTGGCTGGTCGAAGCCATATGCCGCAAGCCCCGGAATGCTGGACAGCAGGGTGATCTGTTGACGATTATATTCCGACGACTTTTCGTAGAAATAATACATGCCCAACAAATAGCTGATGTCGCCGACCTTACCCAGGGCCTGCAATTCCTGGCTGAACTGCCACTGTTTTTGTGGCGCGTTATTTGCGTTGTAAAGCGGGGTCGGCTGGACCGAGACGAGCGTGGGAGAGGTAAAGTCGATCACCGGTCCGCGCAGGACGCCGTTGCCGCCCAGATCCACGATCGAATCCTGGAAGAATTTACGATAGCCGGTAATCGATTTGATCGTCAGTTCCGGGATGGGTTCATAGCTGACGGTCAGGCCATGGCCCTGAACCCGCGTCTTCCCGCTGTAGCGGACATCGCCATTGGGTTCGGTAAAGCCCGCCTGCTGGACCGTGCCCTGCCGTTCGCGATCCACCATGAAAGGCGCGCCGCCAAAGCTGGGTGATTGCGAATAATAATCCAGCGCCTGCGGCGTGGCCGCGACCAGCTGGAAGAAGCCGGCCAGGCCGCGCCGTTCATCCCAATCGAAATTATAGTTGACGGTCACGTCGCCAAAGTCGCCCTGAAGGCCCAGCGCAAAGGAATTGGACTTCATCGCGCCCGGATCGCGCGACGACGGCGTCAATATATTGTCGACCCAACCATCATTTTCGCGATGCTGTCCCGCTATCGACGCCTTGATCTGGTCGCCGATGATATAGCCAGTGTCGACGCGTGCGCGGACATACCAATCGTTGAAACGGCCATAGCCCGCCTTCGCGGTGACCTCCATATTGTCGCTGGGTTTGCGGGAAACGAGTTGCAGCGCGCCGCCGATGGTGTTGCGGCCAAACAGCGTACCCTGCGGCCCGCGCAGCACCTCGATCCGTTCCAGATCGATGAGGTTGAACACCGCGCCTGCCGCGCGCGCCAGATAAACTCCGTCAAGATAGACGCCTACGCCCTGTTCGGACACGGCGGACGGTTCGTTATTGCCGATCCCGCGAATGAAAACGGTAGCCGCCGAAAGACTGGCGGGCTGCTGTTCAATCGTCAGGTTGGGCGCGAATTGCGGAATATCCGTCGGATCGGCGATATTCTGGCGTTCGATGAAGTCGGCGCCGATTGCGGTCACGGCGACCGGCACATCCTGCAATGTTTCTGCGGAACGGCGCGCGGTGACGACGATATCGCCCAGCATGCCCTGATCCTGCGCCTGATCGGCGGCGGGAACGTCCTGAGCATGAGCTCCAGTAGCGAGCGGCAGCGCCAACATGGTGGCGACACCCGCCAACAACATGGATTTCATCAGATATCCTCCCTTTGGGTTCTGCCTTATGACTGGCAATCGATCTCGTCTTTAGCCAGACGACAATGCGTTTCACCTAAAATCGCGTTTTGCGCCGTCATCTGTAAAATTTGCAGCCGATAAAGCTCTTTTGGTCGCAATATGCTCCACCCGCAGCAATGAATTACATTATCTGCGTATGAAAATGACGAATCACTTACGAATATGTGGGCAAAGAGTTGGTCTGCGCATATTGGCAAAGATGCGGCGCAGGGAAGCGCGACGGCTCTGTGGCCACCCTTTTAGAGCCTTTGCGAATGGATGTTCCCGCCGTCGACCAATATGTCGGCCCCGGTGATATAGCTTGCCTCATCCGACAGCAGAAAACGAATGACGCGACCCAGTTCTTCCGGCGCGCCATAGCGACCGAGCATGATGTGCCGTTCGAAATGCCCCGGCAAAGCCGCCTTGGTTCCGGCCATGATCGGCGTGTCGATCATGCCGGGACTAACACTGTTGATGCGGACGCCGTCATTGGCCAGTTCGTCCGCCATCGACCGCACGAGAGAGATGACCGCGCCCTTGGCCGCGCTGTAAATTGGGATCAGAGCATTGCCCAATGTCGCGTTGATGGACGCGATGGCGACGACGGCGCTGCCGGGGTTGGCGCGCAGATCTTCGCGAAAGAACTGGGTAATGAGGACCAGGGCGCGAGCGTGAAGAGCCAGGCCATCATTCCAATTGTCCGGCGTCACGCCATCGATGCCCGTAATCTCGCTGGTTCCGGCGCCATGAACGATGCCGCCGATGCTGCCCAATGCGTCACGCGACGCGATGGCGGCGGGCGCAACCGCCTGCGAATTGCGCAGGTCGACGCAAAGCCCGGTCGCGGCGACGCCGAAACGATCGGCTATTCCCCGCGCCGCCGCCGCCGCCCCGGTGGCATTGATATCCCACAGCGCTACCGGCCTTCCGACCGCCGCCAGCGCGTGAGCAGTGGCGAGGCCGATGCCCGACGCACCGCCAGTGATGACGACGCCGGTGCCGGGCGATCCCAACCGGGGAGCCATGTCCGTCGTCGTCATCCTGTTACCCTTCCGTATCTTTCAGCCTATCCAGCCGCCTTCAGATCGCGATAGGCCGCAGCGATCATGTCGGGCCGCATCGCCCCGTTCAACCAGGACGGCGAAAACTGCGTAAGATAGAGGAGGAAGAAGTTGCGGTTGGGGTCCATCCAGCAGGCCGTCCCCGCCATTCCTGGCCAGCCGAACACGCCAGCGGGCACCTCACCGGGCCAGTCGAACATGCCCTGCGTGCTGCGGCTGTCCGCCAACGACACCGACATGCCTGCGCCCATACCGACTTCCGACAGTGGATGTCCCACAGGAACACCAACTTCTGTCACCGCCGCAGGCAGCAGGTTGGACCGCGCGAGCCGCACCGTTTCGGGCTTTAGCACGCGCACGCCGTCCAGTTCGCCTTCGTTCAGCAACATAGCGGCAAAACGGGCATAGTCGTGCGCCGTCGACAGCAGTCCGCCACCGCCCGACGGATAAACGGGCGCGGCATACATGCTCTTGGCGGGATCATCGACCAACACCCACTTTCCGTCCTGTTCTTCTGGAAAGTCGGCGAAACGATCCACCTTGTCGGGCGAGATCGAAAAGCCGGTATCCACCATGCCCAGCGGGTCGAACAGACGCCGTTGCAGGAATGTGTCGAAAGGCATGCCGGATGCGACCTGGATCACAAGCCCCAGAACGTCGAGCGCAACGCTATAGTCGAACCGGGTGCCGGGGTCGGTCGCCAGCGGCAGCGCGGCAAGCCGTTCCCCCATTTCGGCAAGCGACTTTGGGCCGTTTTCAGTAGGCCCATCGCCTGGCAAAATTCCATGTTCCGCATAGAGTTCTGCCAGTGTCATTCCACCCATGCCGAACCCTGCGGTGTGGGTCAGCAAATGGCGAACCGTGATGGGTCGGGCGGCGGGCCGGGTCTCAGACGGGTCTTCACCCACCATCACGCGCATATCGGCAAAGGCAGGCAGGATTTCGCTGATGGGCTGATCAATCTGGATCACGCCTTCTTCCACCAGCATAAGCGCCGCGATGGCAGTGATCGGCTTGGTCTGCGAATAAATGCGGAAAATCGACCGTTCGTCCACGGGGGTGGAACTGTCGAAACCGAGCTTCCCGGCCGCTTGGTAGCGGATCGAGCCGCCGCCATCGCGCCAGGCGATGATGGCTCCAGGGACGACGCCCTGTTCCACAAAGCCGCGCATCGTCTTTTCCGTTTCGGCAAGGCGATCCATCGTCGTGGTCATCGCGCTATTCTCCTGCATCAAAAGTCGACCTGTACATTCTGGTCGAAGCGAACGAAACGATGCGCGATCTTCCAGCCTTCGCCGGTCTTGACCACGGTGTCGCGCATGCGACCCGTCACGACGATCTTCGACGCCATCGGCACATGGCCCGCATTGACGTTCATAAAGGCATATTCGGCAAAGACCTGCCCATCTGCTTCATTGATCATCAGGTTGAAATTGAAATGCCGGTTCTTGCCTTCCGCCTGTGTGTCGGACGCCTTTGCATGTTCGACCTGCTGTTCGATGCCTTCATAGCGCATCGGCAGGCCGTCCATTTCCGTCACCACGTCGGGCGTGTAAAGCGTGGCCAATTGGTCCCAGTCACCATAGTCGGAACAATGGGCGAAACGGGCGACCAATTCGGTAATGGCGATCTTGTCTTCAAGCGTGATCATGTCGATCCTTTCTCAAAACAATTACGGCTTGTTCCACCAAGGGAAGAAGGGCGGCATGTCCGACGCCTGGCCCGTAAACTGGGCCGTGCGCTTTTCATTGAAGGCGCGCACGCCTTCGCGCCCGTCCGCCTGGCTGGTGTAAAAGACGGCAAGAGATTCGGTCAGATGTGCGTCCAGCGGGGTGGCGGCGGCACTGTTGCGGTTCAGCATCTGGCGAATGAGGGCGATGGACACGGGCGAGCGGTCCTTGACCAGCGAACGGGCGAAAGCCTTTGCTTCGTCCAGCAGGGTTTCAGGCGAGCAGACCGCACGGACCAGTCCCTTTTCGTGCGCTTCGGCCGCGTCGAATATGTCGGCGCGATAGGCCCATTCGAGCGCCTGTTCCAGCCCGACGATGCGCGGCAGGAAGAAGGAGGAGCAAGCCTCCATCGTGATGCCCAGCCGCCCGAAGACGAAGCCAAAGCGCGCCTTTTCCGACGCGAAACGGAAATCCATGGGCAGCAGCATGGTGGACCCGATGCCAACCGCCGCGCCATTGACCGCGCCGACGATGGGCTTCAAGCAATCATACATCGCCATCGCCACACGACCACCCGTGTCGCGCACGCCGTTCAATATGGCTGGATCGTCACCATGGTCGCGCACATCCTCCATCGTCGGGGTCATGCTTTCGTCGAGGCCAAAGACGTTGCCGCCGACCGACAGGTCCATGCCCGCGCAGAACGCCCTGCCCTCCCCGGTCACGACGATGACGCGCACGGCGTCGTCGCGGCTGGCGCGGCCATAGGCGTCGATCAGTTCATCGCACATTTCGACGGTGAAGGCGTTGAGTTTATCAGGCCGCGCCAGCGTGAGCAGCAGCAGCCCGTCATCCTCCACCTCATAGCGGATGCTGTTATAGTTCATGTCACTGGCCCTCTGCGGTCAGCGCGGAAGCGCGAGCAAGCGACGCCCGGCATTCGGTAACGATACGCTCGACCAGTTCGGCGCAGGTCGGGATGTCGTCCATCAGGCCAATGCCCATGCCGGCCCAGACCAGGCCTCCATTCGCATCGCCATTTTCCAGCGCGGCGCGTCCGCGCGCGCCAGCCACCAGCGCCTTGATATCTTCAAAGGTCGCGCCGGGCTCCTTTTCCCGCACATTGACTTCTTCCGACACGCTGTTGCGGAATACGCGCGCAGTGTTGCGCAGCGCGCGGAAGATGAGCGTGGTGTCACGTTCCGTCCCCTGGACCACCGCCTGTTTGATGGCGTCGTGGATCGGGGCTTCCTGCGTCAGCATGAAGCGCGTGCCCATGGTGATGCCCTCTGCCCCCAGAGCGAGCGCCGCCGCCATCGACTGGCCGGTCGCCATGCCGCCCGCCGCCAGGATCGGGATGTCCAGCGCGCGTGCGGCGGCGGGGATCAGCACCATGCCCGGAATATCGTCTTCGCCAGGATGCCCAGCGGCTTCGAACCCGTCGATCGAGACGGCGTCAACGCCTGCGCGCTGTGCGGACAAAGCGTGACGGACCGCGGTGCATTTATGGATGATCTTGATGCCTGCCTGCTTGAAACGGGCGATGAATTCAGCCGGGCTACGTCCTGCGGTTTCCACCACCTTTACGCCCGACGCGGCGATGGCCTCGACATAGG
>CAMPHJ010000005.1 GCA_946885845.1 uncultured Sphingobium sp. | reverse complement strand
ATAGCCCTATCCATTCCGCCCGTCGAGCTATCCATTCTCGAACCAGCGGCAGGGCGAACGCCAACGCGGAAAGGCGTCTTCACCCTTCCGCGTTGCTGTTCGCTGCGTTGCGCTTATTCCAGTTCGAGGATGATTGCGTCCACCGGCAGGCTTTCGCCCTGCGCCGCCGACACGCTCTTCACCACGCCCGCCTTCTGCGCACGTAGGATGTTTTCCATCTTCATGGCCTCGATCACCGCAAGCGGCTGGCCAGCCTCTACCTTGTCGCCTTCCTTGACGTTCAGGGCGACCAGCAGGCCAGGCATCGGACAGATCAGGAAGCGGGACAGGTCCGGCGGGATCTTTTCGATCATATGCTTGGCGTGTGGCGCGGCGTGGGCAGGCAGGATGCGCAGCTTGTGGCTGGCGCCATGCGTCGTCAGTATGAATCCGGCGCGAACCGGCGCGATCTTGACTGCCAGATCTTCCTCGCCGAACTCCGCATCGATCAATCGGTCGCCGGGCGTATATTCCAGCGCCATGTCGATCGCTTCGCCATCGACGGTCACATCATCACCATCGATGGAGACATCATGCACGACATCGCCGATCTTGACCTGCCAGCCCGTCGGTGCACGGAGCTTCTTCCCAAGCTGCCCGTCGATGCGGCGGGCACGATCGGCCTGCGCCATCGCGGCAAAAGCGCCAATCGCGGCCAAGCGTTTCAGCAAGGTTTCGGACGCGGGCGCGCCGGTGAAACCCTCTGGATATTCCTCCGCGATGAAGCCGGTCGTGATATTGCCCGAACGGAAACGTTCGTGCTGCATCAGCGCCGAGACGAAATCGATATTGTGGCCCGGACCTTCAATTTCGAACTGGTCGAGCGCCGTGATCTGCTTGTCGATGGCTTCCAGGCGGGTCGGCGCCCAGGTGATCAGCTTGGCGATCATCGGGTCATAGAACATCGACACTTCGCCGCCTTCGACCACGCCGTCGTCCACGCGGACGCCATTGCCGGTTTCAGGCGGATTGTAACGGATCAGTCGCCCGGTGGACGGCAGGAAGCCGCGATAGGGGTCTTCGGCATAGACGCGGTTTTCGATCGACCAGCCGTTGATCTTCACATCTTCCTGACGGAAGCTCAGTTCTTCGCCATTGGCGACACGGATCATCTGCTCGACCAGATCGACGCCGGTGATCTCTTCGGTCACCGGATGCTCGACCTGTAGCCGGGTGTTCATCTCCAGGAAGTAGAAGCCATCGCCGGTCTTGTCCTCACCCGACACGATCAGTTCGACCGTGCCCGCGCTGAAATAGCCGACCGCGCGCGCCAAGGCGACGCACTGTTCGCCCATCTTCTTGCGCATTTCAGGGCTGACGAAGGGCGAAGGCGCTTCCTCGACCACCTTCTGGTGGCGGCGCTGGATCGAGCATTCGCGTTCGTTCAGGTAGACGATGTTGCCATGCTGGTCGCCCAGCACCTGAATTTCGATATGGCGCGGGCTTTCGATGAACTTTTCGATGAACACGCGGTCGTCGCCGAAGCTGTTGAGGCCCTCACGCTTGGTCGCCTCAAAGCCTTCGCGGACATCCTGCTCGCTGTAGGCCAGGCGCATGCCCTTGCCGCCGCCGCCGGCCGACGCCTTCATCATCACCGGATAGCCGATCTCGTTTGAGATCTTCACAGCATGTTCGGTGTCCTCGATCACGCCGACATAGCCAGGGACGACATTGACGCCCGCCTCCATGGCAAGCTTCTTGGATTCGATCTTGTCGCCCATCGCGGCGATGGCGTTGGCGGGCGGTCCTACGAAGATGATGCCCTCGGCGTCGAGCGCCTTGCGAAAGCTCTCACGCTCCGACAGGAAGCCGTAGCCGGGATGCACGGCGTCGGCGCCGGTATCCTTGCACGCCTGAATGATTTTCTCGGCGATCAGATAGGACTGCGCGGCGGGCGACGGGCCGATATGCACGGCTTCATCGGCCATCAGCACGTGGGGCGCACGGGAGTCCGCATCGGAATAGACCGCCACGGTCTTGATGCCCATCTTCCGCGCGGTGCGGATGACGCGGCAGGCGATTTCGCCACGGTTCGCGATCAGGATCTTGGTGATTGCCATTATCTATCCTTGCCCCAGTCCTATTTGTTGCCCTTGCGGGCCGAGCTAATTCCAAGCTCACCTTTTCCGTCATGCCTGACTTGATCCGGCATCCCGCTGCCTCCTCACCACGTAGGTAAGAAGCGGGACCCCGGATCAAGTCCGGGGTGACGAGCAGGTGGGTGTGTCGGTTATTCAGCCGCCTCCAGATGCCCGTGCGGCTGCGCCATCATTGGCATCAGTCCGAGCTTCGAAAGCAGCGCGCTATCCTTGTCATCCCCGGCATTGGCCGCAGTCAGCAGTTTATCGCCGGTGAAGATGCTGTTCGCGCCCGCCATGAAGCAAAGCGCCTGACAGGCCTCGCTCATGCTTTCACGACCAGCGGAGAGACGCACCATCGATTGCGGCATGACGATCCGCGCCACGGCGACGGTACGCACGAACTCCACCTCATCGATCTTCGCGAGCGGCGTGTCCTTCAGCATGTCGCCCAGCACGGTCCCGGCCACCGGCACCAGCGCATTAATCGGCACGCTTTCAGGATGCGGCATGGTGCCAAGCGCATGGAGGAAACCGATGCGGTCGGAGCGCGTCTCCCCCATGCCGACGATCCCGCCGCAGCACACATTGATGCCCGCATCGCGCACATTTTCCAGCGTCTCGATCCGGTCCTCGAACGTCCGGGTCGTGATGACGTTGGCGTAATTTTCCGGCGATGTGTCGATATTATGGTTGTAATAATCGAGCCCCGCGTCTGCGAGCTGCTTCGCCTGATCGGACGACAGCATCCCCAGCGTCATGCAGGTTTCCATGCCCATCTGGCGCACGCCCTTCACCATCTCGATGAGCTTGGGCATGTCCCGTTCCTTGGGGTTGCGCCACGCCGCGCCCATGCAGAAACGGCCCGAACCATGGTCCTTCGCCTGCGCCGCCGACTGAAGCACGGCCTGCACGTCCATCAGCTTGGTGGCCTTCAGGCCGCTGTCCGCCTCGGTCGACTGGCTGCAATAGCCGCAATCTTCTGGGCAGCCACCGGTCTTGATCGACAGCAGGGTCGACAGCTGCACTTCATTGCGCGGATGGTTCGCGCGATGGATCGATTGCGCTTCGAACATCAGGTCGTTGAAGGGCAGATCGAACAGCGCGGCAATCTCGTCGCGGGTCCAATCAGTGCGGGGTGTAGCGGTGGTCAAGCGGCTTCCTCCAGCCCCGCCGGGGGCATGTTGTGGCCGAGGAGGCGCAGCACATCGGCGGCGCATTCCACGACATTGGAACCGGGTCCATAAATGCCCTGCACGCCCGCGTCACGGAGATAGTCATAATCCTGCGGCGGGATGACGCCGCCAGCGATCACCTTGATGTCGTTGCGGCCCTTTTCGCGCAACTGCCGGATGAGTTCGGGGATCAGCGTCTTGTGCCCAGCAGCCAGTGACGAAGCGCCCACGACGTCCACGCCGCTATCCAGCGCCAGCACGACCGTTTCCTCCGGCGTCTGGAACAGCGGGCCGGATACGATGTCAAAACCCATGTCCCCGAAAGCGGAAGCAATCACATTGGCGCCCCGGTCGTGGCCGTCCTGTCCCATCTTGGCGATGAGTAGTTTCGGTTTGCGACCGAGGCGCCGCTCGACGGCCTGCACGCCGTCAAGAACCTGTTTCCACCGGCTGTCGTGCGCATAGGGCTTGCCATAGACGCCCTTCACCGGCGTCGGCACTGTGCCGTAGCGATCGAAGCTGTCCTCCATCGCGGAGGAAATTTCGCCGAGCGTAGCACGCGCCCGCGCGGCTTCGACCGCATGGGCAAGGAGGTTGTTTTCGATCGATTGCGGGCCAGCGGCTGCTGCACGCAGGGATTCCAGCGCGGCCTGACAGGCGGCCTCGTCACGCTCGGCCTTGACCCGGTTGATGCGGGCGATCTGTGCTTCGCGGACCTTGCTGTTATCGACCTCCAGCGTCTCCAGCAGGTCTTCGTTGGCGAGGCGATATTTGTTGACGCCGACGATGACGTCCTCGCCCCGATCCACGCGAGCCTGACGAGCAGCGGCTGCGGTTTCGATCATCGCCTTGGGCCAGCCTGCGGCGACGGCCTTCGCCATGCCGCCTTCGGATTCCACACGGTCGATGATTTCCTGCGCCGCATCGACCAGTTGCTGGGTCAGCGCCTCAATATAGTAAGAGCCACCCAGCGGATCGACGACATTGCACATGCCGGTCTCTTCCTGGATGACGATCTGCGTGTTGCGCGCGATGCGGGCCGAAAAGTCGGTCGGCAGCGCGATCGCCTCGTCCAGCGCGTTGGTGTGCAGCGACTGCGTGCCGCCCAGCATTGCCGCCATCGCTTCGATGGTGGTGCGCATGACGTTGTTATAGGGATCCTGCTCGGTCAGCGAAACGCCCGATGTCTGGCAATGGGTGCGCAGCATCTTGCTACGTTCGTCCTTCGCGCCAAGCTGCGTCATGACGCGGTGCCACAATACGCGCGCGGCACGCAGCTTCGCGATCTCCATGAAGAAGTTCATGCCGATGGCGAAGAAGAAGCTCAAACGCCCCGCAAATTTGTCGATGTCGAGGCCGCTTGCCACGCCGTAGCGCACATATTCAGCGCCATCCGCGATGGTGAAGGCCAGTTCCTGCACCTGCGTCGCGCCCGCTTCTTGCATATGATAGCCGGAAATCGAGATGCTGTTGAACTTGGGCATCTCACGCGAGGTGTAGCCGAAAATGTCCGAGATGATCCGCATGCTGGGTTCGGGCGGATAGATATAGGTGTTCCGGACCATGAACTCTTTCAGAATGTCATTCTGAATGGTCCCGTCCAACAGCTTGCGCTCAACCCCCTGCTCCTCGCCCGCGACGATGAAGAAAGCGAGGATCGGGATCACCGCGCCGTTCATCGTCATGGAAACGGACATCTTGTCGAGTGGGATGCCGTCGAACAGGATCTTCATGTCCTCGACGCTGTCGATCGCCACGCCTGCCTTGCCAACATCGCCGACGACGCGTGGATGGTCGCTGTCATAGCCGCGATGAGTGGCAAGGTCGAAAGCGACCGAAAGCCCCTTCTGCCCCGCCGCCAGGTTGCGACGGTAGAAGGCGTTGGATTCCTCGGCAGTCGAGAAACCCGCATATTGCCGGACGGTCCAGGGACGGCCCGCATACATGGATGCGCGCACGCCACGGGTGAAGGGAGCAAAGCCCGGCAGTCCGGGATCGACCGTTACGTCCTCGGCGGTATAGAGCGGTTTGACGGTGATCCCTTCCGGGGTCTCCCAGTTCAAATCCTTGCCCTTCACTTCCTTGGCGGCGGCGGTCGCCCACTGATCCAGCGTCGGCTTCTCGGTCATTTGTCCCTACCCTTATTCCTCTCCCGCGGGCGGGAGAGGATACGCAGGCTTGGCGGCTTGTCCGCCTAGCCGAAGTTGGAGCGGGCTGTCTGGCCCACCCCGCTGCGACTAGGGCCTGTTACGCAGACCCAAGTCTCGCTGCCCCTCCCGCTCGCGGGAGGGGTGGTATCAATGCGCCTCTTTCGGCGTCTCCATGATCTCGGTCAGCACCCCGTTCATGTCCTTGGGGTGCACGAAAAAGATCAACGTCCCATGCGCCCCGATGCGCGGTTCACCCAGCACCTTCTTGCCGAGACCTTCGAACCAGGCCTTGGCTTGCATGATGTCGGGCACTTCATAGCACATGTGATGCTGCCCACCCGCCGGGTTCTTGGCGATGAAGCCGTGGATCGGACTGTTCTCACCCAAAGGCTCAATCAGTTCGATCTGCGTGCCTTCGGTGCCATTCTCGCCCGGCGTATCTACGAAGCAAACCTTCACGCCCTGCGCGGGCAGGTCGAAAGGCTCATGCGTCAGCGTCGCGCCCATGACGTCGCGATAATAGGCAAGCGACGCTTCGAGCGAAGGCGTCGCCACACCGATATGATTGAGCCGACCGAGTTTCATGTCACTTCACCTGTCTCGTCATCCCAGCGGAGGCTGGGGTCTCGTGCCTTCACGTTCCACATAGCCGCCTGAGATTCCAGCTTTCGCTGGGATGACGGCCATTGGGGCATCACAGCGGAATATTGTCGTGCTTCTTCCACGGATTTTCGAGGCTCTTGTTGGCCAGCTTGCGCAGGCCCAGGGCAATCCGTTTGCGGGTCGAATGCGGCTGGATCACCTCGTCGATGAAGCCCTTGCTCGCCGCCACGAAGGGATTGGCGAAGCGGTCTTCATATTCCTTGGTCTTGTCCGCGATCTCTTCGGGCGTCTTGCCGCGGAAGATGATCTCGACCGCGCCCTTCGCGCCCATCACGGCGATTTCGGCGGTGGGCCACGCATAGTTGAGGTCGCCGCGCAGATGCTTGGACGACATGACGTCATAGGCGCCGCCATAGGCCTTGCGCGTGATGACGGTGATCTTGGGCACGGTCGCTTCGGCATAGGCGAACAGCAGCTTGGCGCCATGCTTGATGATGCCCGAATGTTCCTGCGCAGTCCCCGGCAGGAAGCCCGGCACATCGACAAAGGTCACGATCGGAATTTCAAAAGCGTCGCAGAAGCGGACGAAACGCCCGGCTTTCTTGGACGAGTTGATATCCAACACGCCCGCCAGCACCATCGGCTGGTTCGCGATGATGCCCACGGTCTTGCCTTCGATCCGGCCAAAACCACAGATGATGTTGCCCGCATGCGCCGGCTGCACTTCGAAAAAGTCGCCTTCGTCGATGACCTTACGGATCAGTTCATGCATGTCATAAGGCTGGTTCGCGTTGGCTGGGACGAGCGTGTCCAGGCTCTCTTCCATCCGGTCCCACGGATCAGCGCTCGGCCGCTCAGGCACCGGCTCCCTGTTGGAAGCAGGCAGGAAGTCCACGAAATCGCGGGTCGCCAGCAGCGCCTCGATATCATTTTCGAACGCCACGTCCGCCACGCCCGACTTGGTGGTGTGCGTCACCGCGCCGCCCAGTTCTTCCTGCGTTACGATCTCATTGGTGACGGTCTTCACCACGTCAGGGCCGGTCACGAACATGAAGCTAGAATCCTTCACCATGAAGATGAAGTCGGTCATGGCAGGCGAATAGACCGCGCCGCCCGCGCACGGCCCCATGATCACGCTGATCTGCGGCACCACGCCGGACGCCAGCACGTTGCGCTGGAAAATCTCCGCATATCCAGCCAGCGAAGCGACGCCTTCCTGGATGCGCGCGCCGCCAGAGTCATTGAGCCCGATCACAGGTGCGCCAACCTTCAGCGCCATGTCCATGATCTTGCAGATCTTCATCGCGTGCCGTTCGGACACCGCGCCGCCATAGACGGTGAAGTCCTGGCTGAAGACGAAAACGAGTCGACCGTTGATCGTCCCGGACCCGACGACGACGCCGTCGCCCGGAATATGCTGCTCGTTCATGCCGAAATCGACGCAGTTATGCTCGACATACATATCGACTTCTTCGAAGCTGTCTTCGTCCAGCAGGACTTCCAGACGCTCCCGTGCGGTCAGCTTGCCCTTGGCATGCTGCGCGTCGATACGGCGCTGGCCACCGCCCAGGCGCGCGGCCTCGCGCTTGGCTTCCAGCTGTTCGATAATGGCGAGCTTCGACATATAGAATATCTCTCCGGTGACGACACGGTCGGCTACATCTGCCCCCTTTCCCTTCTTTCGCAATTTTCGCAAATGCAAATTTGCCAATTTGCAAATCACGATTTCGCAAATTATGGGCATGGGATGGCAAGAGGCAATCGTATTTTCGCAGGACCGCGTCTGCGGCAGCTAAGGTTGGACCACCGGATGGACCAGGCCACCATGGCGCAGGCGTTGGGGATTTCGGTGTCTTATCTCAGCCAGCTGGAAAATGACGACCGCCCCTTGACTGCCAAGGTCAAGGCCGCTGTGGCCAGCGCCTTCCCTACCGATTGGGCCAGTTTCGACAGTCGGGAGGAAGAACAGCTGCTGGGGGCGTTCACCTACGCGCTGGCGCATCCAGAGCTTCCCGGCCCTTTGATGGAGCCTGAGCGGGTGGAAAAGCTCCACCTGCAATTTCCCGAATTCGCGGCGCGCTACATCGACCTCTACAATGCCCATATGCGCGCCAATGAACGCATCAACATGATCGAGGAAGCGATCGCCAATGATCATGAAGTGCAGGCCCGCCTTCCCTGGGAAGCGGCGCGCGACTGGTTTCATGAGGCGGGCAATTATGTCCATGCGCTCGATTGTCTGGCGGAAGACATGGCGTCCAGCTTCACGGCGGGCCAGGTGCTTGACGAAGGCATGCTGGTGGAAGCGCTCGCGCGGCGGCATGGTATCGAAACGCTGATCGCCGACACGCCAGACTCCGCGCTTCGCTCCTATTCTGCGACCGATCGGCGGTTGTTCGTGAACGCAGCTTTGCCCATCGAAAGCCGCAAGTTCATGTTGTCGCACCAGCTGATGATGCTGGAGGGACAGGCCGTAATCGCCGACGTGGTGAACCGCGCCGCCCTGCCGGTGGAGGGCGCGGACCGGCTGCTCGCCATTGGTCTTGGCAATTATGCCGCGGGCGCGCTGCTGATGCCCTACGCCCAATTTCGGCAGGCTGCGCGGGAGGTGCGCCACGATATCGACCGGCTGAGCCGCCGCTTTGGCGTCAGTTTCGAACAGGCCTGCCACCGCCTTTCGACGCTTCAACGGCCCGGCCTGCGCGGCATCCCCTTCTTCTTCTGCCGCGTCGACATGGCGGGCAACATCACGAAACGGCACAGCGCGACCCGCCTGCAGTTCGCCCGGTTCGGCGGCGCCTGCCCCCTGTGGAATGTCCATGAAGCCGTAGCCGTGCCCGACCGCATCAATGTGCAGCTGGGCGAAACGCCCGATGGGGTGCGCTATGTCTCCATGGCGAAGGGGCTGGTGAAACCGTCCGGCAGCTATTCGCGCACTCCGCGCCGCTATGCGGTCGTGCTGGGATGTGAAATCGCCCACGCGGCTAACTTCGTCTATGCAGATGGCCTGCAACTGGAGATGGAGGGTGCCGCGACGCCGATCGGCATTACCTGTCGCCTGTGCGCTCGCCAAAGCTGCGACCAGCGGGCCTTTCCCCCCGCCGACCGTCCGATCCGGGTCGATCCCGACAATCGGCAGATCGTGCCCTATTGGATCGGGTGAGGCGCATGACATCTAGTTCCATTCTCGATCCGCACAGCGAAGAACGGACGGCCGATCTGGCGCGCGACGGCTATGCGCGCGTGGCGGGCGGCACAATGCTGACGCTGCTGGCCGCCAAAGATAGCGATTGGCGTGCCTTTGCCCATAGCTGGCATGATCTTGGCCCCGACCTCTACATGGCCGATGGCGGACGCTATCGCCGCAGGCTCCATGCCGCATTTCATTGCCAGAATGGCGCTTTCACCCGCAAACCGCATCAGCCGCATTTCCAGAGCCGGGACTATAATGTCCTGAACGGCGATGTGCAGCGCTGGTTCGATCCGGTGGCCCAGGCGACCATCGACAATGACGTCATGCAGGCGATATTCGCATTTTGCGCGTCAAGTTTTGACCCTGCGGGGGAACACCCCTGGCATGTCGAAATGCATCAGTTCCGCATCGAAACCGGCGAAGGCCAGGTTGGACGCCCCACACCCGAAGGACTGCACCGCGACGGCGTCGATTGGGTTTTCGTCATGCTGATCGAACGGCGCAATGTTCGGGAAGGAGTCACCCGCATCGGCGCGCCAGATGGTGCGCCGCTGGGCGAATTCACGCTGGCGACGCCGGGCGACAGCATATTGATCGACGACCGCCGCATCCTGCACGGCGTCACCGAAATCCATGCCATCGACCCGGCCAGGGCGGCGTGGCGGGACGCCCTGGTAGTGACCTTCGTCGCGCGGGATTAGCTATTTCAGCAGCACCAGTTCTTCGGCCATGCTGGGGTGCAGCGCGACCGTGTCGTCAAATTGTTGCTTGGTCAGCCCAGCCTTGACCGCGATCGCCGCCGCCTGAAGTATCTCCGGCGCGTCAGGTCCGATCATGTGCAGCCCGACGACCCGGTTGGTTGTCGCATCGACCACCATCTTGTACAGCGCCCGTTCGTCCCGGCCCGCCAGCACATTCTTCATCGGCCGGAAGTCCGAGGTATAGACCTTGACCGTGCCCAGCTTGTTCTTCGCCTGCGCTTCGGTCAGCCCGACCCCGGCCAAGGGCGGATGGCTGAACACCGCTGACGGCACGCAGTCATAATCTACCGTGCGCGGATTATCGCCAAATACCGTATCGGCAAAGGCATGCCCTTCGCGGATTGCCACAGGCGTCAGTTGCAATCGGTCGGTGACGTCGCCCACCGCATAGATGCTATCGCAACTGGTGCGGCTGTGGTCATCGACCTTGATCGCGCCCTTGTCGTTCAGTTCGACGCCCGCGCTTTCCAGTCCCAGCCCTTCGACATGCGGCGCGCGCCCGGTTGCAAACATCACGGTGTCGCAGGGGATCGGATCGCCATTCTTGAAATGGACGCACAGGGTGCCGTCATCATTCTTCTCTATCCGCTCCATCTCTGCATTAAAACGGAACTGGATGCCCTTCATCATGGAGATTTGCAGCAGCCGGTCGCGGATCTGTTCGTCATAGCCGCGCAACAGCACCGAAGATCGGTTGACGATGGTGACATGGCTGCCCAGCTGGTGGAAAATGCCCGCAAATTCATTGGCGATATAGCCGCCACCGACGATCACAATCCGCTTGGGCGCGTCCTCCAGATGAAAGGCTTCGTTGGACGTGATGCCATGTTCGGCCCCGTCAAGCTCAGGCACAACGGGCCAGGCGCCGGTGGAAATCAGGATATATTTCGCCGTGACTTCGCGCCCACCCGACAGCTTCACCGAATGTGGGCCGGTGATGGTCGCGCGCTCAGCAATCATCTCGACCTTGTGGCTTTCCAGCGTGTTTTTGTAGAGCCCCTCCAGCCGGTCAACCTCGGCCAGCACATTGTCGCGCAGCACTTTCCATTCAAAGCCGCAGTCGGGCACATTCCACCCGAAACGGCGCGCATCCTTCAGATCCTCGGCAAAATGCGCGCCGTAGATCAGCAGCTTCTTGGGCACGCACCCACGGATGACGCAAGTGCCACCGACCCGATACTCCTCCGCCACCGCGACCTTCGCGCCATGCGCAGCGGCAACGCGGGAAGCGCGGACGCCGCCCGAACCTGCGCCGATGACGAAAAGGTCGAAATCATAATCGCTCATGCCTGGCCTCCGCTGGGATGAGCCGCGATATGGCGGCCTCCCACCGAAGTTACAAAGACTTTCGCGTTCAGGCCGCTCCGCCCAGGGCAAGATTGATCAGCGCCATCGTCGATGGATCGAACCCCTTGGGTCCATCCACCTCGATCGACTTTGCGATTTCCTTGCCCAACTCCACGCCGAACTGATCGAAGGGGTTGACCCCCATCAATACGGCATTGGCGAAAGTGCGATGCTCGTAGAAGGCGATCAGCGCGCCCAGCGCATCCGGCGTCACATCGTCCAGCAGGATCGTTGTCGACGGACGGTTGCCGGGATAGGCCCGCGCGGGATCAGCATCATTCGCCCGCCCCTGCATCAACGCAGCGCCTTGGGCGAAACAGTTCACCAGCAGCGCCCGGTGATGCGCGGGGTCCAGCGCATGGCCCGGCTCAATCGAGGCGACGAATTCGACCGGGGTCAGGACCGTCCCCTGATGCAGCAACTGGAACACGGCATGCTGCGCATCGGTGCCGACCCCGCCCCAGGTGATCGGCGCGCTGGGTCCATCGACCGGCTGGCCATCGCGGGTCACGCTCTTGCCATTGCTCTCCATTTCCAGCTGCTGGAGATAGGAGGGCAGCAGCCGCAGCCGCTCATCATAAGCGAACAGGGCGCGGGTCTGGCATCCGGCGATCCGCGTATAATATTGGTCGACAAAGGCCGCGATCAGCGGCGCGTTGGCGTTGAGCGGAGACAGGCGGAAATGCCGGTCCATCGCTGCCGCGCCTTCCAGCAGGCTTTCGAACGCGTCCCAGCCAAGCGCCAGCGCCGCCGGAAAGCCGATGGACGACCACAGCGAATAGCGGCCGCCCACGCTTTCGGAAAATGGAAGGATGCGGGTTTCATCCACGCCCCAATCGATCGCCTTTTCAGGCGATGCGGTCAGGGCGATGACCCGGCCATAGGGGTCCTCCACCCCCGCTTCGACCATCCAGTTGATGGCGCTTGCGGCGTTCAGCATGGTTTCGGTGGTGGTAAAGGTCTTGGACGCAACCGCGATCAAAGTCGCTTCGGGATCAAAGCGCGCAATCGCCCGCTCCAGCGCCGTTCCATCGACATTGGACACGATCGCGACGTCATAACGCGCGCCGTCGCCGCCCAGCGCATCGATGATCAGGTCCGGGCCAAGCGCCGACCCGCCGATACCGATGTGCAGGATATGGCGGATTGGGCCCAACGCCTCCCCCTCAATCGCGTCGATCAGCGCGCGCATCCGGGCATGGAGCATCTTGGCGCGGGACACGCTTTGCGCATTGCCCTCGCCGCGTTCCGCCGGATGTTCGGCGGCGCGGCCTTCGCTAGTGTTGATCGGCTCGCCCGCAAACAGGGCGTCGCGCTGGGCGGCAAATCCCTTTTCCCCGGCCAGCTTTACAAAGCCGTCCAGCAGTTCGTCGGTCAGGTGGGTTTTCGACCAATCGAAACGGATCGGCCCCTGCGTCAGCGTGAATTTGGTCAGCCGATCGGGATCCGCCGTGAAAATGGACTTCAGTTCCACCGGGGGAAGGGCCGCAATGGCCTCCAGTGCAGGGCTGGACATGGACTAGGGAATCCTCATTCGCGTTGATAGGTATCGACGCCGCACCCGTCGATTCCTGCTCCTCTTAGCCAAGGCTGCCGATCATTGCACCGCCCCTTGCGCTTGACGCCGGGTTTCCCAGGCAGCAAAAGCCGCGTCGGCCTGTTTTCAAGGCGGAATGAAGGATTAGACGACACGGCATGAGCGCAAAATCCGAAACGCGGGACTTCATCTGGTTTCTCGCAAAGCTGGCGGTGTTCGTCTTCGTCCTGCGCAGCTTCATCGTATCGCCTTTCAACATTCCATCGGAATCGATGCAGCCGCGCCTGTTGATCGGCGATTATCTGCTCGTCGCCAAATGGCCCTATGGCTATTCGCGCTATTCGCTGCCGTTCAATCTGCCGCTGATTCCGGGCCGTGTCTTCGCCTCCACGCCGGAACGGGGCGATGTCGCCGTGTTCAAGGCGCCGCCCAGCCAGAAAAATGATTATATCAAGCGCGTGATCGGCCTGCCCGGCGACATGATCTCGATCCGGGGCGGCACGGTGTATCTCAATGGTCAGGCCATACCGAAACAAAAGGTCGCAGACCTCGTCATCCCGGTTTCGCCCAACATGCTGGACGCCGCTGCGAAGGAAGGCAGCCCCTCGCCCTGCTACCGCCCCAAGTTCGAAGAAGATGCGCCCGATGGCGGTCGGCAGTGCCGCTACCCGCAATTTCGCGAGACTCTGCCCGGCGGCAAAAGCTACAATGTGCTCGACCTCGCGCCCGATAGCGCAGCCGATGATCGCGACACGGTGCTGGTGCCCGAAGGTCATCTGTTCATGATGGGCGACAATCGCGACCGCAGCGCCGACAGCCGCTTCCCGGCGGTCGAAGGCGGCGGCATTGGCCTGGTTCCTCAGGAAAATCTGGTGGGCAAGGCGATGGTATCGGTCTTTTCCACCGATGGCAGCGCCAACTGGCTGCTGCCCTGGACATGGTTCACCGCAGCGCGCTGGAACCGCATCGGGGAAGGTTTTTGACGAAGCCCGACACGGCTGGGTGGCTCGCCGGATTGATCGGGCGCGCGCCCGGCAACCCGGCCGCCTTCACCCAGGCGCTGACCCATGGCAGCGCCAACGCCGTCAATTACGAACGGCTGGAATTTCTGGGCGACCGCATCCTGGGCCTGCTGATCTCCGAATGGCTCTATGATCGCTTTCCCGATGAACCGGAAGGCAAGCTATCCCGCCGCTTCAACGCGCTCGTTTCCGGCGAAACCTGCGCGGACGTCGCGCGCGGGGCCGGTGTTCCTGCCCATGTCATCCTGGGCAAGCAAGCCCGCGACGACGGCGCCACCGACAGCGACAATGTGCTGGGCGACGTCATGGAAGCATTGATCGGCGCCCTCTATCTGGAATCCGGGCTGGAAGAGGCGCGGGCCCTGGTCCGCCGCCTGTGGGCAAGCCGGGTCGACACACAAGAAAGCGCGCCCAAACATCCCAAGTCCACCCTTCAGGAATGGGCAGCCGCCAACCGTCGCAAGCCCCCCGAATATGCGCTGACCGACCGCTCTGGACCTCATCATGCGCTGCGGTTCACCGTCACCGTCTCAATCAAGGGCGCGGGCGAAGCGAGCGCGTCCGGGGGCAGCAAGCAGGAAGCGGAAACGGCGGCGGCGAAAGCGCTGTTGGATAAGCTGACGGGTTGACCGTTTACTTGTGATATAGCGTGCTCCTGCAAAGGCAGGAGCCCAGCTGAGACGCCAAAAACTGGGCTCCTGCCTTCGCAGGAGCACGCTGACCTATCCGAACGGAGATATGATTGACTGTTGAGTTAAAATCCCAGCGCTGCGGCGTCGTCGCCATCGTCGGCGCGCCCAATGCGGGCAAATCCACGCTGGTGAATGCGCTTGTCGGTCAAAAGGTGGCGATCACCAGTCCCAAGGCGCAGACCACCCGCACCCGTGTCATGGGCGTCGCGATCGAAGGCGATGCGCAGATGGTGCTGGTCGATACGCCTGGCATCTTCGCGCCCAAACGTCGCCTGGACCGCGCCATGGTCCAGGCCGCATGGGGCGGCGCGCAGGGTGCGGACCTCATCGCGTTGATCGTCGATGGCAAGGCGGGCCTTGGTTCCAAGATGGAACCGATTATCGCCGCCCTGTCCGCCCGGCCGGAAAAGAAATGGCTGATCCTCAACAAGGTCGATATCGCCATCAAGGAAAAGCTGCTCGTCCATACCCAGCGGCTCTATGAACAGCTCGACATCGCGGAAACCTATTTCGTGTCGGCCCAGACTGGCGACGGCCTGCCTGAACTCAAAAGCGCTTTCGCCGCCGCCATGCCCGAAGGCCCCTGGCATTTCCCCGAAGATCAGGTGTCCGACGCCACCGACCGGATGATGGCCGCCGAAATCACCCGTGAACAGCTTTATCACCAGCTCCACGCCGAACTGCCCTATGCGGCTGCCGTCGATACCGAACAATATAAGGAACGTGAGGACGGATCGGTCGAAATCCACCAGCAGATCCTGGTCGGTCGTTCCAGCCAGCGTGCCATCGTGCTGGGCAAGGGTGGGCAGCGCCTCAAGGAAATCGGATCAAAGGCCCGCGCCGAACTGGCGCAGTTGATGGGGGTCAAAGTCCACCTCTACCTCCACGTCAAGGTGAAGGAAGACTGGGAAGATGACCGCTTCATCTACCGCGACATCGGGCTGGATTGGGTGGAGTAAACCACGTGCTCCTGCGAAGGCAGGAGCACGCTGCTTATTCCGGTGGCGGATTACTCCACCGCCGCCTTCTTCTTCGCAGGCGCCTTCTTGGCAGCAGGCTTCTTCGCCGCAGCCTTCTTCGCCGGAGCCTTTTTCTTCCCCTTCTTGGCCGGAGCCGCCGCAGCCCGCGCGTCGATCAACTGCGCCGCCTCCTCCAGCGTCAACGCATCCTGCTCGATGGTCTTGGGCAGCGTCGCATTGGTCGTGCCGTCGGTGACATAGGGGCCATAGCGCCCCTCCATCAGCTTGATCTCAGCCTCGGTGCGCGGATGCTTGCCCAGAACCTTCAATGGCTCACGGGACGCGCCGCGCCCGCCCTTGTTCGCCGCCTCGGCCAGCTTCACCACGGCGCTGTTCATCCCCACCTCGAAAATTTCCGATGTGGATGACAGACGCCCATATTTGCCGTCGTGCAGCAGATAAGGCCCGAAACGGCCGATATTTGCCACAATCGGCTTGCCCGTTTCCGGGTGCAGCCCAACCTCGCGCGGCAGGCTGAGCAGCTTCACTGCCCATTCCAGCGTCATTTCGCCATCGGGCAGGTCCTTGGGAATGGAACCGCGCTTGGCCTCTTTCCCTTCACCCATCTCGATATAGGGACCAAAGCGCCCGGATTTCCGAACGATGTCCTGCCCGGTTTCGGGATGCTGCCCCAGCACCTCCGGCCCCTTGTCCTCACCCCCGTCGGCGCCGCCGGGCTGCCCGAACTTGCGTGTATATTTGCACTCTGGATAATTGGAGCAGGCGATAAACGCGCCGAACCGGCCACCGCGCAGCGACAGCTGCCCGTCACCGCACATCGGGCAAGCGCGCGGGTTACTGCCATCGGCGCGCGGAGGGAACAGCATCGGCTCCAGAAACTTGTCCAGTTCTGCCGTGATATCCGACGGCTTCTGCTCCATCACCTCGGCAGTCTTGGGCTTGAAGTCGCGCCAGAATGCTTCCAGCACTTCCTGCCATTGGGCACGACCACCTGAAATCTCGTCCAGCTCGTCCTCAAGGCCAGCGGTAAAATCATAGGACACATAGCGTTCGAAGAATCGCTCCAGGAACGCCGTCACCAACCGCCCGCTCTCCTCTGCGAAGAAGCGGTTCTTTTCCACCCGCACATAGTCGCGGTCCTTGAGCACCTGCAGCGTCGAGGCGTAGGTGGATGGCCGCCCGATCCCCAACTCCTCCAGCCGCTTGACCAAGGATGCTTCCGAAAAGCGCGGCGGGGGCTGGGTGAAATGCTGCTCCGCCGTCACCTTCTTCTTGGCCGGCGCGTCCCCCTCAACCATGCGCGGCAGCAGCTTGGAATCATCATCCTCGCTGTCGTCGCGGCCTTCCTCATAAAGCGCCAGAAAACCGGGGAAAATCACCACCTGACCCGTCGCCCGCAGCCCGTGCTGGCCCGTGCCATCCACCAGATCAATAGTCGTCCGCTCAAGTCGGGCCGATGCCATCTGGCTCGCCAGCGCCCGCTTGTAGATCAGGTCATAGAGCCGCGCATGGTCGCCGCTGCCAACCTTGTCCCGCGAAAATTCGGTCGGACGGATCGCCTCATGCGCTTCCTGCGCATTTTTCGCCTTGGTCTGATACTGGCGCGGCTTTTCCGGCAGATAGCCGCCGTCATAGCGTTCCGCGATCGCCTTGCGGGCGGCGGAAATGGCGCTGCCGTCCATCTGCACGCCATCGGTACGCATATAGGTTATCGCGCCATCTTCGTAGAGCTGCTGCGCGATCCGCATCGTATGACTGGCGGAAAAGCCCAGCTTGCGCGCGGCCTCCTGCTGCAACGTCGATGTCGTGAAAGGGGCGGGAGGATTGCGCGAAACCGGCTTGGTCTCAACCTTCTCGACGGTAAAGCGCCCCGCCTCCACGTCCGCCTTCGCGGCCATGGCGTCGCCTTCCTTGCCGATGGTCAGCCGGTCGATCTTCTCGCCCTTCCAACGCACCAGTCGTGCGGTGAAACCTTGCCCGCCCTGCTCCATTTCGGCCGCGACCGACCAATATTCCTGAGCGATGAAGCTCTCGATCTCGCGCTCGCGCTCGACCACCAGCCGCAATGCCACCGACTGTACGCGCCCCGCCGACTTGGCGCCCGGCAGCTTGCGCCACAGCACCGGCGACAGCGTAAAGCCGACCAGATAATCCAGCGCCCGCCGCGCCCGATAGGCGTCGATCAGGTCTTCATCCAGAGCGCGCGGCTTGGCCATCGCGTCCAGCACCGCGGCCTTGGTGATCGCGTTGAAGGTCACCCGGTCCACGACCGCAGGCAGCGCCTTTTTCGCCCGCAGCACTTCCTGCACATGCCAGCTGATCGCCTCCCCCTCACGATCCGGGTCAGTCGCCAGGATCAGGCGCGTGGCTTTCTTGGCCTCGTCCGTGATGGCTTTTAGCTGCTTGCCCTTGTCGCCATAATTTTCCCAACTCATGGCAAAGCCCGCGTCGGGGTCTACCGATCCGTCCTTGGGCGGCAGGTCGCGAATATGGCCATAGCTGGCGAGAACGTGGAAATCCCCTCCCAGATATTTCTCGATGGTCTTCGCCTTGGCTGGCGATTCAACGATAACAAGCTGCATTAATGCCCCGGTTTTTGAGTGCTCTCACGTACACGCGCGAGTCTGGAAGGCGACGACGGCCCACGTCAAGAGCATCATGATAGGCTGACCTTGCCACCTGCATGGCGTTCCAGCCGCGCTGCCAGCTCCAGTTCCAGCAGCACCGTCTGCACGATAGCGGGGCTTAGGCCGGACAGGCGAATGACCTCATCCACCGGAACCGGCGCAGAGCCGAGCAACCCGACCACCTCCGCGCGGTCGCGTGCAGCCACATCGGCTGACACAGGCTCCCCCGCAAAATTCAGGCTTCCCTGCCGGACCATGCGGACATCGATGCTGCCGATGGCCTCCATGACGTCCGCACCGTCCTGCACCAAAATCGCCCCGTCGCGAATCAGCTGGTTGCATCCCTGCGCGCGGGGGTCGAGTGGTGATCCTGGAACCGCCATGACCTCCCGCCCCGCTTCAGCCGCCAGTCGCGCGGTTATCAGCGACCCGGAACGCGGCGCTGCTTCGACGACCACCGTGCCCGCGGCCAGCCCTGCGATGATCCGGTTGCGCGCTGGAAAATGCCGGGCGAGCGGCTGCGTTCCAGGTGGATGCTCCGTCACCAGCAGCCCGTCCTTGGCCATCTGTTCCTGTAAATCGGCATTTTCCGGGGGGAATATGACATCGATGCCGCAGGCGATGACGCCGATCGTCCCGGTCGCAATCGATCCCTGATGCGCTGCCGTGTCGATGCCGCGCGCCAGGCCGGACACCGTCACAGCGCCCCGCTGTCCCAGGTCCTGCGCCAGCGTCCGGGCGAATCGACAGGCCGCCGCCGACGCGTTGCGCGCACCGACCATGGCCACGCACTGCCGCGCTGCCAGCGTGACATCGCCCCGCACGATCAGGGCAGGCGGGGCGCCCTCCATCTGATCGAGCAGAAACGGATAATCCGCGTCACCCATCAGCAGATAGCGTCCGCCCAGTGCGCGGCTGCGCGCGATTTCCTGCTCCACAGCGGCGGCGTCGGCCACGCTGCCCTTGCCACCGCCCCGCGCTGCCAGTTCGGGCACCGCACGAAGCGCCTCCGACGCCGTGCCGAAGCGCGCGATCAACTGCTTGAAGGTAACCGGCCCGATCCGTGGAGACCGGATCAGGCGAAGGCGATCGAACCTGTCCTGCTCGCTCACCCCTTGGCGGCTCCGATCTTGGGCTCCGCGCCCTTGGCCAGGCGGGCGATGTTCGCCCGGTGCCGCCACAGCACGATCAGGGCGAGCGCCAGGGCGACGGGGACTAGGTCGATCCTGTCCATGAACCACATCGCGATGGGCGCGCTGACTGCCGCCGCCATGCCGCCTACCGACGACCAGCGCGTGCCGAACAGGGCCGCCAGCCACACCAGCGCAAAGACGATCCCGGCGGGCCAGTGGAGCGCAGTGATGACGCCCATCATCGTCGCAACTCCCTTGCCACCGGCAAAGCGCAGCCAGACCGGGTAGCAATGGCCGATAAAGGCCATCGCGCCCGCCATGGGACCGCCGCCATCGACCAGCGCCGCACCGACCAGCACAGCGGCAGCACCTTTCAGCAGGTCCAGCAGCAATGTCGCCGCCGCCAGCCCCTTGCGCCCGGTCCTCAGCACGTTGGTGGCGCCGATATTGCCAGACCCGATCTGGCGCAGGTCCCCCGCCCCGGTCATGCGCGTCAGCAGCAGCCCGAATGGAATGGAGCCGAGCAGATAGCCGATCAGCAGGACGGTCGCGGGAATAAGCCAGGGTGGAGTCATGATCTCGCCGAAATTGTTGCGGGCGCGACCATAGCGTTCCGCGCGCACCGGGCAATGACGAAGACGTCCGGCTGCAGGTTGACAGCCCCGCCCAGGTCGCGACATGTGCCCCATCATGAAGGTCGCACCAACTGCTCCCCTGCTGTTTTTCGATTCCGGCGTCGGCGGGCTGTCCATTCTGGCTCCGGCGCGCGCGATGTTGCCGAACGCCCCGATCGTCTATGCTGCGGACAGCGCCGGTTTCCCCTATGGGACAAAGAGCGAGGCGGAAATCGCCGCCCGCGTGCCCGCATTGCTGGGGCGGCTGGTCGAACGTTTCCGTCCCCGCCTGGCGGTAATCGCCTGCAACACCGCATCGACCATCGCCCTGTCCGCCGTGCGCGCCGCCCTGGACATTCCCGTCGTCGGCACCGTCCCGGCGATCAAGCCCGCCGCGCTGCTGTCGCAAAGCCGCGTCTTCGGCGTGCTGGGCACCGACGCTACCGTGCGCCAGCCCTATGTCGACAGGCTCGCCGCCGAATTCGGGGCCGACTGCACCGTCTTGCGCCATGGCTCGGCGGCACTGGTCCAACTGGCCGAAGCCAAGCTGCGGTGCGAACCGCTCGACCCCGCGATTGCGCGCGACGCACTGGCGGGCCTTCTGGAACAACCGGGCGGCGACCGGATGGATGTCGTCGTCCTTGCCTGCACCCATTTCCCGCTGGTGGAGGCCGAACTTGCCGCCGCCGCGCCCCGACCGCTGCGCTTTGTCCATGGCGGCGAAGGCATCGCGCGGCGCATCGCCTATCTGACCCAGGGGCAAGTCTGGCCGTCATCTCCCCCGCCGGGCAAGGCCGTATTCACCCGGCTCGACGGCAGCGTCGCAACGCTCGCCACTGCGCTGGCGGACTTTGGCATTGACGAGATGGAGGCGCTGTAGCGGGGTGGGACCTTTGGTCCACCTTCAACTTCTTCTATCACTATGATAGGTATTTCTCCCTAGCGCTGCGAACGGTTATCGCTGGTAATGGAACGGCACAGCAGGTAAACGCCCCGCAAGAGGGGAATGCGGGCCACAAGGGACTAAGGGCGTCAGGTGAATTACAAGCATATCTTCGCACAGGCGATTGACCGGCTGCATGAAGAAGGCCGTTATCGAGTATTCATCGATATCCTGCGAAACAGGGGATCATTCCCCAATGCCCGCTGCTTCCATGGTCATAATGGTCCAAAGCCGATCACTGTCTGGTGTTCGAACGACTATCTGGCCATGGGCCAGCATCCCAAAGTCGTCGCCGCTATGGAAGAGGCGCTGCATGATGTCGGCGCCGGATCAGGCGGCACCCGTAATATCGGCGGCAACACCCATTATCATGTCGATCTGGAACGCGAACTCGCCGATCTGCATGGCAAGGAAGCGGCCCTGCTGTTCACGTCGGGCTATGTCTCGAACGAAGCGGCGCTCTCCACCCTCGCCAAGCTGTTGCCCGGCTGCATCGTATTTTCCGACGAACTGAATCACGCATCGATGATCGCGGGCATCCGCAATTCGGGCTGTGAAAAACGCGTTTTCCGGCACAACGACCTTGACCACCTTCGCGAACTTCTTGAAGCAGAAGATCCCGACGCGCCCAAGCTCATCGCCTTTGAAAGCGTCTATTCGATGGACGGCGACATCGCGCCAATCGCCGCCATTTGCGACCTGGCCGAAGAATTCAACGCGCTCACCTATCTGGACGAAGTCCATGCCGTGGGCATGTATGGCGCCCGTGGTGGCGGCATTTCCGAACGGGATGAGGTCGCGCATCGCGTGACCATCATCGAAGGGACACTGGGCAAGGCATTCGGCGTCATGGGCGGCTATATCGCGGCAGACCAGATGATCGTGGATGTGATCCGCAGCTATGCGCCGGGCTTCATCTTCACCACGTCGCTTTCGCCGGTGCTGGTCGCAGGTGTGCTGGCCAGCGTCCGTCACCTCAAGGGGTCGAGCGAGGAACGCGAAGGCCAGCAGGCCGCAGCCGCGACGCTCAAACGCCTGATGGCGGACTCCGGTCTGCCGGTCATGCCATCGGTCACGCATATCGTGCCCCTGATGGTCGGCGATCCGGTGAAGGCAAAGCGCATCAGCGACATCTTGCTCGCCGAATATGGCGCCTATGTGCAGCCGATCAACTATCCCACCGTCCCGCGCGGCACGGAACGCCTGCGCTTCACCCCCGGCCCGGCGCACACCGAACAGATGATGCGCGAACTGGTGCAGGCGCTCGTCGAAATCTGGGACCGCCTGGAACTGGAACTCAAAAAGGCGGCCTGACGCCAGGGGCTTTCGCAACCGCGCCCTGGCGAAGGCAGGAGCCCAGTTCCAACATGCGTTTCACGCACTTTGCGGGACGAGAATAGAAACGTTTAAATCCGGTCGGGCAAGACCGGATCATGCTTTCATACCGTCATCTCAGCGAAGGCTGGGATCTCGTGCAGCTATGCCGAGCCCTACCACTGGAAATCCCTTGATCTTCGCGGGGCTCAGCACGTTGCACTCGCCCGACGCGATGGTGACAACATGGCAGTCGCCCGTGATCGCCAGCGCGTCCATGTCCACCTCCGGGTCCTCCCAAATCTGGGCGTAGACCAGACCCCGGAAGGCAAAATATGAAGGCCCGCTCCAGCAGTCCCTGCTCTGACAGATGCCGGTGCACGGCGCGAGTGATGTTCCGATGTGCCGCAGATGCCATGTGGCGCGCTTCCTTCTGCCATTCATCCAAGGCCCTTAAGGACCACGCCATGTCGCCGGGATGACGGTTCGGTTATGCCTTCATGAAGCCCCCTTGCGGAACCTTAGCCCCGCATCCCATCTTCTACCTGCACATGCCGCACTGGATCGAACCGCACCCGACCGGAATCTACGTCCGCCCCGCTGACGCCTGGATCGATCCATCACAGCCAGCCGAACGCGCGCTCGTCACCCACGGCCATGCCGATCATGCGCGCGGCGGCCATGGCCATGTCTGGGCGACGCAAGAAACACTCGCCATCATGGCCCTGCGCTATGGCACGGCCAGCGGCACGGCGGTCGGCTATGGCGAGCAGGTCCGTATGGGCGGGGTGGACATCTCCTACATTCCCGCAGGCCATGTCCTCGGCTCGGCGCAAATCCTGCTGGAACATGCAGGCGAGCGCGTCATCGTCACCGGCGATTACAAGCGCCGCCCTGATCCCACCTGCAAGCCGTTCGAACCCGTCCCCTGCGACATCTTCGTCACCGAAGCCACCTTTGGCCTCCCCGTCTTCCGCCATCCTGACACCGGCAGCGAAGTCGACCGCCTGCTCGCCGCGCTCCACGCCCATCCCGACCGCTGCGTCCTCGTCGGCGCCTATGCGCTCGGCAAGGCTCAGCGCCTCATCTGCGAAGTTCGCGCGCGCGGCCATCATGATCCCATATACATCCACGGGGCGATGGAACGCATGTGCGCGCTTTATCAGGATTTCGGCATAAATCTCGGCGAGTTGCGTCCCGCGACCGGCGTTCCAGCCAAGGAGATGCGCGGCCACCTCATCGTCTCGCCGCCATCCGCCCTCAACGACCGCTGGAGTCGTCGCCTACCCGACCCGATCACCGCCATGGCGTCAGGCTGGATGCGCGTCCGCCAGCGCGCCCGGCAAAAGAATGTCGAACTCCCGCTCGTCATATCCGACCATGCCGATTGGGACGAGCTGACCAGCACCATCCGCGAAGTAGCCCCTACCGAAACCTGGATCACCCACGGCCGCGAAGAAGCCCTGCTCCACTGGTGCATGACCCACCAGATGCGCGCGCGGGCACTCGAACTGGTCGGCCGCGAAGATGAGGATGAGGGCTGATGCGCGCCTTCTCCCAACTCCTCGACGGCCTCGTCTACACCCGCTCCCGCAACGGCAAGCTCGACCTCATCGCCCGCTACATGCGCGAAGCCCCCGATCCCGATCGCGGCTGGGCGCTCGCCGCCCTAACCGGCAATCTCGACATAAAGGCGGTCAAGGCCTCCGCCATCGGCGAGATGATCCGCGCCCGCACCGATCCGGTCCTCTACGAAATGAGCCGGGACTATGTTGGCGACCTGGCCGAAACCGTCGCCCTCCTCTGGCCCAAGCGCGAGGACCAGCCCGCTGAGATAGACGACGGCTCCCTCACTCTCTCCGCTATCATCGACCGCCTGCACAGCGTCAGTCGCGCCGCAGCACCCGACACGCTCGCGCAGATGATGGACCATCTCGACGCGTCAGGCCGCTTCGCTCTGCTCAAGCTCGCCACCGGGGGGCTCCGCGTCGGCATCTCCGCCCGCCTGGCCAAGACCGGCTTTGCCCAGGCCTTCGACCTCGACGTCGATGATGTGGAGGAATGCTGGCACGCCCTCGCGCCACCCTACACCGCCCTGTTCGATTGGGCGGAAGGCAGGTCCGGCCGCCCCGATCCGGCAGGCACGCCCTTCTTCCGCCCGTTCATGCTCGCCCACCCACTGGAAGCCGACAGCGTCGATCTCGCCCAATATGCGGCCGAATGGAAATGGGACGGCATCCGCATCCAGATCGTGGGCACGGGCGAGCAAACCCGCCTCTACAGCCGCGCCGGAGACGACATCAGCGCCAGCTTCCCGGAAATCGCGGAGGCCTTCTCCGCTCACGCAGTCCTCGACGGCGAACTGCTCGTAAAAGGTGAGTTTCAGGGAGGAGAAGCCGCCAGCTTCAATGCCCTCCAGCAGCGTCTGGGCCGCAAAGCCGTCACGGCAAAGATGATGGCCGACTACCCCGCCTTCGTCCGCCTGTACGACATATTGCTCCACGCGGACGAAGACCTGCGCGCCCTTCCCTGGGACCAACGCCGCCCTCGCCTCGAAGCCATGATCCCGGCTCTTGACCCGGACCGCTTCGACATCTCCGCCCTCATCGAAGCTCCCGACTTCGAAAGCCTCGCCGAAATCCGCGCAGGCGCCCGCGACGCCGCCATCGAAGGCGTTATGCTCAAACGCCGCGACAGCCCCTATGTCGCCGGGCGCAAGGCAGCGCTCTGGTACAAATGGAAACGCGATCCCCTGACCGCCGACTGCGTCATGATGTACGCCCAGCGCGGCCACGGCAAACGCTCATCCTTCTACTCGGATTACACCTTCGGCTGCTGGACGGAGGAAGGCGAACTGCTCCCCGTCGGCAAAGCCTATAGCGGCTTCACCGACGAGGAACTGAAATGGCTAGACCGCTTCGTACGCACCAACACGGTCAACCGCTTCGGGCCTGTGCGAGAGGTGGAAAAGTCACTGGTCCTCGAAGTGGCGTTCGACAGCATTCACGAGAGCAAGCGGCACAAGTCGGGCCTTGCCATGCGCTTTCCACGGGTCGCCCGGATCAGGCGCGACAAACCTGCGGCGGAGGCGGACACGGTGGAAGGATTGCGTCGGCTCGTCAGTTAAGCTGCGCCCAACTCATACCTTCCCGACTTCCTTCCAGCTGAGCAGCCGCGCGACGCTCACCCGACGGGGTAGCCACGCACGCGCACCCGTTTTGCCGCCCGACAGCTTTTCGCCTCGCGCCAACCTCCAGCGCCGACGCGCGGCCAGATATTGGGGATCGAGAAGGGACAGCATCGTCAGCATCAGCGCGCTCGCGGGCCAACGTATCTGGACCATGCGCCGCCAATGTTGCAGCTTGGCGCGTGCGCTGCGGCGCACATAATGGGGCACATTCAGCCCCAACAGTCGGTGTGCAGTAAACAATTGCGTTCTGGCTGCCGTCCGCGCGTAACCGGGTGGAAACAGCCTGTCCAACCGCTCCCATTCCGAAGGGCCGAACCCCGCCGTTAAAGACCGCATGTCCAGCATGTGGCGAAGGTCGATCCGCCCCCTCAGATAATCCCTCCCCTTCAGCTGATCGTGCAGTAGCAGGATGGCCATGCCGACGACGGGAGAAGGAAGATAGGCAACACCGCTGGTCAGCCGGTGGAGCGATGCATCCCCGACCATGTCCGCATGAGTAAAGCGCAACGTCGTGGCTCCGCCATATTCGCTGTGCAGGTCGATGGTTCCGGCATCTTCCGGGCGTAGCAGGACCACCGGCACATCCGGTCGGACCAACGGCGAATCCAGTCGATAGCCAGCGCCAACCAGCTGCTCGATGGCGTCATGAAATCGCGCGGGCGGGACCATCAGGTCCAGGTCGGTGATCAGCCGGTCGGCCCGTTGATCGTCTTTGACAGCCGCTAGCCAAGCCGTGCCCTTCATCAACACCGGCTCAACCCCCACGGAATTCAGCAGCGCAGCCGCTTCATCCAGCTGGTTGAGCAGCCGCCGGTTTCGCTCTCCATTGCGGACATGGATTTCCCGCAGGAACCGCCGCAGATCGGAGGGAAGGGCCGGAAACCGCCCAGCCGCTTCAAGTTGGCTGGCCACCAGCGGCGTGCACAGGGAATGGTTCGCCAGTTCGATGATGCCCGTCCAATCATCCTGCCGGGGAAGGTCGCCATCCAGACAGGCGAGCAAACCCTGCAGGCGATCAAGCCGATTCATCATCGCACAATCGTCTCAGCAGCCGGGTCGCATCTTCAAGCTGCCGATAATGCAATTCACCGCACTTGGCCGACGCCACCGCCCTTATCAGCACATCAAGCGCGCGACGTTCCAGCCCCTCACCGTGCGAAACCGCTTCAGCTAAAAGATGCTTCAGCGCCAGTGCCGACGTCATCGTTTCCAGCCTTGCCGGACCGGCGTCCCCTCGGCGCAATTTGATGATCCAGCCGATTTCCGCGATTTCACCCCCCGCCACCGCGCCAGGCGTGGGGAACCGAACGCGCCTGCGATCGGGCCGGACATGTACCGGCAATCGCGCCAGACCGTCATAAACCGACGCCAGCAACTTCCACCCTCCTGCCTTGACGGACGGTAGGAACGGCAGGCCCTGCACCCGGCCATCGCCGTTGACGACGGTGATGTCATCGCCGCCATAGATAAATCCCTGCCCCGTCAGCCAGGACGTCAGGGTCGTCTTCCCGGCGCCCGGTTCTCCCAGGATCAGCAGCGCCTTGCCATGACGATGCAGGCAACCGGCATGCAGGGCCATCAACCATCGCTGATCTTTCAGAATATCGTCGGCAACCCTTGCCTTGATGACGGGTCCCACCTGCGCGGGTTGCAGGACAGATGCCGGTTCACCATTGCGACTAAGGCACGCCATGCCGTCATCCTGCCACAGATCATAGATGACGCTGGCGGTTTCCCCCTCCGTTTCCAGATGAGCAAATAGCGGAGCGACGCGGGTGGCAAGGCGCTCATCATGATAGCGCAGCGCAAAGCCTGTGCCGCCGATCGAAATCAGCTGCGTCACCAGAGGCTGGGACGAAGGCGGGGGATCGCAGGCATGGATCAGTCCCCCAAGGGACCAATTGGCCAGCTCTGTCCGCAACATGGATTGAGGTTCGGAAAAGCCGCGCTCCAGCACTTCCTGCGCCAGTTGCTGGAACGGGACCCCGTCTTCCAGTCGACAACCGATATAGCCGGCGATCTGGTTCATTTCCAGAAGCACCTGCCTGCCGGGCGAATGGATCAAAGGCTGACCGTCGATGAAGACAATGGATGTGCCCTGAGAAAGACGCAGCATCATCTCCACCGCTCAGCAGGCCGCCCCCATGGTCGCACTCAGATCTTGTTGCGCCTGCCCGGATTGCCCGGACCGGTGCCCGGACCATCGTTGATCGGGGGATTGCCGGGGGGCTGCGGATCGGGGCCGTTGCCCACGCCGTTATTGCCCTTCGGCCCACCGCCGCCGCCGCCGCCAGCGGACTTGGCGATCGCTTCCGATGATAGCGACGTAGACAGCAAGATGGTTACCGCAGGGGGAACGGTCACGGCGAACCGCCCGCAGGTTTTCAGGAAATCGCGCCTGTCTTCCGCGCCGGAATTCTCTTGCGCGCCTGAACTCTGGTTGGGATCCTCTGGCAAGGCAGCCTCCTTCATATGACAGGGCGCGAAACTATCACGCCGCCAGCAGCGCGGGCACTGCAATCAGGGGGTATATCCTTGGCGATAGACGGCAAAAAACGGCTGGGGTCCTAAGCCATTAGGCCTAGCCTGATCACCGCTATTTCAGCGCAATCGGATTGACGGGGGACCCGACCGCCCCGGTGAACGCCAACGGTGCGGCGGACAGCATGAAGCTGTAACGCCCGTCCGCCGCGCAGTCCGCCGCCAGCGCTTCCATATCGAACATCTCGCCCAGCGGCATGCCCATTTCGCGCAGGCAGCAGACATGCAGGGGCAGCCCGATACTGTCATCCATGGTCGCGATATCGACATATTCAACGGAAATATTGTCCGCTGCCAGCGCCGCCGCCGACACGTCATGCAGATATTCCGCGCAGGAAAAATGCAGGCCAGACCCGCCGTACAGGAAACCATCCCTATCCTTGTCGACGGTGAAATATTGGATCTGGCCGGTCCGCACCAGGACAATGTCGCCGGGCATGATGGCCGTGCCCTGCGCGTCCAGCACCGCGCGAAGATCATCGATGCTGATTTCGTAAGCGGCAGGCAGGCGATCGACCTTGAAATGGCGCGCGACGTCGATCAGCACGCCGCGCGAAACGATGCCGGGATTGGCCAGATGCTCAATGCCATGGCGCGTTACTCCATTCTGGCCGATGCTGTCGCAAACCTTGCATCCATTATACATCTCGCCATCATAATGGACGTGCGACAACGCATCCCACTGGGTCGCACATTGCAGCGGCATTTTCATGAAATCGTCGGAAAATGTGGTCCGCCCGCCTTGGCCGATCGGCTGGGCGACCATCACGATACTCAAATCGGGGTTGGGTCGATTGCGGTCGTCCTGCGGCCCGTCGCCATCGAACGGCAGCCCCAGCGTAAAGGACTTGCCCGACCGGACTTCTCGCGCGGCCCGCTGCAGCGCTTCCGGCCCGATGTGGTTCAGCGTTCCGCGCGCATCGTCGGGACCCCAGCGGCCCCAATTCCTCACGCGCTCTGTGACCAGATCAAAATTGCGATGGCCCATCATGCTTCCTCTCACGGCGGTCGTCCGCTTCGCTGCTGATGGTTAAATCATGGGCGCAATGCCCTGATCCACTGCAAAATCGCCCATCGCTTCCGCCCTCGCGGAAAGCTGTCGTTCGCTCTGACTTTGCGCTGTCACGCACAGCCCCTATATGGGCGCTTTCGCGCGGGGAGCGCGGCACAGCATGGAGCAATGGAATTGAGCAAGGTTCTGGTCATCGGCGCAGGCGGCGTCGGATCTGTCGCGGTTCACAAGATGGCGATGAATCCTGATATCTTCAGCCATATCACGCTCGCCAGCCGTCGCCTGATCAGCTGCCAGAAGGTCGCCGAATCGGTGAAGGCCCGCACCGGCGTCACCATCGACGTGGCGCAGGTGGATGCTGATGACGTCGCCGCCACCATCGCCCTGATCGAACAGGTTCAGCCGAAGCTCGTCGTCAATCTCGCTTTGCCCTATCAGGACCTCAACATCATGGACGCCTGTCTGGCGACCAAGGTCGATTATCTCGACACCGCCAATTACGAACCGCGCGACACGCCCAAGTTCGAATATGGCTGGCAGTGGGCCTATCAGGACCGCTTCAAGGAAGCGGGCATCATGGCGCTGTTGGGATCGGGATTCGACCCCGGCGTCACCAGCGTCTTTGCGTCCTACATCAAGAAACATCTGCTCGACCGCATCGACACGCTCGACATTCTCGACTGCAACGGCGGCGACCATGGCCAGCATTTCGCGACCAACTTCAACCCGGAAATCAACATCCGCGAAGTGACCGCCCCCTCACGCCATTGGGAAGGCGGCAAATGGGTCGAAGGCCCCGCCCTGAAGCACAAGCAGGCTTTCCACTTCGATCAGGTCGGCGAAAAGAACATGTACCTCATGTATCATGAGGAACTGGAGTCGCTGGCTAAATTCTATCCTGAAATCAAGCGCATCCGATTCTGGATGACCTTCGGCGATGCCTATCTCAAGCATCTGGAAGTACTGCAGAATGTCGGCATGACCCGCATCGACCCGGTGATCTATGAGGGCAAGGAAATCATCCCGCTCCAGTTCCTGAAGGCCGTCCTGCCCGAACCGTCCAGCCTTGGCTCCACGACCAAGGGCAAAACCAATATCGGCGACATCGCAACCGGCGAAAAGGATGGACAGCAAAAGACCGTCTATGTCTATCAGGTCTGCGATCATGAGGAAGCCTATGCCGAAACCGGCAATCAGGCGGTCAGCTACACCACCGGCGTCCCCGCGATGATCGGCGCCGCGATGATGCTGACCGGCGCGTGGAGAGGGGAAGGCGTGTTCAACATCGAACAGTTCGATCCCGATCCCTTCATGGACATGCTGAACAAGCACGGCCTGCCCTGGCAGGTGAAGGAATTGGACAAGCCGCTGGATTTCTGACGGTCGAAAGGCCGTCACCCCAGCGTAGGCTGGGGTCTCAGGCCGTAACGCCGTTCCCTATCGCATAAAGACCCCGGCTTGCGCTGGGTTGACGGAGCTTGCCTGATGGAAACCAAAGCCGGCGATCCCGCCGCCTTCGCGCATTTCGACCTCTCCCGCGTCCCGTCGCCTGCCTTCGTGGTGGACGAAGCCGCCATCCGCCGCAATCTGGCCACCCTGCGCGACATAGGCGACCGCGCGGGCATCAAGGTGCTGGGCGCGCTCAAGGCCTTCTCCATGTGGTCGCTTGGCCCAGTTGTGGCGGAATATCTCGACGGCGTCTGCGCGTCGGGCATCTACGAAGCACGCCTCGGCCGCGAGGAATATGGTGGTGAGGTCGCCACCTATTGCGCCGCCTACAAGCCCGATGACCTGGCTGAGATACTCAAAATCTCCGACCACGTCATCTTCAACAGTCCGGGCCAGATCTCCCGCCTGAAACCCGTCATCGACGATGCTCGTATGAACGGTGTGAACTTCGACCTCGGGCTGCGCATAAATCCGCTCCACGCAGAGGGCGAAGTGCCCAAATATGACCCCTCACAGCCACACAGCCGTCTCGGTTTCCCGATCGATCAATTACGCGCGGAACATCTTGAGGGCGTCGACGGCCTTCACGTCCACAATCTTTGCGAACAGGATTTCCTGCCTCTCGAACGGACCTGGGCAGCAATAGAATCCCGCGTCATGCCGCATGTCGGCGGCCTCAAATGGTTGAACTTTGGCGGCGGCCATCATGTCACGCGAGCCGACTATCAAATCGACCTGCTGATCGCCTTTCTCCATCGGATAAAGGCGCAGACCGGCCTCGAACTCTACATCGAACCGGGCGAAGCCATGGCCCTCGACGCAGGTATCCTGATCGGCGAAATCCTGGATGTGATCGACAATGGCATGCCCGTCGCCATCACGGACATCTCCGCTACCTGCCACATGCCCGACGTTATCGAGGCGCCCTACCGCCCCGCGATGCTCGACGAAGAAATGCAGGGCCCCGTCACCAGACTCGGCGGCCCCTCCTGCTTGGCAGGCGACATCATCGGCGACTATCGAATCCCCGGCGGTGCGACTCCGGGGCGACGGATCGCCTTCCTCGACCAAGCGCATTATTCGATGGTAAAGACTAATACATTCAACGGTGTGCCGCTCCCCGGCATCTGGCTGTGGAACTCAGGAAGCGACGAACTCAAGGAAATCCGCCGTTTTTCCTATGAGGACTTCAAGTCCCGTCTCTCTTGACGCACATTTCATAGCGGGCCGCGCAACAAAATGCATATGCGCGCTTTACAGGGGGGACCCCTACGCATATATCGCCCTTCCGCTGCCCCATGGGACTTCCACCGCAAGGCAGCTTTAATGCCCACGACTACACTGGAGGTCCCTTGAGTTGCACAAGCATCATAGCGCGCTGGGGGTAGCGACCGCCCTCAAACCGGCAGCACCGGTAACGCTTATTCGTCCCCAGGCTGCTGCCCGGGCTGCCCAGTTCTTCGCTCAGAAGTTCCCGGGGCGCTCGCTCTATGCGGTAAAGGCGAACCCTTCGCCGGATCTCATCCGGACCCTGTGGGATAGCGGAATCACGCATTATGACGTGGCCTCCATAGCGGAGGTCCGCCTCGTCGCGCAGACGCTGCCAGACGCGAAGCTGTGTTTCATGCACCCGGTCAAGGCCGAGGAAGCGATTGCGGAAGCCTATCATGTTCATGGGGTCCGCACATTCTCGCTCGACACGATGGACGAACTGGAAAAGATCGTCCGCGCAACCGATGAAGCGACCGACCTGGAGTTGTGCGTCCGCCTGCGCGTTTCCTCCGAACATTCCGAACTCAGCCTTGCATCGAAATTCGGCGCGGAACTGGGTGAGACCCGCGATCTGCTGATGGCCACGCGGCAGGCGGCTGACGCGCTCGGCATCTGCTTCCATGTCGGCAGCCAGGCGATGAGCCCTCAGGCCTATAGCGACGCCATCGAACGCGTCCGCGCCGCTATCGTGGACGCCGCAGTGACGGTCGACATCATCGACGTCGGTGGCGGTTTCCCGTCGGTTTACCCCGGCATGGAACCGCCAGCGCTGGAGGCCTATTTCGACGCGATCCATCGCGGCTTTGAAAGCCTGCCCGTCAGCTATTCGTCGGAACTGTGGTGCGAACCAGGTCGCGCGCTTTCGGCCGAGTATAGCTCGGTCATCGTGCGTGTGGAGCGCCGTCGCGGCACTGAACTCTACATCAACGATGGCGCTTACGGCGCGCTGTTCGACGCGGCGCATATCGGCTGGCGCTTCCCCGTCGCACTGCTACGCGCGGAAGAGAGCGAGGCGGAACTGACCGGCTTCTCCTTCTACGGCCCGACTTGCGACGACATGGACCATATGGTCGGCCCATTCATGCTGCCCGAAGACGTGCAGGCTGGCGACTATATCGAAATCGGAATGCTGGGCGCCTATGGCGCGGCCATGCGTACCGGCTTCAATGGCTTTACGTCAGAGGCGGTCGTCGAGGTCGAGGATGAACCGATGGCCAGCCTCTACGTCGATCCGGTTCCCGCGCGCCGTCGCGCTACTGTCATCAAGCTGGGCTAAAAAGCTCAAGCTCCCCTTTGGAGAGGGTGCCTGTCCCTCGCCGTAACAGCGGCGGGGGACAAATTTATCCGCGCCGGAAAATCCCGACCAGCTCGACATGGGTCGACCAGCGAAACTGCCCCACCGGCTTCACGCTATCCAGCCGATAGCCCCCTGCTACCAGATGCGCCGCATCACGGGCAAAGCTCGCCGGATTGCAAGAAACATAGGCGACGGTGGCGACGGTCGAGGCAGCGATTTGCATGACCTGCTCGCGTGCGCCCGCCCGCGGCGGATCAATTACGATGGCGGCAAAGCGGTTAAGCTCATCCGGCGACAATGGACGGCGAAACAGGTCGCGATGGTCCGCCACCAGTCGCCTTTGCGCGCGGTTGGCGGCTGTCTTGAGCGACAGAACCAGATCGCGAGCCGCTTCCGCCGCATAGACAGGACGCGCCCCTCCCAAGGCGAGCGCAAAGGTGCCAAGGCCGCAGAAAAGGTCCGCGATTGCTCCCTGCGGTGGTAGCGCCTGACGTACCGTTTCCACCAGCGCGATCTCGCCATCGGGCGTGGCCTGGAGGAAAGAAAAGGGCGGAAAGGCTACTGCAACACCGCCAAAGCGAACCGTCACTGGTTCCGGCTCCCAGCGGGCCTGCTGGCCATCTCCCTCATCAATCGTCAATCGGGCAAGTTTATGGGAGGACGCGAAGTCCAGCAACGCCTCATCAGCCGCCAGGCCCTCTACCCGGACCCCCTCCAGCAACAGGTCGACACCTTGATCGACCAGCGACATGCGCACATGCGCGGCGCGCTTGTCTGGCAGCATCAGGGCCAGAAGCGACCGTAACGGCGCGATCAGGGCGAAGAGCCGTGGGTCCAGAACCTCGCACATGGCAAGGTCGATCAGCGTGTGGCTGCCCGACTCAGCGAAACCGATCGTGACTTTCCGCCCCAGCCGGGACGCGCGCAAGGACGCCCGTCGCCTTGTTCGTGGGGGAGAGATGTGCGGCGGGAGTAGCGTCGCTGGTTCAACGCCCTGCCCCGCCAGCGCTCCGGTAACGCGCGCGGTGATAAACTCTGCGAGGCTGGATTCATCCACATGCTGCAGCTCGCACCCACCACAGGCCGGGAAATGGATGCAGGGCGGATCGACATGATGTGGCCCGCGCAGCAGGGAGCCGTCAGTCAACAGCCGGTCGCCGGGAGCAGCCAGCGCCACATGCCGCCCATCCGCGGTCACGCCATCGCCCTTGGCGGCGATGCGGAGGATGATGTCACTATCGAGATGAGTCACAAGCGAGAGGCTATAACGGCTGGCAATTGCATGAGCAGATCGTCCCCGATGAATGCGGCCCCTGCCCGTAGGGCCGCCTCCCCGTGCAGCCACACTGCCTCGCAAGCGGCAAGGAACGGGTCGCCAGTGACGGCAAGGCGGCCCGCCACCAGCCCCGCCAGAACATCCCCGGTTCCTGCCGTCGAAAGCCAGGATGACGCACCGGCGCTAATGGCAGTCCTGCCGTCCGGCGAGGCAATCACGCTGTCCGCGCCCTTGTAGATGACGACAGCGCCGCAAAGGCGAGCCGCTTCCAGCGCCTTGTCGATCTTGCTTCCCGGGAGATTGCCGAACAGGCGCGCAAACTCTCCTTCATGTGGCGTCAGGATTGAACCTGTCGGAATAACTGAAGGGGCCTCATCACCCAGAAGAGTGAGCGCATCAGCATCGAGCACAAGCGGACGACCGCAATTCAGGACCGACGCCAGCCGCGCCTTGGCTCGGTCATCCTGTCCCATTCCTGGGCCAGCGACGACCGCCGCCAGGCGCCGGTCGCTTAACAGTGTCGCAAGTTCATCCGGGCTTTCCCCCTGAAGAGCAACGATGGCGTCGGGACCGCCTGTTGGCGCTTCCAGCCCAATGTGACGCACCATCCCTGCGCCCGACCGCGCTGCCGCATGGCTTGCCAAGCTGCTCGCCCCCGCCATCGCGCCGCCGACAACAGCGACCAGCCCACGACTATATTTGTGCGCGGCGGCGGCGGGCATGGCCAGAGCAGGAGGCCCCAATCGACATATGCTGTCCGATGTCTCGACCCCGATATCGGCGCAGATCAGCCGTTCAAAACGTCCGGCTGCGGGATATAGCAGATGGGCGGGCTTGAACGCGCCCAGCGCGATGCAAACGCCAAAAGAAGGAACCTGAGACAGCAGCGCACCGCTGTCCGTTTCTACGCCGCTTGGCAGATCGATAGCGTAGCTAAAGCTGGCCTCTGCTGTCAGTGCAGCCAGTTGATCCGCTACATCGATATCTAGGCCGCGCGAAAGGCCAGTTCCGAACAGAGCGTCGACAACCTGTGTGGCCGGAGCCGCGTCCGCTAGCGCTTCCACCGGCCCATTCCAGGCAGCGCGCGCTTTCCGGCTCGAATCGGTGCGGCTCTCCCCCAGCACGGCTACACGCACCGGCACTCCCCGATCGCGCAACAGCCGGGCGATAACGAAGCCGTCGCCACCATTATTGCCGGGCCCGCACAGAACCAACAGATCGCGTCTGGCACCCGCGCGCCAGATGATTTCCGCCGCTGCTGCGCCAGCCCTTTCCATCAGGGCATATTCGGTCACACCGGCGGCAATGGCGTCCTGCTCCGCATGGCGCATTTGCACTGCGGTCAGGACCGACTTGAATTTCACGGCTGCACCACAGCCGCCATCGTCGCGGGAAGCCGATAGCGGTCTTCACCGACGCTGAGTTCGATCTGGTCCTTCCCCAGGACCGTTACCGTCGCCTGTTCGGCACCGTCGGCAGCGACCAAGCCGCGTCCGTCTTTCACCACATGAAATCGACGGAAGCCTCCATCGGGATGACGCAATGTCACCAGATCGCCAGAACGCTCGACCGGACAGCTGCGGCTCCAATCCGCCGTCGTCCCGATGGCGCAGTCAGCGACGCCGCCCGTGCTCCTCACCGAGCTGAAAGTCGACTGCTGATCCGCCGCCGTGCCATCACCACCGTCGCAGCCAGCCAAGGCGAGGCACGCAAGCCCCGCCCCCGCCAAAGCCTCAGATATCCGCATAGACATGAGTTTCGGCCTTAGCTCCGGGATGCGTCACCGCTCCCTTGTAAGCCGGTCCGACATTTTGCGCATAGCGCCAAAGCGCGCCAGCCTGATAATCATTCTGGCGCGGCTTCCAGTTCTTCAGACGCTCGGCCAAGACGCTGTCGGCAACCTGAAGGTCAATCGTGCCCGCTTCGGCGTCGATCGCGATGATGTCGCTGTTTTCGACAAGGGCGATCGGCCCGCCTTCCGCAGCTTCGGGACCGACATGGCCGATGCAAAAACCGCGCGTCGCGCCCGAAAAGCGCCCATCTGTGATCAGTGCGACCTTTTCACCCATGCCCTGGCCATAAAGCGCCGCGGTGGTTGACAGCATCTCGCGCATGCCGGGGCCTCCCTTGGGGCCTTCATAGCGGATGACGATGACGGACCCCTCCGCGATATCGCGGGCTTCGACCGCAGCAAAAGCATCTTCCTCGCAATCGAAAACCCGCGCGGGGCCTTCAAACTGGAGCCGATGCATGCCAGCGACCTTCACAATCGCGCCATTGGGCGCCAGCGTGCCCTTCAGGCCCACGACGCCGCCGGTCGGCGTGATCGGCGATTTCACGTCGTAGATGACCTTCTGCTCAGGATTCCAGGTCACTTCTTCGATATTCTCGGCAATAGTCTTGCCGGTCACCGTCATGCAGTCACCGTGTAGCAGTCCGTTGTCGAACAGCGTCTTCATCAGCATGTAGATGCCACCGGCGTCATACATATCCTTGGCGACATATTTGCCGCCCGGCTTCAGGTCAGCGATATAGGGTGTCGATTTAAAGATTTCGGCGACGTCGAAAAGGTCGAAATCAATGCCGCACTCGTTGGCCATGGCGGGCAGGTGCAGCGCGCCATTGGTCGAACCACCGGTTGCCGCCACAATGCGGGCGGCGTTCTCAAATGCTTCGCGGGTGCAGATGTCACGCGGGCGGATATTCTTCGCCAGCAACTCCATCACCTGACGCCCGGCTGCCACCGCGACTTCCTCACGGCTTTTATAAGGTGCAGGCGCCATGTTGCTGTTCGGCAACGACAAGCCGATGGCTTCGCCAACACAGGCCATTGTGTTGGCCGTATATTGGCCGCCACAAGCGCCATGGCCCGGACATGCGACCTTTTCCAGGGCAATGACGTCCTTGAGAGGGCAAGCGCCCGCCGCATATTTGCCCACGACTTCGAACACGTCGACGACGGTCACGTCGCGATTTTCGAACCGGCCCGGCAGGATGGAGCCACCATAGACGAAAATCGACGGGACGTTCAGGCGCAGCATCGCCATCATCATGCCGGGCAACGACTTGTCGCATCCAGCAAAGGTGACGAGCGCGTCATAACAGTGGCCGCGTACCGACAGTTCCACCGAATCCGCGATCACCTCACGGCTGGCGAGCGAGCTTTTCATGCCTTGGTGACCCATGGCAATGCCGTCGGTAACGGTGATGGTGTTGAACCGGCGAGGCATCCCACCCGCTTCGTTCACGCCCTGGCGGCAGAAGTCCGCCTGCATGTCCAGGGTGGTGTTGCAGGGCGCACTGTCATTGCCCGCAGACGCAATGCCTACGAAGGGTCGGCCAATCTCTTCCTCTGTGAGACCCATCGCATAATAATAGCTGCGATGCGGTGCCCGCTCTGGACCAACCGAGACATGACGGCTCGGCAGTTTCGACTTGTCGAACGTATGAGACATAAACCTACCCTTCTTGCGCGCGTCTCTCTTTCAAAAAGCCGCGAGTCACGCAAGGCTATTGCGGCATTCAAGCACTAATGGCCCCAATATGTCAGCAAAACGGCGTTGTCCTGCTTCATCGGCGATCAGGTCCTGGCGCATTTCGATGCCTAGATAGGGAATGCCGTTTGCTTCGGCATGACGGTTCATCGTCGCGTTGAGCAACTTGCCAGAATAGGGAAGTTGATCGCCCACGATCAGGCCAGCAGCCTGCAACAAGGGGATGGCAATACATGCGGCCCGGTCATCCTCATTATAGAGAATGCCGATATCCCATGGCCGTTCCTGATGGGGGTCGCTGGCCAAGCGCGGGGTGAAACTGTGCACCGAAAGGATGAAAGGACTGTCCATCGCGGCCAACACGCTTTCGATATGATGGTGATAGGGGTGATGGAAACGGATCATGCGATCGGCCAGATCAGCAAGGCGGTTGCCTGGGATTGCGTGTCCATCGCTCATCACGGGCAGCAGGCCGGGAGCGTCATCTTCCCGGTTGAGATCGATCACGAGCCGAGAAATCCCGCCCAGAACCGCGGTGCAGCCCAGTTGATCGGCGATCATGCGGCTGACTTCCGCCACGCCGATGTCCACTGCAATATGATCGCGCAACAGCGATGGGTCTATGCCAAGATCGATGTCGTCCGGCACATGCGCCGAGGCATGATCTGCGATGATCAGCAGGGCCAGATCTCCGCCATAGACTTGGGTGAAAGCCTCGCTCACGCCGGTCTGATCCTCGTTTCCATTACCCACCAATCCGCTTGCCGCGCCTGTATGATGGCCGCGGCGGCATCAGCAGTTGCCTCATCATCGAAGAGCGCAAAACATGTCGCGCCCGACCCGGACATGCGAGCGACACGGACGCCGGAACATTGCCTCAATGCCGCCAGCACATCCGCTATCACCGGAGCCATTGCCACGGCTGCGGGTTCCAAATCATTACGCCCACAGGTGATAACCCGGTCCAGATTGTCTGCTAACAACGCTCCCCTGTCGACCCGGTCCCACCCCTGAAACACGCGCGCAGTGGACATGCCGACACCGGGATTGACCAGCAACATCGGCGTACCTGGCAGGCCGGATATATCGACGTCCTCCAGCACTTCACCGCGCCCGCGCACCATCCGGGTTGCGCTGGCAAGGCAGGCGGGCACGTCCGACCCCAGCGACAGAGCGATCCGTTCCAAGTCGTCCGCTGCGATTTGAACGCTCCACAAGCGGCATAGCAACCGCAATGTTGCCGCTGCGTCTGCCGATCCGCCGCCGATGCCGGATGCTACCGGCAGGGTCTTGACCAGCGTCAGCGCAGCGCCCCGTTCCTCACCCAAATGTTCGCACAGCGCCTGCGCCGCCTTCACGACCAGATTGCCGCCGCCATTGTCCAGCCCATCGGCAAAAGCCCCCGCGATGGTCAAGGTGATCGCGCCGGAAGCATCCGTTCTGCCGGTCAACACATCGCCGTCGCTGGCGAATATGAAAAGGCTTTCCAGGCTATGGTAGCCATCGTCCCGCCGATCGCGGACATGAAGGGCCAGGTTGACCTTCGCATAGGCGATTTCAGTCAGCTCTCCGTTGTCAGGGGCGACGTCAGGCGATGGGTATCCGTCAACGGGCGGCATATTCGGGTTTCCATCCTTCTTTCGCCTTCAAGGCGAGCCGCGCTACCGCTTCTCCCTTGGCAAACACAGCCGCAGCATTCCAGGCGTAGCGTGCTTCGAACCGGCGTCCCGCCGTCCATAATGCATCACCCAGATGTTCGTTGATGGTTGCGTCGTCCGGCGCACCCGCCGCCGCGCGCTCCAGTACCGGCACTGCTTCCTTCATGTTACCAGTTACAAAATGCGCCCAGCCAAGCGAGTCCAGGATTGACGCATCCTGAGGCTTGAGCGCGCTCGCCCTTTTCAGCAGCGCGAGCGCGGCGTCGATATTCTGCCGCCGCTCAATTTGCGCATAGCCCAGATAATTGAGCACCAAAGGCTCATCGGGCGCCATGCTGGCTGCGCGTTCCAGCACCCCGCGCGCATCGTCCCACCTGCAGCCCTGTTCCAGCGCGCTGCCTTCGAACAGCAGCAGCGCCCAAGGTATGGCATCGGGGGCATAGCGGGCCTGCGCGTCACGAAAGGCTTTCGCAGCGCCACTGAAATCCTTGGAGTCTGCCAGCAACGTGCCGAGCCGGACATGCCGTTCCGCCTCCGCCCCCGGCGCGGCGGCGAGTGAGCGCGCCAGGCTGACTGCTCCGGCCCGATCGTCCGATCGCGCCAACACATCCACCAGAATAGCCCGCCCCAAGGTTCCAAACCAGCTATTGACGGGAATCTTGTCCGCTTCGGCAGCGGCGGAATGCGAATAACCCGCCTCGCCCAGCAACTTTGCCAGCGCGATCCTGCTGTCGGCGCCGGACGGATTGGCGAAGCTGCCGATCCTTGCAAGCCGGATGCCCAACATCCGCGTCGCTTCATCGGTGCTGATGTCCGTTGCGAGGCGCGTCAAAAGCCTCCCAAATCCTTGACTGGGCGTCAGGGGCTTTCCAGCCGCGCCTGCCCCCTTCCCTTTGGTGAGCCGGTCCCGCGCCAGGGCGTAATTCGCCTGGTTCGGGGGCAGAAGCGCGAGTGCCTGCGTCTTGGCGCCACGACCGGCTAGTTGCGCCGCAAAGGAAAGGCGCAGTTCAGCCAGATCGACTGTCCGCAACGCCAGCGCGCGATGCACCGCTGGTTCCGCCGCCTTCACGTCGCCGCGCGCCAGTGCCTGCATAGCAGCATGTTCATCGAGGTAGCGCCTGACCAAAGATGCAAAACGATCCGTGCCCGCTGCATCGACAGCCGCCACCTTACCTTCACCTAAAGCGATCCAGCTGCGCAATATCGGCACCAGGAATGCAAAATTGCCTTCTGTAGCGATCCGATCCGCGAACCCATGCGCCGCCTGCCAATCCCTACGATTGAACGCGTCCGACAGGAGCAGCAGGGTGCCGTCCCTGGGCAGGGCGCCTTCACGATCCAGCAGCGTGGCAGATCGCATCGCCAGCGCCATGTCGCCGCTGACAAGGGCGTGGACGTAGGATCGTCGGGCGATTTCAAGCTGGTCCGGGTCAGCAGCCAGCGCCTGACGGTAGTTTTTCAGCGCCAATGCCGCTGCCCCGTCACCATCCGCAAGGCGACCACGCGCATAGGCATGCAGCGCGCTCGCCCGGTCCACTGATGCCCCGGCGGCTCCCGGCAGCATCAGCAGCGGAAGGGAGTAAAGGAAAAGCCGCCTACATGTTGGGATAGTTGGGTCCTCCGCCGCCTTCCGGCACGACCCAGTTGATGTTCTGGGTCGGGTCCTTGATGTCGCATGTCTTGCAGTGGACACAATTCTGCGCATTGATCTGGAACCGCGGAGCGCCTTCGTCCAACCCCACCACTTCATAGACGCCCGCCGGACAATAACGCTGCGCCGGTTCGTCATAAAGGGGCAGATTATAGCTGATCGGAATCGTTGCGTCCTTCAGCTGCAGGTGGACCGGCTGATCTTCCTCATGATTGGTGTTCGACAGGAACACGGAAGACAGGCGATCGAAGCTGATGACGCCGTCGGGCTTGGGATAATCGATCTTTGCGCACTGTTCCTTGCGCCAGATCTTTTCGTTGTCGGGCTTGTGCTTCATCGTGAAGGGCAGCCCGATTTTGAGCGTCCGCATCCACATGTCGATGCCTGCCAGCAAAGTGCCGATGGTGCCACCAAACTTTGAAAGCAGCGGTTCGGCATTCTTGACCAGCTGAAGCTCCTTCGCGATCCAGCTTGTCCGCAGATTATCCTCATAATCCTGCAGCACGTCGCCGCCACGCTCAGCCTTGATCGCGGCGAACGCCGCTTCGGCCGCCAGCATGCCTGACTTCATCGCCGTGTGCGTGCCCTTGATCCGCGGTACGTTGACGAAGCCCGCCGAACAGCCGATCAGCGCGCCGCCAGGGAACGCCAGCTTCGGGATGGACTGCCAGCCGCCTTCATTGATCGCGCGAGCGCCGTAGGAAACACGGCGCCCCCCTTCCAGATATTTGCGGATTTCAGGATGCTGTTTCCAGCGCTGAAACTCCTCGAACGGATAAAGATGCGGGTTGCGATATCCAAGGCCCACCACGAAACCCAGTGCGACCTGCCCACCAGCCTGATGATAGAGGAATCCGCCGCCATAAGCATCGCTCAGCGGCCAACCCTGGGTATGAATGACCAGGCCCGGCTTGTGCTTGGCAGGATCGATGTCCCACAGTTCCTTCATGCCCAGCCCGTAGACCTGCGGTTCGCAGTCAGCGTCCAGATGGAACTGCCGCTTCAATATCTTGGTCAGGTGGCCGCGCGCACCTTCAGCAAAGAAGGTATATTTGGCGTGAAGCTCAAGGCCTGGCTGATAATCGGGTTTGCGATTGCCCTCGCGATCGATGCCCATGTCGCCCGTGGCGACACCCTTCACCGATCCATCCTCATGGTAGAGGATTTCCGCAGCGGCAAAGCCAGGGAAGATTTCGACACCCATCCCTTCGGCCTGCTCCGCCAGCCAACGGCACAGATTGCCGAGCGAGCCGGTATAGGTGCCCTTGTTATGCATCCATCCGGGCAGGGCGATATGCGGCATGGAAAATTTGCCACGCTTTGTCAGGAACCAATGCTGGTTGTCGCTGACCCAGGTATCGGCGAGCGAGCAACCCATGTCGCGCCAGTCAGGCAGCAACTCGTCCAGCGCCTTGGGATCGACGACTGCGCCAGACAGGATATGAGCACCGATTTCGGACCCTTTTTCCAGCACGCATACTGCCAGTTCCTGCCCCGCGTCGTCCGCCAACTGCTTCAGCCGGATCGCCGCAGACAGCCCCGCCGGTCCCCCGCCGACGATGACGATGTCATAAGGCATCGATTCCCGTTCGCTCATATGTCCTCCATCAGGCGTTCCGGCCGGTTCCCTCATCCTGTCCGGTTGCCGTATTACTCAAACGTTTTACCATCCCTGCCGATGAAGATTCTTGACCACGGCGTCAACCTCTGGCCCTAGAAGATCGATGCGGGGATTTTTGCAGGCAGATGTAGCGACGGTCGCCAGCGCCTATATGGCCTGGTGGGAACTGGCGGGCGTCGATTGCGCGACGGTGGAAGAGCCGGTCGACTGGTTGCGGCCCATTGTGTCTGCCCAACCGGCCATATCGCCAACGCCGAACCCGCCCCGTGAAAAGCCTGCCACGCTGGAAGCATTTCTGTCCTGGATCGCACATGATCCAGCCCAGCCGGAGCGCCGCTGGGCGGGCGCGCCTATCCTGCCGCAGGGAAATGCGCAGGCTTCGCTGATGGTGATCACCGACATGCCCGATCCTGCCGACATGGCCGCAGGGATGCTGTTTTCCGACCGGGCAGGAAAACTGTTCGATGCCATGCTCACCGCCATTGGTCTTTCGCGTGGCGACATCTACCTGACTTCTCTGCTGCTGTCGCGCCCGCCCGGTGGAATGGTGGAAGCGTCGGACCTCAACGCCGCCGCCGACCGTGTGCGCACGCTGGTCTCACTCGCATCGCCCCGCCGCCTGCTGATCCTGGGCGATCGCACTATCCGCACCTTGCTTCCTGATCATGATGGTCGTCCCGTCCAAGACACCGAAGGGGTGCAGGGTTTACGCTATCTCAACCAGGATGGCGGCACTGTGTCCGCCGTCGCCACTTTTCACCCGCGCCTGCTGCTGGGGCAGCCTGCGGCCAAGGCGGAATGCTGGCGAACGTTGCAATGCTTGATCGAGGAAAAGCGCCCGTGATTCGCGTCCTAGCCCATTCGTCCGCCTTGGCAATGGCCGCCATGAGCGCCTTTTTCGCGCTGCCTGCGGTGGCTGACACGGCTCCGGGGATATCCACGTCCTGGACTTCTTCTCACGCCCCGTTCGAGATCAGCGACGGCGAAAAGGCTCGCTATGGCGCGATTTTTTCGGCCCTGACCGACCAGAAATGGACGGAAGCGAAAGCGATGATCCTGTCGCTCGACTCCCAGGATGTCGTCCGCCCGGTCGCGCTGGCCGAACTCTATCTGGCGAAGAATTCGCCACGGGTTGAACTGTTCGACCTTCTGGACCTGATCAACAAGGCGTCCTGGCTGCCGGATGCCGGTCAATTGTCCCGCCTGGCCGAAAAACGCGGCGCGACCATATTGCCCGACCTTCCTCAGGTGCAAAAAATGGTCTGGCTGGGATCAGCCCCCCGACGGCAATATGTCAGCGGGGTCAAAACCGACCTGCTGGCGCAGGCACTAGTCGGGCGGATCGCCCCCTACATCAAGAATGACGACCCGGCAGGGGCAGAATCGCTTCTTGCCACGGGTGAGATCGGCCTGACGCCCGAAGGCCTGACCGAAGCTCGGCAGCGTATTGCCTGGTCCTATTATATCGAAAATGACGACACCAACGCGCGCCGCATGGCTGCTCGCGCGCTGGAAGCGCGCGCTGGGGGCGACTGGTCGGTTCAGTCCTACTGGACCACTGGCCTTGCGTCGTGGCGTCAGAATGATTGCGTCAGCGCCGCCCCTGCCTTTGCCAATGTCGCCGCTATGGCTGGCAACGCCGACATGCGCGCCGCCGGGGCATATTGGGCAGCGCGGGCCTATATGGTCTGCGGTCAGGCAGAAAAGGTTGGAAACCTGCTCAAGACCGCCGCGCGCAATGACGAAACTTTCTACGGCCTCCTCGCCCGCGAAACATTGGGCATGCCCGCTGGCAGCGCCAATGTCGCCACTCGGTTCGGCGCTGACGAATGGCGACAGTTGAAGGACAGTCCCAACGTCCGTGCAGCCGTCGCCCTGACGGCTGTGGGACGCAGCAGCAAGGCGGATGAACTTATTCGCCATCAGGCAAAGTTAGGCGGCGCAGGCCAATATGACGCTTTGCTTGGGCTGGCAGGGGCGCTCAACCTGCCCGCCACCCAGCTTTGGCTCGCCCATAACGGTCCCGCCGGGAAACAGCCGGACAGCTTCGCCCGCTTTCCGACGCCCCATTGGCGACCCGACGGCGGCTGGCGGGTGGACCCCTCGCTCATCTATGCCCACACGCTTCAGGAGTCAGGCTTCCGCAGCGATGTCGTCAGTAGCGCTGGAGCCAGGGGACTGATGCAGGTCTTGCCTGGCACAGGCGGCGACATGGGGCTTTCATCCCCAGCGCAGTTATTCGTGCCATCCACCAACATGGAATATGGTCAGCGCTACCTGGAAAAGCTGCGCGACATGAGCGCGACCGGCGGGCTGCTGCCCAAGGTGATGGCCGCCTATAATGCCGGTCCAGTCCCGGTCGAGCGGTGGAACAGCGAAGTGAAGCATAATGGCGACCCGCTGCTGTTCATCGAATCGCTGCCTTATTATGAAACGCGCGCCTATGTGAATACGGTGATGCGCAACTACTGGATGTATCAGATCCAGGCAAAGGGCAGCGCCGATTGCCTGACTGGTATGGCGCAAGGCATGTGGCCGACCTTCCCCAGTTCCAAAGGTGTGAAGCTCGTGCGCCTGAGCCAGAATAGTCGGCACAATGGTCCTGATACGGTGAGCGGTTCGAACTGATGCCGATCGATGAACAGCGGTCGTTCGTGCCGGTGCGCATTGCTCTGCTGACCGTCTCCGACACTCGCGGCATGGCAGAGGACAAATCCGGCGACGCGCTTGCCGACAGGATAGTAGCCGCTGGTCACATACTGGCCGAACGACGTATCGAACGCGACGACCGCGCCGCCATCGTCGCGCGCCTCCACGCATGGATAGACGACCCTCAGGTCGATTGCGTGATAACCACAGGGGGCACGGGCGTAACCGGCCGCGATGTCACGCCTGAAGCGTTGGCACAGGTGCAAGACAAGGAAATACCGGGCTTTGGCGAGTTGTTCCGCTGGCTCAGTTTTAAGACCATCGGCACATCCACCATACAATCCCGCGCCACCGCCTGCGTTGCCCGGGGCACCTACATTTTCGCCCTTCCCGGATCGACCGGCGCTGTAAAGGATGCTTGGGACGGCATATTGGCCAGCCAACTCGACAGCCGCTTTCGCCCCTGTAACTTCGTCGAGCTAATGCCTCGCCTGATGGAGCGCTGACCCCACCCCTTGCAATTATGTTCACTATATGTTCTAATGTGCCATGGCTGCGGAAAAGGGTAGAGGCGCAACGTTGAATGGCGAAAGCCAGCGGTTCAGTCTTGCCCAGCGCATGGCCGATGGCGACTGGATCGACGCCCTGGAACTGGTGGATGGACAAAGGCCGCGCCTGCGCACCCAGGTTACCGTAGAGCGCCCCCGCACGATCATCGCGCGTAATAAATCCCCCGATATCGCCTTTACCCAGTCCATAAACGCCTATCGCGGCTGCGAGCATGGCTGCATTTATTGCTTCGCGCGCCCAACGCATGCCTATCACGACCTGTCGCCGGGCCTGGATTTTGAAACCCGCCTTTTCGCCAAGCCAGATGCCGCCAGGTTGCTGCGCGAAGAATTGGCGAAAAAATCCTACCGGGTCTCCCCGATCGCGATGGGGACCAACACCGATCCCTATCAGCCGATTGAGCGCGAATGGAACATCACCCGGCAATGTATAGAGGTGCTGGCGGCATGCCGTCACCCGCTGTTCATCACGACCAAATCCGACCGGGTATTGCGCGACCTGGACCTGCTTTCCGCGATGGCGAAAGACCGTCTGGTGGCCGTGATGATGTCAGTCACGACCCTGGATCCCAAGGTCGCTCGCACGCTGGAACCCCGGGCCGCTCATCCGCTCCGGCGCGTGGACGCGATTCGCCAGCTGGCCGCAGCGGGCATACCGGTGACCGCCAGCCTTTCGCCGATCATCCCCGCAATCACGGATCATGAAATCGAAACGATTATCGCTCGCGTCGCTGCGGCTGGAGCGCGCGAGGCTACGTTCATCCCGGTGCGCCTCCCCCACGAAGTCGCGCCCCTTTTTCGCGCCTGGTTGAAGGAGCACTATCCAGACCGGGCCGAAAAGGTAATGGGGATCATCCGCGACATGCGGGGCGGCCGCGACAATGATCCCGGTTTTGGAAGCCGGATGCGCGGCCAAGGGGTGTGGGCCGATCTGATACGCACCCGATTTCACAACGCCCGCAGGCGTGCGGGGTTTTCGGGCGAACGCCTTACATTACGGACAGACCTGTTCCATCCTCCTGGCGATGAAGCCCAATTTCAACTGCTATGAAAGGCGAAGAGCCGCGTCACGCCTCACATCCATCAGCGGGAAGCGAACTGACGAGCCTTGCCGGACAACGCCCAGCGCTGGACCGTCGCGCCGGGGGCTGTTTCACGCACGAAGCACTGCCCGCGCTGCACGCGGATGGAACGGCACAGCGCCATCGCTTCCGCCCGGTCGCCAAAGCCGCTTACAGCCAAGCGAGCGAAGGTTGCACCATTCAACGTGATCTGGCTGGTAAGGACAGGCCGTTCGGCTAGCGCATTGTTGCGGCGTGCCAAAGCGAACCATTTTTCCTTGGCGATGGCGGCATTATCATAGGCCCCCAATTGGACGACCCAGTTGCTGGCGGTATCAGCAGAATAGACTTTCGGGCGCAGCGGTCGCATTTTCGTCGCTGCCAAACGCAAGGCAGGCTTCGGCGCTGCATGAGGCACCGGCACTGCGGCAACGTCAGGCAAACTATGATCGATGACGGGCGCATCGGCGGCTTCCGGTTCGACAGCCGCTATATATTGCGATGGCGCGGCGGCGTCATTTGCGGCCATTTCCACAGGCTCCTGCGTAACCGGAGCCCGGTCTGGCGCGAGGGCCAGAGCGATTGGCTGGCCCGCATCCGCACCGTCGATATTCACGCCCATGAAAAGGGCAATTCGCTGCGTGGCAAACATGGGAGCCGCGCTCTGCGCCCATTGCGAAATGCGCTGGTTGGCGGCTGCTGGTTCCAGGTCATATCCCACAATCATGCGCGCGTCTTTCCAGCGCCCTGCCAGTGCATAGGCATAGGCCAGATTCTGCCGCGTCTGCGCAGTCGCCGACGGGTCGTGGATCGCGCCAGACAGGATGCGTACCCCTTCATTGGCGTCCCCGGCCATCGCCATGGCCAGGCCATAATCACCAGCAGGCACGATGCCGGCATTGGCCGCCAACAAGTCCCGCGCGGCCTCGCTCTTGCCCAGAGCAGCCTTCACCAATGCCAGGCTGACGATCGTTCGCGCATCCTGATTGCCCAGCGACATGGCGTCACTCAACGCCGTTTCCGCAGAAGCAAAGCGCCCGCTAGCCACATAAGCGCGACCGAGCAGTTGACGATAAGCGGCGTTATGTGGATCAGCTGCGACGGCTGCCTCCGCCGCCCTGACCGCCGCCGCGCCATCGCGCTTTGCCAACGCCTTTTCCGTCGCAGCGACATGGCCGTCGTTGCTCCGCTGCGGCGCTGCGGCGGATGGCCGGAAAGCCGAGCCAGCGCAGCCCACCATAGTTACTGCCAAGATCAGCGACGAAGCCGCTGCTTTCGCAAAAGCCGTGCGTTTCATGTCGTGGTCCTTTTCGTCAATTCTTACGTTCGCCAGGCACTTGCTGCGCCAGGCGATCGATGTCGGGCAGGGAAGCCAAAAGCGCGTCGAGCGCGTCGGTGACAATCTGTTGCGCGGACCGACCGCTGACGGCGCAGGCCAGACGAAGCCGGAGATGTCGTTCGGCGTCCAGACGCAGGGTAAACGCCGCCTTCCGCCCCTTCGCGGGACGCACAGCGGGCGGGGTAACAGCCACGGATTCCTTGACCCGTTCGGCCAGTTCCTCACGCTCCACCACGACTTGCGGTATGGGGGCAGCGACAGCCGGAGCCGTCATCGGCGTCAGGCCAACGACCGAACGGGGTTCGATGGGCGCAGGCTCAGGCTCCGTCACATCGAAGCCCATGTCATTCCAGCCAAGATCTTCTTGCATAGCCAGCGCCGACTGGCCGCCAAAGCCCATGACCGGGCGGCGCATCGCAGGTTGGGCCGCTCCCTTGCGAGCAAGAAGCCCGGAGGTCAGGGAAGCGAGCGGTTTGGGTTCAGCCATCTCTCGTCCTCCCTTACTGGCCAACGACACGGCGGCCAAAGCCACCCGAAGCTGGCCGAAGCGCGCCAGAAGACCCTGCTCCGCTGTTCGGCACCGAAAAGACAGTGCGCCGGAAATTCTTTTCCAGTCGGTCAGAGATATAGGTCCACAACTGCTCGACCTCTCCGGCTGAGCGGCTCTTGGGATCAACTTCCATCACCGTGCGGCCATCGATCATCGAAGCGGCAAAATCCGTCCTGTGGTGCAGCGTGACCGGCGCAACCGTTCCATGCTGCGAAAGGGCGACGGCAGCCTCCGACGTTATCCTCGCCTTGGGAGTGGCCCCGTTAACGACGAAGATCAGCGGCTTGCCCGCGCGTTCGCAGAGGTCAACCGTAGCGCCAACGGCGCGCAGGTCATGCGGGCTGGGCCGCGTTGGCACGACAATCAGCTCCGCCACGGAAATGACGCTCTGGATCGCCATGGTAATCGCGGGCGGCGTGTCGATGACAGCCAGCTTGAACCCTTGTTGACGCAATATTTCCAGGTCTGCAGCAAGGCGGGCCACCGTGGTCTGGGCGAATGCTGGAAATTCCGCTTCGCGCTCATTCCACCAGTCGGACAGCGAGCCTTGCGGGTCGATGTCGATCAGGACAACCGGCCCGGCCCCGGCCTTCTGGGCCTGCACGGCCAAGTGACCGGACAATGTGGTTTTGCCAGAGCCACCCTTTTGCGATGCCAAAGCAAGTATGCGCACGCAATTTTCCCCCAGATTTCCAATAGCCCGAGGGAATGCCATGACCGCGCCTAAGATTTGGTTAATTGCTTTCGCGACTTCCTCTGAACCAGGGGCAGGCCATACGCCTGACCGACTAGCCATTGTTGCTAAGTTGCCGTTAACCTTGTTCAGTCATAGGTTATGGCAAAGCTGTCCCGTGGGAGCGTTGTACATGAAGCAGATCTGGGCCGCGCTGGCCGCAGGAACGATGTTGGCCCTGGCGCAACCGGTTGCGGCCGACGTGAAGGGTGGCGTCGATGCCTGGCAGCAGGGCGACTATGCCAAGGCAGTAGCGCAATGGCAGCCACTGGCGCAGGCGGGCGATCCCGACGCTCAGTTCAACATGGGACAGGCCTACAAGCTGGGACGTGGTGTGCCCGCGAACATGACCAGCGCGATCGAATGGTATCGCAAGGCCGCCGTCCAAGGGCATAAGCGTGCGGAAGACAATCTGGGCCTGCTGATGTTTCAGCAGGGAGAACGCGCAAACGCCCTTCCCTATTTGCAACGCGCCGCAGACAGGGGCGAACCGCGCGCGCAATATATTGTCGGCACCGCGCTCTTCAACGGCGACATCATGGCGAAAGACTGGCCCCGCGCCTATGCGTTGATGAGCCGCGCTTCGGCGTCCGGCCTATCCCAGGCGACCGCCAGCCTGAAGCAAATGGACAAATATATCCCGGCGGAACAACGTCAGCAGGGTGTCGCCTTGGCTCAGACAGACGGTGGCAAGGACATCGCCGCGCAGGCCCCTGCCCCTGCCCGTGACAAGAAGCCCGAACCAGCACCGACCCGCCCCACCGCATCGGCCAAGAATGCGGCCAAACCGTCGGATAGCCGGGCGCAAGCCGCGGTCGCCACGCCTGCTCCAAGCCCATCGAAGCCGGTTGTCAGGCAGACGCCCACTAAATCTACTGCTCCCGCTCCGGCAACGAACGGACCGTGGCGGGTGCAATTGGGCGCGTTCAGCGAGGAAGGCCGCGCCCGCGCGCTTTGGGCCAGGCTGAAAGCCAAGGTCGGCGGCCTGGCCGACTATCAGGTTTATATCGTCAAGGGCGGCGGCGTGACGAAACTCCAGGCCGGCCCGTTTGCCAGCAGCGCTGAAGCTGCGCGCCTCTGCGGCACCATCAAGTCCGCCGGCGCGGAATGCATGCCCAGAAAGATGTGACGGCAGCAGGCGGTCAGCTGTCCAACGCTTGGCTTTTTGGGGTCGCGGCGCGATAATGAGCCGCCCACAGGAGCATGCAATGCCTGCCACGTCCAGCGACAGCAATATTGCCGCGCTCGTCCGGTCAGCTTTGGGCGAGCAGTCTGCCAACGAAGTGCTCGACGCACTCGCGATCGACCCCCAACTCCTCGCGGAACGCAATCCCGCCATTTCACGCGGAGCCTTCGCCATGGCCTTGAACATTCTGTTGTTTCACGGCCTGCTTCAACGGGTCCCGACCGCAGCCGCCTATGTCGCGGAGGTCCGCACCCGCGGGCAGCAAGTGGTGTTCGATCACGGCGCCCTCCGCACCATATTATTGCCCCATGGGCCGACGGGAGCGCTGCCGGGCGGCGAAGATGCCTTCACTCGTATTTTCCAGCCCCTGGGCTATGAAATGGCCGCTACGTATCCCCTCCACCGCTTGAAGATGACGGGACGCGCCTACCGGCACAGGGACGCACCGGAAAGCATCCCCCAGTTTTTTCTATCCGAACTGCATGTTGATCGTTTCGACGCTGAATTTGGCGAGGCGGCCTCCCGCATATTCGGTTCTTCGCGAGACCCGCTCAATGCAGTCAGTGGGAAACTGCTGGATTGCTACTCCGCAGGACTGCCCGTGTCGCTCGGCTTGGCCACTGCCGCTCTTCCTGTCTTGGTCGGCGCTTTTAATCGACAACACGAACCAGCGGTCCTTGCCGACTATGACTTGCTCCTGTCCCGTTCCCCTGAGGCGGCCTGGATCGCCACCGAGGGCAATGCCTTCAACCATGCGACCGATCGGGTCATAAACGTCGAAACCCTTGCGAAGCGGTTGCGGGAGGAAAATTGGCCGGTCAAGAATGAGGTTGAAGTTTCCCGGTCGGGCCGTGTGCGCCAAACCGCTTTCCGTGCGGACATGGTCGATCGGCTGTTCGCGAATAACGAAATGCGACGGGTGCCAGGATCATTTTACGAATTCATCAGTCGCGGCATCGATCCTGCAACCGGACGCATCGACCTCAGCTTCGATGCGGGTAACGCGACTGGCATCTTCGCGATGACCAGCACGCGGGGGACCAGAGTGCCTTAACGGGTTGATCATGCAGCCAGCTTAAGGCAACGGCGTTTGCGACATATAGCGGAGGCGCTTTTTGAATAATCCGGTTGTCCCATCCTGGGTTCTGACCCTTGTCTGCGCGGATCGCGTTGGCATCGTCGCCGCAGTCAGCCAGTTTCTGGCCGAACGCGGCGGGTTCATCACCGACAGCCAGCAATATGCCGACCGGGAAGCCGGGCGCTTCTTCATGCGCGTCGCATTTGAACCAGCAGATGAACGAATGGGCGACACGGACAGGCTGCGCGCTGATTTTGCCGCAGTCGGAAGTCGGTTCGGTATGGACTGGAATCTGACAACGGCGTTTGAACGACCGCGTATGCTGATCGCCGTTTCCAAAGGCTCGCACTGCCTTGCCGACCTGCTCCATCGCTGGCAAACCGGTATGCTGCCTATCGATATCATGGGGGTTGTGTCCAACCATCCCGACATGCGACGGATCACCGAATGGCACGGCATCCCCTACCATGAGTTACCGCCCAATGGTAACAAGGACAACCAAGAGGTTGCTCTAATTGATATTTTCGAGCGGACACAATCGGATTATTTGATCCTCGCTCGATATATGCAGGTGCTGTCGGAAGACTTGGTCAAGCGCCTTGCGGGGCGCTGCATCAATATTCATCACAGCTTCCTGCCAGGTTTCAAGGGCGCGCGTCCCTATCACCGTGCCCATGAGCGAGGCGTGAAGCTGATCGGAGCGACCGCACATTTCGTCACTGCCGACCTGGATGAAGGCCCGATCATTGAACAGGCGGTGGAGCGCGTCGATCACCGCGCGACGGCGGAAGATATGATCCGCATCGGTCGGGATATAGAGGCTCAGGTGCTGGCCCGGGCCGTCGGCTGGATCGCTGACCGTAGAGTGCTGTTGAACGGCAGCAAGACCATCGTTTTTCGCTGAGGTCGCACGAACGCGCTGTGCTGGAGGTAGCCGGGGCATTCACCGGCAATGATGCTGTTGAAAATATGGGCGAATTTTTACTGCTGACCGGCTAACCCCAAGAGCTGCCTGACGACCATAATGTGGCGCAGTTCGAATAGCTAAACGGGTGTTCCAACCAAGCAATGGGCCGCTAACGGACCGCAAAAGGTCTAGAATGCAACGCTATAAATGAACCAACCTACGATTAGCAGGCTAGTCGCTACGCAAAACCTATCGCCAAAAACGTCAATCCGCGACATCGTCCAGCATCCTTCCTAGTTAGGCGATCTACGTCGCCTGATAGAAACTATAACTGACGGGTCGTGGAAAAGGAACCACCAAGTTAGGAAATCAGCCCAAAAAACCCAATTTTCTCCCCAAGCCGGTTCCCCATATGGGAAGTCGGTTGGCTTGTGAAACTGTTTCAGACCAACGCAGAGCGATGCCGCAATATAGACTGCGTCGCTTCCACCGGCCCGCGATAAGCCTCCTGAAACTCCGCACTCCAATATTTAAGGTCGTCCAGATCGATCCGTTCGCCTGACACCGCGCAGAGCACAAATTGCCCCGGACGCACCACATCGAAATGCGGCGTGTGATAGTTCACCACAGCAAGACCCGGGATATCGGCCATCAATCGCCCGTCAATATGCGATCGACCAATTGCCTAACTGTCGGCACGAACCCATTGGAATAAAACGGGTCCTGCTTGAACTTATAGGCTCCGTGGCCCGCAAATAGCAGATTTTTGTCGAGATCGCCGCCATGCACCGCTTCCTGCAGCGATTTCTGGATACAGAAGCTGCGCGGATCGGCGAGCCGACCCGTGGAGTTGGTTTCGCTATCCATCCAGCTGGAAAAGGCGCACTGGCTGAGGCAGCCCATGCAGTCGGTCTGATCCTTGCGGACTTCAGCCCTTTCCTCTTCATTAACGAACACCAGCGTGTTGTCCGGCGTCTTCAGGGCAGAGGTGAAACCCTGCCCTACCCATTCGCGCGCGCGCAGAAGGTCACCGCGCGTCACCCAGAAATTCTTGCCTTTGACCCCTGCATCCAGCTGATGCGTATGATCACCTGCCTGCTCGGTGCTGAACGGTATTTGCCGTTCTGAACGCGCTTCCAATTGACGCAAAAACGGATTGCGGATCGCCGAGCTGTAGAAACCGGTGGGGGAAAAGCGGTGGAGCAGGATGTCGCCCGGTTCAAGCTGGGTGAGTCGCTGCTTCCATTCCTGCGGGATCGGACTTTCCTGCGTCAGCAGTGGGCGCGTGCCGAACTGGAACGCGATACTGCCTAGCTCAGGATTGTCGATCCAGTCGTTCCAGTCCTTGAGGTGCCAGACGCCGCCAGCCATGATGATTGGCACGTCGTCCGAAATGCCGCCTTCACGCATGGTGTCGCGTAGCGCTTTGACGCGTGGATAAGGGTCTTGCGGCTGCCGAGGATCTTCCGCATTCGAAAGGCCGTTATGCCCGCCAGCCAACCAGGGATCTTCATAGACCACGGCCGCCAACCATTCCGCCGCCTTGGAATAGGCGCGCTTCCACAATGCCCGGAACGCACGACCGGAACTGACGATCGGCAGATAGCTGACCCCATAAGAAGCCGCGATCTCGCTCAGCTTATAGGGCATGCCAGCACCGCAGGTGACGCCTGCCACCATGCCGCGCGTTTTTTCCAGCACGCCGTGCAACACCCGCTGCGCGCCGCCCATTTCCCAAAGTATATTGATGTTGATCGCGCCCTTGCCGTCAGCGATCTCGAACGCGCGCTTCACCTGTTCGACTGCGCCGTCGATGGCGTATGCCACCAATTCTTCGTGGCGGTCGCGTCGGGTGCGGCCATGATAGATTTGCGGAATGACGTTGCCCATGCTGTCATAGCTGTCGGCATTGACCGCAGACACGGTTCCGATCCCGCCGGCAGCGGCCCATGCCCCAGAGCTGGCATGGTTGGACACTGCCACACCCTTGCCGCCCTCTACCAGCGGCCACACTTCACGGCCACCATATATGATGGGCTTCAAACCCTTAAACAACGCAATCTCCCGCGCACTAATGCTGGGTCCCCGGGCCATTGAAAGTCGCGCTATAGCAGCTTTTGAACCCGATGACGAAAGTTACGCGCGCCCCTACCGTAAAATATGCGGACTGGAAAGTGCCTCCCCGTAAAGCGCCGCATAAGCATCGACCATCATGGCTTCGTCAAAGTCCCGGCGCGCCCGAGCCTGGTTCGCACTGCCCAACCGCCCTCTCAGGTCCGCACTGCCAACAAGCGTTCCCAGCGCCTGCGAAAGCGCCTGTTCGTCCGCCACGACGAAGGGACGATTGTCGGACGCGACCATCTGCACGACATCGCCGACATCCATCGACGCGACCGGCAGGCCCGCCGCCATTGCCTCGACAAGTGATATGGGAAACTGCTCACTGTCCGATGAGAGGGCAAAAATATCCAGCAGCCCGATATATCGCGACGGATCCGGCAGGAATCCCGCCATGTGCAGGTCGTCGATCCCATGGCGCCTTGCTTCGGCAAGGATCGCCTCCCGCTCCGGCCCTTCACCCACAACGACCAGTTGGATCCGGTCCCGGTGAGGCGCAACCGCCCGGACCAGGCGAGGGATGTTCTTGACCGGACGCAGGCCGGCAAGTGTGCCGACCAGCAATTTCCCAGGAGAGCGAACCAGGCCGGGAATCGCGCCGGGCGCCGGCTGGGCCGCATAACGCGCCACGTCGATACCATTGCGGATAAGGTGTATCCTGCGATCAGGCTGACGCCAGACATGACGCGCAATATCTTCAAGCTTGCGGGACGGGACGACAACCGCGAAGCTTCCGCCCAAAGCCAGGCGGCGATATAAGGTCCGCCGCGTCTTCAGCCCTGCCGCCTCATCCGCGTTAAAGCCATCCTCATGGTGAATGAGCGGCGGCAGACGCATGAATGGCGCGCAAAGGCGGTGGGACATCACCGCGTCCATCGCTCCCCAATTATAGGTAAGCACCAGGTCAAAGGCCGATATGAAGCGACCAATTGCCCGGAAATGCGCCGCGCTTGGGCTACCCTTAAGCGCAGGAGGTGGCGGAAAATCCACCATGACGGCGGGATCGATCGCGTCGCGCGCATTCATAGCGTCCGGGTCCGCACTGACGATATAGTGATGCGCCCGTCCACCCCACAGGTTCATGAGGCGGACAGCGCGCGCTTCCTTGCCGCCCAGGGTGAAGCTGCCATGAATATGAAGCAGCCGCGGCGGCCGCCCAATTGGATCAGCCACGAAGAACCCTGGCCAACAACTGATCGATAGCGCGCGCCGCCTCCGGTTCGTCCAGCAAGGGAGCGTGTCCCACGCCAGGGACCGTGGTCAGCGTCGCTTCACCGCCCATTTCCCGTAGCATCCGCTCCGCCGTATCGACGCTAAGAATATCGGAACATTCCCCCCGCAGGAGCAGTGAGGGAATATCGCGGAAGGAGGCCATCGCAGGCCACATGTCGACGCCGCCTTCGCCACCCGCGACGCGCAGCGGCTCGGCTATCCGCATGTCATAGTCCAACACTATGCGCCCTCCATTGCTCAGACGATAGAGCCGCTTTGCCATCGCCAGCCACTGTTCAAGACCATAGCTTGGGTAGACGTCCCGGTTCGCATCTTCCAGCGCGCGGGCCGCATGAACCCAACTGGGGTGGGACTGCCCCACGCCGACATGCGCCCTGATTCGCGCAAGGCCTGCCTCTTCCAGTTGAGGTCCGACATCGTTCAGCACGGCACCTGCAAGCCATTCGCGGTGTGTCGAGGCGATCAGCATGGTGATCAGCCCGCCCAGCGAAGTACCGATGGCGACGAAGCGGGTAATGGCAAGATCGCTCAATAGGCGACTGATATCCTGAAGATAGGTCAGCGGGACATAGGTCATCGGGTCCTTCGCCTGCGCGCTTTCCGAACGTCCCCGCATATCAGGACAGATAAGACGCCAATGTCCGCCAAGCCTTTCGGCGAGCGGCTCAAAATCCCTCGCGTTGCGGGTCAGGCCGGGCAGGCAAAGGAGCGGCGGCCGCCCATCGGCGCCGCCCCCATAGTCGCGGTAATGAAGACGCAGGCCATCAGGGGACCACCAATAGCCGTCAGCAAATGCGCTCACCCGTCCTACATCCCCAGCATGTTCAAGACATCAAAGGACAAGCTTGAACCCCTTAATACCAAGCGTTGGCCTGGCTCGCCTTCATATCGCCGCACCGTCGGCGTCCCGCAAGCGGAGAGATTATCGGCAAAGAAACAAAAAGCGATACGGAAGCTGCCGCCGATGGCTCGCTCCCTTCCCTAATCGCCCGTTATCATCCATATCGACCGAATGTCCGCAACGCTGACTTCAACCGAACCCGCCACTGGCGTTCTCCTATGGCAAGGAACCTCCAGCGATGTGGAGGCGGAGGTTGCTCGCGTCCACGCAGCCTGGCCGCGCTGGGCGGCAAAACCCGTGGCCTACCGCATCGAAACGCTGCGCCGCTTCGTGAACGTCGTTCGCGCTAATGAAGATGCACTGGCCGACCTGATCGCGCGTGAAACGGGCAAGCCCTTGTGGGACGCGCGAACTGAAGTCACGGCGGTGATGAACAAGGTCGATATTTCCGTTGCCGCCTATTCGGAACGGACCGGCCAGCGGCGGTTGGAAGCGGCTCTGGGCGCTCGCCAGTCTGTGCGGCATAAACCCCACGGCGTCATGGCCGTACTTGGCCCCTATAACTTCCCCGCCCATCTGCCGAATGGACATATCGTCCCGGCCCTGCTGGCCGGCAATGGCGTGCTATTCAAACCCTCCGAACATACGCCTGCCGTTGGAGAAATGCTGGTCCGGCTTTTCCATGAGGCTGGCGTTCCTGAAGATAGCCTGCGGCTGGTTCTGGGCGGGCCGGACGAAGGAAAAGCCCTTGCCGCTCATCCCGATGTGAACGGCATCCTGTTTACCGGATCGGCGCACACCGGAATTTCCATAAATCAACAGTTCGCGACTAATCCCGGGAAAATCCTGGCTCTGGAGATGGGCGGCAACAATCCTGTCATCGTGTGGGACACCGCCGACCTGGCGAGCGCCGCAGTGCTGGTGATACAATCCGCCTTCGTGTCGAGCGGACAGCGATGCACCGCAGCGAGCCGACTGATCGTAAAGCAGGAACTGGCCGACGCGCTGATCGCTGAGGTCAAGAAAATCGCCGACCGACTCATCGTCGACCACCCTCATGCCGATCCGAAGCCTTTCATGGGGCCGGTGATCGACAATCGGGCGGCGGACCAACTGACCGAAAGCTTCCTTTACCTGATGAGCCACGGCGGTCGCCCCATCAAACATATGGTGCGCCCGGTCGAGGATCGCCCTTTCCTCAGTCCCGCAATCATAGACGTCACAGCCATGGAAGAACGGCCCGATGTGGAATTGTTCGGGCCGCTGCTGCAGGTCATCCGGGTGCCGGACTTTGCCGCCGCCATCGCAGAAGCCAACAACAGCCGATATGGGTTATCCGCTTCGCTGATCGGGGGGACCCCAGAACAATATAACCAGTTTTGGGCCAATGTCCGGGCGGGAATCGTCAACTGGAACCGCCCGACTAACGGCGCATCTTCCTCCGCTCCCTTTGGTGGTGTGGGAATTTCAGGCAATCATCGTCCGAGCGCCTATTATGCGGCGGATTATTGCGCCTATCCGGTTGCGTCCGCGGAAATTGAGCAGCCCCGCGCTTCCATCGGCGTGGGCCTTAAGGACATCGATATCGAGGCGATGGGCGACTGACCGTCTTCCTTAATCCCATTATCAGTCGAACCGGGCATCCCTCCCAAATTTTCCTATGTGGCTGACAAAGCATTCTGAATTGAAAGGGGCGCGTGCATCCGCCATTTGGCCATCATGGCTAAAGCTGCACCTTCCACCGTTTACCTCGTCGGCGCTGGCCCCGGCGACCCGGACCTGTTGACGCTACGCGCAGCGCGACTGATCGGCGACGCGCAGGTGATCGTGCATGACGGGCTGGTATCGGCTGCGATCTTGGCGATGGCCTCACCACATGCCGAGTTGATTTCCGTCGCCAAACAGCGCAGCCGCCATTCCCTGCCCCAGGACGGCATCAACGCGCTCCTGATCGATCTTGCCCTTTCCGGGCGCAAAGTTGTCCGGCTGAAGGGTGGCGACCCCTTCATCTTCGGACGCGGCGGCGAGGAAATGGAAGCGTGCCGGGCCGCAGGGGTGCCGGTGGAGGTCGTCCCCGGCATCAGTGCCGCGATTGGCTGCGCGGCGCAGGCTCAATTGCCATTGACCCACCGTGACTCGGCGAGCGCAGTGACCTTCGTCGCGGGCCAGTGCAAGGGGCTGACCGATCAGGACTGGTCCGGGCTGGCAGGTCATGGCCGAACGCTCGTCATCTACATGGGCGTAGCAACAGCGGCCGACATCGCTGACAAGCTGATCGCCGACGGTGTGTCGCCCGCAATTCCGGTAGCGGTACTGGAAAATGGCACGCGTGCAGACATGCGGACGCTGCGCACCCTGCTGGCCGACCTGGGCGACATGGTGTTGCGAGAGAAGGTAATAAGCCCCGCATTGATTGTCGTGGGCGACGTAGCGGCCTATGCGCTGGCGCAGGACGCGCTGGCCGGTTGGACTGCGCAAGTGAACAATGGGGCGGAGATTCATTCGTGAAAATTTTGACGGGCAATGACCTGGGCACCGGCGACGTCATCTGGTGGGCCGGCGACGGCTGGTCGCGCCAGTTGGCCGATTCGGTGGACGTTGGCGACAGGGGTGACGAACTGGCCCGCGCGGAAGAAGCTGCGCTGCGCGTTGTCGCTCCCTATGTGATCGACGCCACCATGACAGACGAAGGGGTACGCCCCGCGCATATCAAGGACCGCATCCGCGCACTGGGACCGACCGTGCGGCCCGACCTGACGTTGAAACCGAATGACGCCGATGCCGGCAACTGGGTGATCTGAACCATGTATCGTTATGACAGCTATGACCAGTCCATCGTGGATACGCGGGTCGAGGAGTTTCGCGACCAGACGCAACGTCGCCTTGCGGGCCATCTGACCGAGGATCAGTTTAAGCCGCTGCGGCTGATGAACGGCCTCTACCTCCAACTGCACGCCTACATGCTGCGCGTCGCCATTCCCTATGGCACCCTGTCGGGCAAGCAGATGCGCAAACTCGGTGAAATCGCAGCGAAATATGACAGGGGCTATGGCCACTTCACGACGCGCCAGAATCTTCAGTATAACTGGATCAAGCTGGCCGATGCGCCGGAAATCCTGGCCGAACTTGCGACGGTCGAGATGCATGCGATCCAGACCAGCGGCAATTGCATCCGCAACATCTCATCGGATCAATATGCCGGTGTGGCAGCGGATGAAGTAGCCGATCCGCGTCCTTGGGCTGAGTTACTGCGCCAATGGTCGACCTTCCACCCGGAATTCACCTATCTGCCCCGCAAGTTCAAGATCGCGGTGATCGCGAGCGAGGAAGATCGTTCCGCGATGAAACTGCACGACATCGGCCTGAAGCTGGTAAAGCGTGATGGGCAGATCGGTGCCGAAGTCTATGCCGGTGGCGGCATGGGCCGGACGCCTATGGTTGCGCCTCAAATCAATGAGTTCATTCCAGAAGATGAGATTATATCTTATCTGGAAGCCTGCCTGCGCGTCTACAACCGCCATGGCCGCCGCGACAATAAGTACAAGGCACGGATCAAGATCCTGGTCCATGAATTGGGCGTCGACGAGTATAGACGGCAGGTTGAAGAAGAGTTCGCCCATATGCGGACACTCGGCCTCAATCCGCCGACCGAGGAATTGGATCGCATCCGGCCATTTTTTGCCAATCCGGCCTACGAGCAGGGCTTGAGCGACGATATCGATCGCTCCGACCCGGCCTTTGCATTGTGGGTGGACCGGCAGGTCGCTGCGCACAAGCAACCGGGTTACGCTATCGTCAATATCAGCCTGAAACCGCGCGGCGGCATTCCGGGCGATGCTTCGGCGGAACAGATCAAACTGGCGGCCGACCTTGCGGAAAACTATTCGTTCGACGAACTGCGTGTAACCCATGCGCAGAACCTCGTGCTGCCGCATGTGAAAAAGGCTGATCTTTATGCCATCTGGCAAAAGCTGGATGCCGCAGGTCTGGCCGAAGCCAATCTTGACCTGATCACCGACATCATCGCCTGCCCCGGCCTGGATTATTGCAGCCTGGCCAACGCGCGCTCGATTCCGCTGGCGCAAAAGCTCTCGGAACGCTTTGCGAGCATCGACCAGCAGAAGGATCTGGGCGAGCTTAAGGTGAAGATTTCCGGCTGCATCAACGCTTGCGGCCACCATCATGCGGGCCATATCGGCGTGCTGGGCGTGGACCGTAAGGGAGTCGAGAACTTCCAGCTATCCCTCGGCGGATCGGGTGCCGAAGACGCTAGTGTCGGGCAGATTACCGGTCCCGGTTTCTCGGAAGACGGCGTGGTCGATGCGATCGAGAAGGTGACCGACCTCTATCTGGCCCAGCGAGAAGAAGGCGAACGCTTTCTCGACACATATCGCCGTCTTGGCATGAAGCCCTTCAAGGAGGCGATCTATGGTTGAGTTTCTTTCCTTCCGCGAAGGCGAAGTAACGCAGGAACCGGCGGTGACGGTCGAATCCTTCACCGGCCAGTCCAATTCGACCGCCGTCAGGATTGAGGCGGGCGAAGACGCACGTGAGTTGCTGCCATTTCTTGACCGGCTGTCGCTGGTAGAAGTCAACTTTCCTGCATTCGGCGACGGTCGCGGCTATTCGGCGGCCCGCATCTTGCGGGAAGCGGGCTACGCCGGTGAACTGCGCGCCGTCGGCGACGTGCTGGTGGACCAACTCGTCGCAATGCGACGCTGCGGCTTTGACACATTCCGGCCTGACAAGGCGCTGGACGACGACGCCGCAGCGCGTGCGCTCAATCGTTATGCCGACGTCTACCAAAAGACTGTCGATGGCCGCCGCCCTGTTTGGGCGAAACGGCACCCGGAGAATGTGAATGGCTGAACCTGCCCGCCAGCTCGATGTGATCGACGCCCGGCCTGCCTTTACCCAGGCGGAAGCCGATGCCCTCAACGTGCGTTTCAAAGGTGTCGACACGCTGTCGATGCTCAAGACCGTCTTTGCCGAAGGACTGGCGGGCAACGTCGCGGTTGTGTCGTCGTTCGGCACGGAGAGTGCTGTGTTGCTCCATTTGGTGGCAATGGCGGACAGGAATGTGCCGGTCATCTTTGTCGACACGCTCAAGATGTTCACAGAAACGCTGGATTATCGTGACACTTTGATCGGCAGGTTCGGATTTACCGACAGCCGCGCCGTCACGCCCATCGCCGATGTGCTGGCGAAAAAGGACGAAACCGGCCTCCGCTGGTCCTACGACCCTGATGGTTGTTGCGAAATTCGCAAGGTCGAACCGATGCATCGCGCGAAGGAAGGGCTCGACGCCTGGATTTCTGGGCGCAAGGCGTTTCAGTCGGTAACACGCCAAAACCTCCCCCGCTTCGAGATTGAGGACGGTCGCCTGAAGATCAATCCTTTGGGTGACTGGACTAAAACGGACCTTGAGGCATATTTCGAGCAGCATCAACTGCCGCGCCACCCGTTGGAAGCACAGGGTTATCTGTCGATCGGGTGCGAACCCTGCACGTCGAAGGTTCTGCCGGGCGAAGACCCCCGTGCCGGTCGCTGGCGGGGCTGGGACAAGGTGGAATGCGGCATCCATACGCCCGTGACTCCGCTGCCCACGCCTGTTGGCGACCCGGACGATCCTGCCAACCAGCCGGTGTTCTGAGTATCGACAGGATTCTTGGACGGCTAATAGCTAAAGTACAAATCCTCCCTGCGCCCAGCGCGTTGGGAGGATTTCTTTGTTCGCAGCCTTAAAATCGGCCAGCCGTCACAAGCAAGGTGACGTAGCCGCAACTTCGCCTATCATGCGCTGATCAACCATAGGGGAATGTCATGGCCGTTGAGATCAAGATCCTGGCCTGGAGCTGCGTGCTCTTGCTCGTGCATATCTTTGCGGCGGCTCACCTTAAGACAAAGCAATATGGGGCCAAGTGGAACATGGGCGCGCGCGACGAATCCTTGCCGCCGCTGGACCCGTTGGCTGGCCGCCTGGTGCGTGCTCAAGCCAATTTCCTGGAAACCTATCCTATCGCCATCATTTGCCTGCTGGGCGTGGTCATCGCGGGCAAGACGACCGATACAACGGCACTGGGCGGGTGGCTGTGGCTTGGTGCGCGCACCGTTTATCTGCCGCTATATGGCATGGGCGTGGCCGTCATCAGGACTCTAACCTACGGCATGAGCCTCGTCGGTCTTGCCTTGATATTCCAGGCCCTGGTGTCAGGCTGACCCGTTCGTCATTCGTAATCGCCCATGAACGCGCCCTCGGCCAGGTCCGAGAAACGCGTGATCTTGGCGTCGAATTTCATGCGAATGCGACCGGTTGACCCGTGACGTTGCTTGGCGATGATCAGTTCGGCCAGACCGTAGATGCGCTCCATTTCCTGCGCCCACTCCAAATGATCAGGGCCTTCCTTGTTGCCCGGCTCCTTGGCTGCAACATAATAATCTTCGCGGAAAACGAACCAGACCATGTCCGCGTCCTGCTCGATCGACCCCGATTCGCGCAGATCGGAAAGCTGCGGACGTTTGTCTTCACGCTGCTCGACTGCGCGGCTCAGCTGGGACAATGCCAGAACCGGGACGTTAAGTTCCTTGGCCAAGGTCTTGAGACCACGAGAGATTTCGGAAATTTCCTGAACGCGATTGTCGCTGCTCTTGCCCGTACCTTGAAGCAGCTGAAGATAATCGACGATGACGAGGCCAACGTCGTGGCGGCGCTTCAACCGACGGGCGCGTGTGCGCAGGGCCGCGATGGTCAGGCCCGGCGTATCGTCAATGAACAGTGGCAGTTCCTGAAGCTCCCGCGCTGCGCGGGACAGGTTCTGAAAATCGGCGCGACTGATCTTGCCCATGCGCAGCGCTTCGCCGCTAATGCCCGACTGTTCGGCCAGAACGCGGGTGGCCAACTGATCGGCAGACATTTCCAGGCTGAAAAATGCGGTTTTCGCCCCCATATTCTTTTCTGGCGGAATGCCATCAGCATGGTCCCGCATCCAACGTGAAGCCGCATTATAAGCGATGTTGGTCGCGAGCGACGTCTTGCCCATGCCGGGACGCCCAGCCAGGATCATGAGATCCGAATTGTGAAGGCCACCAATCTTTTCATTCAGACTGTTAAGACCCGTGGTGATCCCGGACACATGACCGCCGCTGTTGAGAGCCCGCTCAGCCACCTGGACCGCCATGGTCGTAGCGGTGGCAAAGCTCTTGACCGAGCCGACCTCACCTTCCCCTTCCGACACTTTATAAAGTGCGACCTCGGCCTGTTCTATCTGCTCGCGCGGATTAACGTCCTCGCTTGTATCCAGAGCATTTTCAACAAGTTCACGGCCAACATTTACAAGTTGACGTAAAAGGGCAAGGTCATAGATCTGACTCGCGAAATCGCGCGCACCCAGCAGCGCCGCGCCATTGCCGGTCAACTGCGCCAGGTAGCCAATGCCTCCCAATTCCTTAAGCGCCGGGTCCTGTTCCAGCATCGGCTTCAGCGTCACCGGGTTTGCGACCATGTCACGTTCCACCAGCTTCATAACGGCTTCGTAGACACGACCGTGAAGCGGTTCGAAGAAATGCTCCGGCTTCAGTTTCAACTGCACATCTTCGGCGATTCGGTTGTCAATCATCAGCGCGCCCAGCAGAGCGGCTTCGGCCTCCACATTGCGGGGGAGTTCCGTAACGCCTGTTTCCGCGGCGGGGTTAATCTGCACCAGTTCGACCATGCGCCCCTCATCGCGCTCGCAGCGGCGCAGTGCAAGCGTGAAGCTATGTCACTCTGGGCAAAGCTGTGGAGAACTTCATCGGCTCTTTCCGGCCTTGCTTTTCGTTGCAGGCCGCCGCACTCACCTTCGGCACCATGGCCGATCCGCGCATCATTGATATCACGCTCGATGAGCGGACGATCCTGTGGCGGAGCGCCGACGTCGAACAGGAACGTCGCATCGCCATATTCGACCTGCTGGAAGATAATTTCTTCGCTCCGCAGCGCGTCCATGCCGATGGCTATGCAGGCCCCTATCGCGTGATGCTGCGCGTCGAGGAAGGACGCCTGGTGATCGAGGTCAAGCGCGATAACGAAGAACCGCTGGAAGCGATCATCCTCGGCCTAGGCCGCTTTCGCAGGCCCATCCGCGAATATTTCGCCATCTGCGACAGCTATTATCAGGCGATCAGCAATGCATCGCCTCAGCAGATTGAAACGGTGGACATGGCCCGACGCGCCATCCACAATGATGCGGCAGAGATGCTGATCGAACGGCTGGACGGCAAGATCAAGGTCGATTTCGACACGGCCAGACGCCTGTTCACGCTGATCTGCGTGCTGCATATCAAGGGTTAAGGGGGCACATCATTCGCCAGCATTCTACAGGCCGTTATCTGGCCCGCTTTCTGGCGGGCGTCGCCGTCTTTGCCCTGCTGGCGGCGGCGCTGTGGCTCTATGTACGCGACTGGGCGCCTGACCGCAGCGTTTATCCGACACAAGGCGTCGCAGTCAGCGCCGAAAACGGACCCATCGATTGGGGGACACTGGCCGCGAACGGCGTAGATTTCGCTTATATTCGCGCGGCCAAAGGGGCAGATGGCCGCGATCCTGCCTTTGCTCGCAACTGGTCAGCGGCTCGGTCGGCCGGACTGCGCTACGGTGCTTCGCTGGATTTCAGCCTGTGCAAGCGCGCGGCCCTGCAGGCAACTCGGTTCGTGACCACCGTGCCGCGCGACAACGCCGCCCTGCCCCCGGTTATTCGTTTGGCATTCACCCCCTCCTGCGCGGAACGACCGGAACGGGACGCAGTGCTGTCGGAGCTCAACACCCTGGTCAATCTGGTTGAAAGCAACGCCGGCAAGCCTGCGTTGCTGAATATCTCGCCCGATTTCGAGGAACATTATGACATCGCTTCCGGGATCAACCGCACGCTTTGGCTGGACGGTGATTTTTTCCCCCCGGATTATGCGACGCGCAACTGGGTAATGTGGACAGCCAACGACATGCGGCATATCGACGGTGTCGAAGGGCCAGTCCGCTGGGGTGTTGTGGCGCCATGAATGCGCGGGAAGATACAATCAGCCAATTGGTAGAGGCAGCGCGCGCTGCCCGGAAGAATGGCTATGCGCCGTACAGCCGCTTTTCAGTCGGCGCGGCAGTTCGGCTGAACGATGGGGAAATAATCGTTGGCGCCAATTTCGAAAATGCGAGCCTGGGACTGTCGCTTTGCGCCGAAACCGTCGCACTGGCGGCGGCCAATGCGCGAGGACGGTTTGCCGACATCGACGCCATTGCCGTGGTCGGTGGGCCAATCAGCCGCTCCGACAGTGCCGAAAATGAAAACCATGTCATCACCCCGTGCGGTCGCTGCCGCCAGATTTTGAACGAAGCTCAGCAGGTAGCCGACCGTCCTATCGCTATCTATTGCGCTTCCACGCATGGTGCCGCCATAGTGGAACATAGCGTCACGGCTCTTTTACCATTCGCATTTGGTCCCAATGACTTGGGTATAAATCCTAATAGGAAAAGTTAGATATTCATGTCGATATTGTCCGATAAGTGGATTCGCGAACAGGCCCTGTCCAGCAAGATGATCGAGCCTTTTGTCGAGAGTCAGCGGCGCGACGGGTGCATCAGCTACGGCCTGTCCTCCTACGGCTATGACGCCCGCGTGGCCGATGAGTTCAAGATCTTCACAAATGTTGATAGCGCCGTGGTCGATCCAAAGGATTTCGCATCGAACAGCTTTGTCGATCGCAAGACCGATTGCTGCATCATCCCGCCCAACAGCTTCGCGCTGGCGCGTACGGTCGAATATTTCCGGGTGCCGCGTGACGTGCTGGTGATTTGCTTGGGCAAATCCACCTATGCGCGCTGCGGCATCATCGTAAACGTGACGCCGCTGGAACCCGGCTGGGAAGGTCATGTGACGCTGGAATTTTCCAACACGACTCCGCTCCCCGCAAAAATCTATGCCAATGAAGGCGCGTGTCAGTTCCTGTTCCTGAAGGGCAATGAGCCGTGCGAGGTCAGCTATGCTGACCGGGCGGGCAAATATATGGGTCAGCAGGGTGTCACATTGCCTCGGCTGTGAAGTCGTGCGACATTAGGGAAATGAAGCTCGAGCGGTCGCCGCCATGCTGAATTTTCTTCGCCGCCGTCCACAGCCGCGAACCACGCTTTCCAGCGTGGGTGATGATGTGCGGGTCTACGCTATCGGCGACATTCACGGGCGATTGGACCTGTTCGACCGGCTGATGGCCATGATCGATCAGGACGACGCGAACCGCCCGCCCCTGCCCCGCCAGTTGATCCTGTTGGGGGACTTGATCGACCGGGGCCCCCAATCGGCGCAGATGATCGATCGCGCCAAGACCTTGGCACAATCGGCGGAAAATGTCCGCTTCCTCAAGGGCAATCATGAAGAGTTGTTCGTCGCCGCCGCCTGCGGCAGCGCGCAGCATGCCGGTTTTTTCCGTCGCATCGGCGGCGTGGAAACGCTGGCCAGCTACGGCCTGGCTGCAAGCGAATGCATGGCGATGGACGATGACGCGCTCGCCCAATGGATGCTGGCTCATGTGCCGCGCGATCATGTAGATTTCGTCGACCAGTTTGAAGACATGTTGGCAGTTGGCGATTATCTGTTCGTCCATGCAGGCGTTCGTCCACGCGTGCGGCTGGAGGCCCAGCGCCCCGCTGACCTGCACTGGATCAGAGGCGAATTCCTGACCGATGGCGGGGATCATGGACGAATGATCGTACACGGTCATAGCATCACGGATGAGGTCGATGAACAGTCCAATCGCATCGGCATCGATACCGGAGCCTGGCGCAGTGGAAAGCTTAGCGCGATCGGGCTGCAAGGCGCGGAACGCTGGTTCCTCCAGACCTGATAGGCTGGCGACGGCTCTCAGCGCCAGCCGCTCGCCTTCGCCGCCGCTTCATCCCGCGCATCGACTGGATCGCCAGCCATCAAATCGGCCACCATCGCCATGATCCGAGGATCGATCGATGCGGCCTGACGATAGGCGGTGCGTTCTCCGTCGCCCGGAAGGAGTTGCTCTATCCGCCAGCCCTCTCCCTCCCGGCATGCCACGCCTGCCATGGCGTCCCCATCGAAGCTGCGGCACCAGGCCGCTCCCTGCTTCCGACGAAAGCTCAGGCCGATGCGGATGGACGCGCCCTCTTGCGCCGACGCCAGTTGCGTATCCAGCGCTGATTTAAGGTCACCCCCGGCGAACATTGCTCCTTCCCTCATCAGCACGGGGCCATCCGTAGCTTTCGTCCATTGCCCGACCGCCACGCCCAGCAGCAGACTGGCAGCGATTGCCCCGCCTATGCCCCAGTGGCGCCAGGACGATGCGCTCCGCTGGGGCATAGGCGCGACCTTCGCGGTCTCCCTCAGTCCAATCTCCATGGCTGATGGAACTGGTTCGCTCGCTATAGGTGCGTAGTGAGCCGACACGCGTTCGCGCAGACGGCGGTGCATCTCCAGACGTTTGGCCAGCGCAGGATCGTCGGCCACGGCACGGTCCACGCGCCGCCGGGTGACGTCATCCAGTTCCCCGTCGATCCATGCGATCAGCTTCGCTTCGTCAATGTCGGTCATGCAGCCTCCCCCATCAGCTCAAGAAGAGCGCCGCGGCCTCGCACCAATCGTGACGTCAAGGTGCCCATCGGAATGCCCAGCACGCTGGCGGCTTCCTTGTAGGACAACCCCTCCACCAGCACCAAGGCGATTGCTTCCCGCTGCTCGTCGGGCAACGCGTTCATTGCGCGATCGACGTCCCCCAGCATCAGATGAGCCTCGACATCACGGTCACCGGCATGGCCGACATGCTCTCCCGCCTCTTCGGGCGCGAACGTACGGGCGGCGCGTTGCCGCGCCCGGCCCTCATCGATCCACAGATTGCGCATGATTCGATACATCCAGCTGTCCAGTCTCGTTCCGGCCTGCCACTGGTCCCGCGCCCTCAAAGCCTTTTCGACCGCAGCCTGGCACAGGTCATCGCCATCGGCCCGGTCCCTCGAAAGGCTGGCCGCAAAGCGGCGCAGCCGAGGAAGGATCGCCAACAGATCATTTTCAAATGACATCTGCTCTCCTGTAGCCGTCAGGGATGAAACGGTTGATAGCCAACGTTTCATCCCTGACTTTATTCCTTATCGGAAGTTTTTGAGCGATGGCTGATTTTGACGTCAATACGTCTAGGTTGTTCAGGCCCGATCGGCAGAAATATGAAAGAAGCGCCATGAAATTCACACGCACCTTGGCCCTCGCTATCCTGCTCATGACCGAAACAGGCTCAGGCGCACAGCTATTGCCTTCCGTCGGCGACGCTCTGGACATGAGCCGTGGCGCATCAGAGGAGCGTCTCGGCGGCGTGCTCGGTCAGGCCGATCTCGATCGGCTATCTCCCGCCCGTCTGGCAGACCGCCTGATGGAAACCAGGGACGCTCGCATCCGCGCCTTGCTGAATCAGCACAGCGATCGGATCGAACTGGATGACCGGCGCGAACCGGCGCGACGCGGCGTGATACTGCTAATCGGCGCCGCCGCCACCAGTGTCGAGGCGCTGCGGAAAGCAGGCTACGGTATCGAGAACGAATTTGTTGAGGGTCTTGGGCTATCGGTCACGCGGCTGGCTGTGCCGCAGGGACGCAGCCTTGCTCGCGCCCTCAAACAGGTTCGATCGATTGCTCCCGAAGCACAGCCAAGCGCCGACAACCTCTACTTCCCCAGCGGAACAGCACCAGTGTCCGTGACGTCAGGTGCAGCACATCTGGCGGGCGGAGGATTTGCCAAGGGCCGCCTCGCAGGACTGATAGACGGCGGCGTCGCGCGCCACCCTTCACTTTCAGGGCCTATCGAACAACGCGGATTTGCGCGAGGGTCACCACGAGCCAGCGCCCATGGCACGGCGGTCGCATCGTTGATCAGCGGCACCGGCATCATCCGGGGCGCCGCGCCTGGAGCGGCTTTGCTCGTTGCCGACGTCTATGGCGATGATCCCGCTGGCGGCGGCGCCTTCGCCATCGCTCGGGCGCTGGGATGGATGGCGGCGCGTGGAGTTGACGTGACGACCGTCAGCCTTGTGGGACCTGACAACCCTCTACTGGCTGGTGCAATCCGGCTGGCAAAAAGCAAGGGCGTGACGGTAGTCGCAGCCGTCGGCAATGACGGACCGGCAGCACCCCCGGCCTACCCCGCTTCCTATCCCGACGTTATCGCCGTGACAGGGATAGACGGGCGTGGCCGCCTGCTTCCCGAAGCAGGCCGTGCCCGACACATCGATTTCGCAGCCCCCGGCGCCGACATGAACGCGGCGCGCAGCGACGGCGGCAAGGGCCGGGTGCGGGGCACTTCCTTCGCCGCGCCGCTGGTCGCGGGCCGCCTGCTCACAGCCGGCAGCTTAAAGGCGTTGATGGCCGAAGCGACGCATCCTGGAAAGGCTGACCGCCGCCTTGGACGCGGTATCATATGCGGTCGGTGCAGAAATTTGGACTGAATTACAGCGCCTTGCTCGATTTTTTTCTTATTGCCGGGATGAAATGCAGCGGCCGTCCCGTTGTCCTTCCATTGGATCGACAAACACATGAGGAGACGATCGATGAAAGCGAAGTTCATTCTGACCGCTGCCTGCCTTGCCGCAATGACGGCGGCTCCCGCTTCGGCACAGCTTCTGGGTGGCGGAGGCGGCCTCGGCGGCGGCCTCGGCGGCGTAGGCGGCTCCTTGGGCGGAACAGTCGGTGGATCCGGCGGCATAGGCGTCGATCGCGCCATCGACCTGCAAAATGGCCGGGTCCGCGCGGGTGGATCGGCTCAGGGCCGCGCCGATGGTGGGGCAGATGGCGCCATCACTCGCAAGGGCAAGACGAAGGGCGGCAGCGGGTCTGGCTCCCTCACCGGCTCAGCCAATGGCAATGTAACTGCGGACACGCTTGGCACGGCTGATGTGAACCAGGCCGCAGCTAATGTTCGCGACCGCGCCACTGGCACCGTCGGCGCCGCGCGCGATCGTGCCGTCAGCGCCGCAGCAACAGCCCAGGGCAAAGCGAATGCGACCGCTGAAACCACTGGAAATCGTGCGCGTGGCGCCGCCAGCAGCGCAAAATCCGTAGCCGGTGGCGCAAGCGGTGCGCTGGACGGGGCGGCCACATTGGACGCCCATGGTCATCTGACAGGTCATGCCGACACGGCCGCATCCGGCGCAACCTCATCCAGCCAGACGGGCGAATAGCCCTTCAAGGGCGGTCCCCCGACCAAGGCTTTCAGCCATTGCCGCCCTTTGTCTGACTGGGGGCCGGCGACTAACAGGTCGTCGGCCCATTTCCATCGGTCATCGCCAGACACAGGAAGGCCAGCCGCCCAAGGGGCTAGCTGGCCTTCAATTTCATCAGGGATGCCTAAATCAGGCGACCTTGGTCGCAACATCCATGGCTTCGTCCTGGTCACGCAGCACATAGCCGCGTCCCCAGACGGTTTCGATATAATTGTCGCCACTGCAGGCCAGCGCCAATTTCTTGCGCAGCTTGCAAATGAAGACGTCGATGATCTTGAGTTCTGGCTCGTCCATCCCGCCGTACAGGTGGTTCAGGAACATTTCCTTGGTCAGCGTCGTGCCCTTGCGGAGCGAAAGCAGCTCCAGCATCGCATATTCCTTGCCGGTCAGGTGGACGCGGTTGCCATCGACTTCCACTGTCTTGGCGTCGAGGTTGACGGCCAGCTTGCCAGTACGGATGACCGATTGCGAATGCCCCTTTGACCGACGAACGACCGCGTGAATACGCGCGATCAATTCTTCGCGATGGAAAGGCTTGGTCACATAATCATCGGCGCCAAAGCCGAATGAGCGTACCTTGCTGTCCATTTCGGCAATACCCGACAGGATCAGCACCGGCGTCTGCACCTTGGCCGCGCGCAATTTTTTCAGCACGTCATAGCCGTGCATGTCCGGCAGGTTCAGGTCCAGGCAGATGATGTCATAATCATACAGCTTCCCCAGATCGAGCCCTTCCTCGCCCAGGTCGGTCGTATAGACGTTGAAGCCTTCGGTCGTGAGCATCAGCTCGATCGCCTTGGCCGTGGTCGGTTCATCTTCGATTAGCAGAACGCGCATATGAAGCCCCTGTCCTTGCAGATCCCGTAAACCCCGAAGAACGGCGTCTGCTCCAATTCATTAACCAAAAAACTTCTGAAGGACAAAGGTTAATTTTTCGCTAACCCGCAGAAATCCACGAGTCGCGCGAATTTGAATCTATTTACAAAGCCTTGACGACGGACTGATTCAAATCCTGCCAGTGGCCATTTTTCCACTCAGCCCTCAGCAGCCATGATTACGCGTGATGAAATCAAGCAGGGCTTCAACTCGCCCGGACCTCAACCGCGAAGGTGGCGTCACGAGGTGGAGACCCAGCGGCGGCGGGCGCCAGTCAATTAGGATTTCCTCCAGATCACCCGCGGCTATAGCGTCACCGACGATAAAATCAGGCAGGCGAGCGATTCCCACCCCGGTCACCAAGGCGGGCAACATCGCTTCCCCGCTGTTGACTGTGATGCGGGCGCGAACCTGCACGGCCACATTCTGCTCCCCCGGTCCGACAAATCGCCAGACGTCAGGCGTGGGGACGTTGGAATAGCAAAGGCAATCATGACCGCTAAGGTCCGCAGGATGCGTCGGCCGCCCCCGTTTATCCAGATAAGCGGGGGACGCAACGACATGCACATTCATATCCGCCAGCCGCCGGGCACGCAGCGAACTGTCAGGCATGTCGGCGATGCGGATGGTTGCATCCAGACCCATTTCTATAAGGTCGATCCGTGCATCCGACAGGTGCAGATCAACGTCGACGCCGGGGTGGAGCTTCGTAAACTCTGCGATCAGGGGCGCGACGCGCAGCAGGCCAAAGGTCATAGGGGCGCCCAGCCTCACTGTGCCGCTCAACTCCGTCGTCTCCCGGCGCGCAGCCTCCTCGGCGGCTTGCCCTTCGGCAAGTATCCGGGCGGCGTGATCGGCGAGCCGCTTGCCGCTTTCGGTAAGGGCGAGGCGGCGACTGGTCCTGCTGAACAGGCTGGTGTCAAGGTGCTGCTCCAGCCGCGTCACGGCCTTGGACACGGTGGCCTTGGAAACACTTAACGCCTTAGCGGCGTCAGTGAAGCTGCGATGCTCTACCACGGCGGCGAACATCGCCCAGGCTTCCAGATCGGGGAGACGCATAAGGGAAACAATCCGTTTCAATGCTGCTTGTTTAAGAAACGATCCTGATCGCTAGATTGCTGGAAAGCAAGTCGGAAGCACCGACAATGCATTGAAAGGTCCAGCAGATGACTAACATCGTGCAGAACAGCATCGAACGTCGCCCCTTCACCTCGCTCGGCCATGCGGATCATGGCTGGCTGAATGCGCGACACCATTTTTCCTTCGCGGATTATCGCGATCCCGCCCGGATGGGCTGGGGGGCGATCCGGGTGTGGAACGATGATGAGATCGCCGCTCAATCCGGCTTTCCCCCTCATCCCCACCGCGACATGGAAATCATCACCTATGTCCGCACCGGCGCAATCACGCATCAGGATAGCCTAGGCAACAAAGGCCGCACTGAAGCAGGCGACGTGCAGGTCATGAGCGCCGGAACAGGCATCCGCCACGCCGAATATAATCTGGAAAATGAAACGACGACGCTCTTCCAGATTTGGGTCATCCCCAGCGCAGAAGGTGGGTCGCCTAGCTGGGGAGCAAAGCCGTTTCCCAAAGGCGATCGGTCGGGCAAGCTGGTCGTGCTGGCCAGCGGGCATGATGAGGACGCTGAAGCGCTCCGCATCCGTGCCGACGCCCGCCTGCTGGGCGGCACGATCAAGGCGGGCGAAAGCGTGACTTACGAAAGCGCCCAGGGACGCCACCTCTATCTGGTCCCCGCCACCGGGCGGATAGAGATTGACGGCCAACTATTCGAAGCGCGCGATGGTGCAGCGATCATCGGCGGAAGCCCCTTTACGATCACTGCGCTGGAAGATGCCGAAATTGTCCTGGTTGACAGCGAATAGGCCTGCCCTCTTTCGACAGGCCCACGGTCGCCCGCCTCATCCCCCCTTCCCTGAGGCGGGCGACCACATCGCGTTCGAAGAGCAATAGCCTACAAAAAGATGCGTCGGGTCACGGAACTGCACTTCATGAGATGATAGGCCCCAATCGGTAGCGCGAGGGCCAAGGTCATCAGCCAGGATTTACCCATCATCGGCGCGAGATAATGAATCACTGCCACATGAAGATACATGATGACGAGCGACGCGCGGCCTATCTCCGCCAGCCAGCCGCCTACAGGCCCCATCCGCACCGAAAAGCGAAACAGCAGCAATGACGTAGCGATTGCTGATCCGATCGACAGTAGGGGCATGCCATAATCCCCAGCCTTCATATTCAATGTAGGCAGCAGCCCAGATAAACCGGCCAGCGATAGCGCCGCCAGCGGCCACCAGAACCATCGCCGCCAGCCAACTTTCTGCCAGGCACAGCCAATCCATAGCAGAGCAATCGCCATGGGAACGCTCAACGACCCAAGCACCGAAATATCTGTGATCCGACCCGTTATATAGGCAAAGGGTAGCAATAAGAGCATCAACAACATCCACCGCCTGTCGAGCGGATCGGGCCAGCGTGTCAGTAGCATGTTAAATAGGATGCGCCCGACCATCAGGCACGGCACGAACCAGAAGATTGTATATGGCCCCCGCAGCCATGAACCGCCCAGCAGCACCGGCAACAGGTCCTGCGGCCATTGGTCGAAAATAGGGCGATGTCCCTTTAACGGTTCAACGATCTGATCCGCCAAGATCAACAACGTCAGAAAAGCAGCGTAGGGCCGCATTTGCGATCCAAACTGACGAAGGGCGAACGCGCCAGGAGCCTGCGGACGCGACAGCAGGCCTGACAGCAGGAAGAACAGCGGCATATGGAAGCTGTAGACCGCGTCGCGCAGGGGGCCTCGCGTCCAGACATGTCCCACGACCACGGCGACGATGCCGACGCCACGCGCCACATCGACCCACTCAAGTCGTCCACCGCCCGGCACCCATTCCGATGGCGCCGTCCCGGTCCGGCTGCTGTCCCCCCTATTGTTCATGGCTTTGACGCCCTATAGGAAGCCGCAGAACCGTCAATCATCATCCCTTTCTGTTGGATTATCATCCTTGACCCTGCTTCACGATCGCGTCCTGTTCATCGATGGCGAAGCCATTATCCTGGACAAGCCCTCTGGCTTGCCGGTGGATGCGCCGCGCGACGGATCGCTCAGCCTTGAAAATCATCTATCGTCGCTGACCTTTGGATTCCAGCGCTGGCCGCTGCCTGTGCATCGGTTGGACCGCGATACGAGCGGCTGCCTCGCCCTCGCCCGAAATCCAAAGGCGCACAAACGCTACGCGGCCGAATTTGAAGCAGGCACCGTCACCAAACGCTATGTCGCCATATTGGAAGGCGTACCGGATCAACCCAGCGGCACTATCGACCTGCCGCTGAAGAAGGTCAGCAGCGCGGCGGAAGGATGGCGGATGATCGCCGCCAGCGACGGTAAGGCGGCAATGACCGAATGGCGTATGCTCGCGGAGAAAAATGGGCGTTCGCTCATTCTGTTCACGCCCCGGACGGGCCGGACGCATCAAATCCGCAGCCATGCCCTCCACGGCCTGGGCATCAGCATCGCAGGAGATCCCGTCTATGGAGATGGTGCCGGGCCGATGATGCTGCATAGCCGCTTTCTCAGCATTCCGCGCGGAGCAAAGCCTCCTGTCGAAGCGACCGCCCCTCTGCCGGACAGCTTCGCTGCTGCCGGGTTCGGCCCCGAATATCTGGATGAAGCGGGGGTGTAGCGCCTTTGCCGCTCATCCCCATCACTCGTTCAATATCGATTGACGCGGACGAACTGTCTGAAAGCTTCGTTCGCTCAACGGGCGCTGGCGGCCAGCATGTGAATACCACTGACAGCGCGGTGCAGCTTCGGTTCGATGTTGCGAACAGCCCATCCCTGCCCGAAGCCGTCAAGCAACGGCTGGCCGGGATCGCTGGCCGCCGAATGACAATGGACGGGGTCCTGATCCTGCGGTCGGAAGGGTCCCGCTCCCAGCTTCTGAACCGGCAGGAAGTACTGGCGCGACTGATCGAACTGATCCGTGAAGCCACCATCGTCCCCAAGGCGCGAAAGGCAACCAAGCCCGGTAAAGCCGCCAAGGCGCGCCGTGTCGACGCCAAGAAGGCGCGAAGTTCTGTGAAACAGGGCCGGGGCCGCGTAAAATTCGACTAGAATTCAGGCATGCGGGTTGGCCGATGCAGGCGACCCCCTCTATATGCCACCCATGTTCGATTTCTCGCCCTCGCCCGACGCAGAAAAGTCCGCAATCTATGCCGACCTGATTGCGGCCGCTGATGCCATCACGCGGGACGAATCGGACGCCATCGCCAACATGGCCAATGTTGCCGCGCTCATCTGGCAGTTTCTACCGGACCTCAACTGGGCGGGCTTTTACCGGATGGTTGGGGACGAACTGGTGCTTGGGCCATTTCAAGGCAAGGCGGCCTGCATCCGCATTCCTCTAGGACGCGGCGTGTGCGGGACGGCGGCGGCATCAAGTAAAACCCAACTGGTAGACGACGTCCACGCCTTCCCCGGACATATTGCCTGCGATGTGGCCAGTGCTGCGGAAATCGTGATCCCGGTGGCGCTGAATGGACAGGTGGTGGCCGTGCTTGACCTGGACAGCCCCACGACCGGGCGCTTCGATGCTGCCGATCAAGCTGGTCTGGAAGCGCTAGTAAAGCGGATTGCTCCGCGCGTCGCCTGACCGCTCCCTGCCCCGATTCGGGACAGGAACGCCGCTGCGTCGCGTGGATCGATGCGGATCGCCATGCTAAACAAGCCCTTAACTGCGCGCGGGCTGACGTCCGCCCGATATGACGGGGAGTGAACCATGCGAATCTGGAGCATCATGCTGGCGGGAGCGGGACTGACGCTGGGACTCAGTGGTGCGGCGACAGCGGGCAAAGCGACCCCTGCTGGCCCAGCGCTGGCGATGATGGGCAAGGGCGGCTTTTCGGGCCGGGCCGTCCATCGCTGGCGTCCGCGTGTTCAGGGCCGCTGGTTCGCCGGCTGGCGCGCGCCGGGTGGTTGGGGAGCCTATCGACGTCCTGTTATCGGTTATGTGCTGCCCACTTACTGGGTCAGCCCGACATATCATATCGGCAATTACAGCGCCTATGGCTTGCCAGTCCCAGCGGCCGGATATCGCTGGTCGCGTTACTATGACGACGCGGTGATGACTGACCGCGACGGTCGGGTCCGGGACCATCGCAGCGATGTCCGGTGGGACCAGGACGACCGGTCCGATCCGCCTTATGGAGCCGACTACGACGATGACGTCACCATGCCTGGCGGCCCGCCCCCTCACGAATATGAAGGCCGCTGGACCGGCACTTGGCGAGACGAAAAAGGGCAAACCTACAGCGGCGAATATGAAGGGCGCTTCGAAGGAGAGGCGCGCAGCAACTATGGCGCCGACTATGACGCCCCGCCTTACGCATCCGCTCCGCACGTGACGCATCACGAAGGCCCGGGTCACCCCAGGGTCACGACCACGCACGCGCCGGGCTATTATGCCAATGGCTATTATTATCCGGGGCCGACCACCACGACTGTCGTCGTTCAGCCGGTGATGACCACGACCCGCACCTATGTCACCAGCAAAGCCGCGCCGCGTCGCCATGCAAAGGGGAAGGCCCACCGGGACTGCAACTGCAAGTAAGTTGGACGGCACAGCCGGTCGCGAAGGAAGGGCTACCTTTTAATTTCGCCCGATCGGCTGATTACACCGCCCTGCACCTGACAGTGTACGAATGAAAACCAGCGGTCACGTGACGGGATTTACTTCCTGAAAATTCCGCCCAGCTCGATCGGCAGCGGCGGCTCGTCACGAGATACGGCGCTGCGGATCGCTTGCGCCTGTTGCTGCGGATCGAACCTTACCCAACCGCTGCGGCTCAGCATTTCCAACGGGTGATAGCGGACCTTATACTGCATCCGCTGCGACCCCTCGACCCAATAACCGAGATAGACATAGGACAGCCCCGCTTTGGCCGACCGCAGGATATGGTCCATGATGATGTAGTTGCCCAGCCCCTTGCGATGCTCCAGCTCGGTATCGAAAAAGCTGTAGATCATCGACAGCCCATCCCCCTGCCGGTCGGTAAGGCAGGCCCCAACCAGCTTGCCGGGACGACCATTTTCACCCGGCTCGCGATATTCGACGACATGACTTTCCACCGGGGTCTGTTCGACCATGTCGGCGAAATCCATCTCATCCATCTCGGTCATGCCGCCGCCCGGATGACGCGCGCGCAAATAACGCTGCAGCAGTTCGAACTGCTCCTCGGTCGACCAGGGCTTGCACGCGGTGACGACCAAATCGCTGTTACGGCGGATCAGCTTGCGCTGACTTGCATTAGGCTCAAACTGATCCGCTACGACACGGACCGACACGCAGGCCGAACAATCCGCGCAGCTGGGTCGATAAGCGACATTCTGGCTGCGGCGAAATCCGATGCGGCCCAGCGCGTCGTTCAGTTCCGACGCATTGTCCCCGTTCAGCTCGGTGAAAACCTTGCGCTCACTGCGCCCCGGCAGATAGGGGCAGGGGCTGGGATTGGTCACGAAGAAACGTGGAAAGCGAAAAGGTGCGGTCACGCCACTATCTCCGTCCCGACCCTGCGTGATGCTTGAATCATGGGGCAACTATGCCGCCCCCCGCCGTCTGTGAAAAGGACATTTACCACGAAAATCCGATCACCCGAAGTTCGCCGGTCAAGCAACCTCGATCGGCGCCACTTCATAGCCCGCTTCCCGCAACGCCGCGAGCAGCCGGTCCAGATGATCGCCGTCGCGCGTTTCGCACTCGACGTCCAGGCTCAACCCCTTGGCGGGCAGGTTGGTGAAGATGCGCTGATGCGACAGCTCCAATATATTGACCGCCTCCTGGTCGAAAATCCGCGCAACATGGAACAGCGCGCCCGGACGGTCCTGAAGGATGATGCGCAGCCGCGCCAGCCGCCCGGAACGGGCTAGGTCCCGCAACAGGACATTGGCCAGCAACCGCGTGTCGATATTGCCCCCGGTCAGGACCAGCCCGACATTGCGCCCGGCAAACAATTCCTTATGCGTCAGCAAGGCGGCAAGCCCAGCCGCGCCAGCGCCTTCCACCACAGTCTTTTCAATCTGCAGCAATAGACTGACTGCTTCTTCCAAATCACGCTCGCTGACAAGCAGCACGTCGTCGGCAAAACGTTCGACAATCCGCCGGGTAAGTTCGCCAGGCTCCTTGACAGCGATGCCCTCGGCCAGCGTGTCGCCATCGCAGGGCAACTTCGCGCCTTTGATATGGCTATACATCGACGGATAAAGGTCCGCCTGCACCCCATAGACGCAGATATCAGGCTTCATCGCCTTCGCTGCGGTCGCCATGCCCGAAAACAGGCCGCCGCCACCGATGGGGATGACCAGCGTGTCGATTTCCGGCGCGTCCTCCAGCATTTCGAGCGCGACGGTGCCCTGCCCAGCGATGATGTCTGGTTCGTCAAAGGGGTGGACGAAGGTCAGCCCCTGATCCTTCGCCAGCTGACGCGCATAGGTGTTGGCGTCATCGAATTTTTCACCGTGCAGCACGACAGTCGCGCCATGCCCCTGGGTTTGCGTAACCTTCACCGTCGGCGTAGTCTTCGGCATGACAATGGTGACGGGGACGCCCAGGCGACGGCCATGATAAGCCAGACCCTGCGCATGGTTCCCTGCCGAAGCCGCGATCACGCCCGTCCGCTTCGCATCTTCGTCCAGCTGGAGAAGCCGGTTCAAGGCGCCGCGTTCCTTGTAAGCCGCAGTGAACTGAAGATTTTCAAACTTCAGATAGACCTTGCAGCCCAGCATCGTCGACAATGTCTGGCTGATCAGCGTGGGCGTATGCACTACTGCACCCGAAATCCGCACGCGTGCCGCCAATATGTCGTCGACGGTAACAGGCAGCGGCAAAGCGCCTTCGATCTTGCTCAAGGTGTTCATGGGTTGCCCCCTAGCGGAAATTTAGTTCCGAAGAAACTGGCCCTCACTGAAAACTGTCCCTATGGCGGCGGGGGTGCGCGTTTACATGTACGAGGCATATGGCTAATATCGCTTTTATAGGCCTGGGTGTCATGGGTGGTCCGGTTGCCGGGCATCTGGCGCGGGCAGGACACAGCCTTACCGTATACAACCGTTCGATCGGCAAGGCGAAACGCTGGGCCGAGCTGTATGGCGGGGAGGTCGCGGTCAGCCCGGCCAAGGCGGCGGAAGAAGCGGAAATCGTCATCAGTTGCGTCGGCACGGACGATGACCTGTCGCAGGTAACGATGGGCCGCGAGGGCGCGTTTCGCACCATGAAGCCGGGCGGCCTGTTCATCGACCACACGACCGTTTCGGCCCGGATCGCGCGGCAGTTGTTTGTCGAGGGTGAGAGCCTGGGCCTACACTGCGTCGATGCCCCGGTGTCCGGCGGGCAGGCAGGCGCGGAAAATGGCAAGCTGTCCATCATGTGCGGCGGCACCGCCCCGGCCGTGGATGCGGCAAGTATCGTGATGCAGACATATGCCGCGCGGATCGTCCATGTGGGCACGGCTGGCGCGGGGCAGACGACCAAGATGGTGAACCAGATCTGCATTGCAGGCGTGGTGCAGGGTCTGGCGGAGGCCATGCGTTTCGCGCAGGCCGCCGAGTTGGACCTGGATAAGGTGTTCGAGGCCATTTCCGGCGGCGCGGCGCAAAGCTGGCAGATGGACAATCGCTGGAAGACGATGGCGCAGGATAGTTTCGATTTCGGATTTGCCGTGGACTGGATGAGGAAGGACCTGGGGCTGGCGCTGGAAGAAGCGCGCGCCAATGGGTCGACCCTGCCCGTCACCGCGCTGGTCGATCAGTTCTACGCCGACGTGCAGGCGATGGGCGGCAACCGGCAGGATACGAGCGCGCTGGTGCGGCGGATCACGCGCGCATGAGGCAAAGGCTGCTGGCGGCGCTGGCCGCACTCGCGCTTCCCGTCCCCGCCATGGCGTCCGGGGTGATCGACAATGTGAACGGCATCGCGCTGGACGCGAGTGGGAAGGTCGTGCGCTTTCGCGCGCTGCTGATCGATGATGAGGGCAAGGTCGAAAAACTGCTGCCGGGCCGTTATGAGGACCCGCCGCGCAAGAAGAAGCTGAAAAAAGGGGAATCCTGGCCCAAGGGACCCGATTTCAAGCTGGATGGGGCAGGAAAGACGCTGATCCCCGGACTGATCGATGCCCATGGCCATGTCATGGACATGGGCCTGGCGTTCATCACGCTGGACCTGTCGGGCACAGGATCACTGGCGGAGGCGCAGGCAAGGATCAGAGCCTATGCCGCCGCCAATCCCGCGCGCAAATGGATTATCGGGACAGGATGGAACCAGGAAAGCTGGGGACTGGGCCGCTTCCCGACCGCAGCCGACCTGGATGCAGCAGTCAGTGACGTGCCAGTGTGGCTGGAGCATGCCGACGGTCATGCCGGTTGGGCCAACAGCCTGGCGATGCGCGCCGCCAACGTCACGGCCACGGCCAAGGCGCCCCCCGGCGGGCGGATCGAAATGGCGGGTGGAAAGCCGTCTGGCCTGTTCGTCGACAAGGCGATGGACCTGATACAAAAGGCCGCTCCACCGCCAGCGCCCAAGGACAGGGACATCGCGCTGGAAAAGGCGCAGCAGGCGCTGCTGGCGAACGGTGTGACCGGCATTGCTGACATGGGCACCAGCATCGAGGATTGGCAGGCGTTCCGACGGTCGGCCGATCGGGGCGCTCTGCGCGTGCGGATCATTTCCTATGCGCTGGGCCTGGAGAATATGGTGATGATCGCCGGGCCGGAGCCGACGCCCTGGCTATATGACGATCATCTGCGGATGGGTGGCCTGAACCTGGTTCTGGACGGCGCACTGGCATCGCGCGGGGCATGGCTGAAGACTGGCTATGCCGACGCGCCCGGCCAGCGCGGAATGGAACTGATCCCGTCCACCCAGCTGCGCAACATGATGAGCCGGGCGGCGATGGACAATTTCCAGATCGCGGTCGATGCGGTCGGCGATGCGGCGAACAGCGAGCTGCTGGACGCCATCACTGAACTGGGCCAAACCTATAAGGGCGACCGGCGCTGGCGCATCGAACAGGCGCAGATCGTCGATCCTTCGGACCTGCCACGATTTGGCCAGAACGGCATCGTCGCGTCGATGCAGCCCGCGCGCGCTGTGGCCGACAGGCGCATGGCGACGGCCCGGCTGGGCGAAGCGCGGATCAACGGCGCTTATGCCTGGAAGGCGATGCTGGACAATCGCGTTCCCCTGACGTTCGGGTCGGATGTACCGACCGAAACGCCCAATCCTTTCGTCGGCATGGCGGTCGCGATGAGCCGGGAGGATGGCGCAGGCCAGCCGACCGGTGGCTGGACGCCGCAGCAGCGCGTCAGCTTCGAAGCGGCGCTGGACGGCTATACCCGGCAGGCGGCATTTGCGGGCTTTGCCGAAAAACGGTTCGGCAGCCTGATACCGGGCCAGCGCGCGGACTTCGTCATCATCGACCGCGATATTTCGGTGAGCCGCCCAGCCGATATCCGGGCCACACAGGTGCTGGAAACATGGATCGGCGGAAAGCGGGTCTATATGAAGGGCGTCAAACCCTGACGCTGACCGTCCCCGCCAAGGTCAGAGCACATCCCCCGAAGCGTTGAACGCGTCCTCCATCGTTTCGGGCAAAGGCGGCAGCACAGGGCTGTCGCAGCCGACTTCCTTCATATGTGCCCGCAGCGCATCCATCCTGCCAAGGTTCCAGCGCGCCAAAGGAATACCCAGCGGACGGAATTCAGCGCGATCGAACAGTTCCACCACATATTTTTCACATAGCTGATCCACCTGATCCAGCGTCAACATGGCCAGGTTGATGACCATGGGCCGCCCCGGAACGCCGTTGCGGCCCCGCACCAGATCCGTCACATACAGGCCGCCACGCGGATCAACCAGCACCACGTCGGCCTGCGATGCGTCGATCATACGGTGGCTGGCGGCGTAGGGCGCGACAAAGACATGGGTCCGCCAGACCAGATAGGCGCTGGCCACCAAGGTGACGCCCAGACCGATGAAGATCGGCCGCATCGCCGCCGGACGAAAGTGCGCCCAGCCCAGTCCGGCCAGCAGGCAGAACGGCCCGATAAAGCCATGGGCATAGCGAAAACCCCAGCCATAACCCTGCGCCAGCGCGAGCCCGCAGCCTGCAAAACAGCCCAGGGCGAGCGGCAAGGCGATTTCCCGCCCCCTGATCGCCCGCCGCCATTGCATCGCGAACACGCCCAGCGTGGCGAGCGGCACCATCAAAATATTGTTCCACGCGGCAAACCGGCTGAGGTTCACCAAGGGTTGCCATCGGTCGCCGAGCCGTTCGAACAGGCTGCCGACCTTGTCCGCCACCCCCGCCGAAGGACGAATGTCGGACGGCGGCCCCAATAGTTCCACCAGAAATCCGGGCCACAGCTTTGCCCAGACGATGACGATCGCCACCAGCACGATGACGTGGAACGCCGCCGCCGTCCAACGCCGCGCCAGCAGCATCCACAGGATGAAAGGCGCGATGAAGATGGGCGGGAAATGCCATTGGTGCAGGCCCGCCGCCACCAACGCGACTGCGCCCGCGCTGACATGCCCGATCACGCCGCCGCGCAGCACAAGCGCCAGCCACACCATGTTGAGCGCGAAATGCCCGGTCATGGCGTAGGGTGTCATGGCCGTCACCCACAGCTGAGCGGATGACAGAGCGAGCAGCATGGTCACCCACACCGCGTCGGGGCGCGTGGGGAACAGGTGAAGCGCGACCCTCCACAGGGCGAACAGCCCCGCGATCAGCAGCGCCGGTCCCGCCATGTTGGGATCGCCCAATTGCCAGAACATTGCCTGGATGGCGCTGTTCACCGGCAGATAGGCCGCCGTCCAATAATCCGCCGCGCCAAAGGGAGAGAAGAATTCGGGCATGATCGCCCGGCGATAGGGTTCCCATTCCGGTGGGATCGGGCGTGCCAACAGCCCTTCACGCATATAGGCGGCGGCAAAACGGGCGACCTCTTCATCGCGGGAGATCGCATAATCCTGGAACAGCCAATAATGTCCGGCCCAGGCGACCAAGCCGAACAGCATGATCAGGGGCACGATGATGCGCGCGCGTGGCGCGGGCAGGCGAAAACCCATGCCCCCGGCGAAGGGCGCGGCCAGCGTCAGCAGCAGCAGCCCGCCCAGCAGTGCGGGAAAATCCTGATCCAGGAACATGATGACCGCCAGGCTGATGCCCTGCCGATATGTCACGTGCCACAGGAAGGTCGCGCCCAGCCAAAGCGTCAGGCCAATGGCCCCCGCCAGGAACAGGCGCCGGGCATCGACGGATCGGACGCCGGACCCCATCAGGCGCCCTGCGGCAACAGCGCCTGGTTGACGAAAATGCCGTCCATTTCCACCAGGAGAGGGAAATGCCCCTTGTTATTCGCGAAGAAAGCGGATGGCCGGAACGACCTGTCCGCCAGCCAATCGATCATGGCGCGATAATTGGTCCCGCCTTCATAAATGGGTCGGACGCCAAGTTCCGTCTGGACCCCCGCGATCTGCGACAGCAGGCCCCCTGCCCCTTCGCACACCGACATGTCATGGCCCTGCGTGTCCATTTTAAGGAATGGTCGGCTGAAGGCATGTGTGGCCTGAAGTTCCGGCAGCAGGCTGTCGATGCGGCGGCACTGCATTTCCACCGTACGGGTCACCCGGTTGCGGTCAGTGAAGATCGCATCCTGTCCTTCGGCGGGCTTTTCAAGTGAACTGAACTGGTCCGCCGCCATGATGTTGAAGCTGGCCGTGCCGTCGAAATCGGACAGGGCCAGGTTGAAGACATGCCATTTGGCGTCTTTGGACGCGTGACGGGAAAGCTCAGCGAAAATGTCCGGGTTCGGCTCAAATGACAGTATTGTCCCGCCGAACCCTGCGTCCTTGCGCAGCATCGTCGCATATTGGCCGCGGTTCGCGCCCACATCGAACACGCAGTCGATGGCAAAGGTGGACAGGAACCGGCGCAAGGCCTGAATTTCAGGATATTGGTGGGTGCGACCCGCGACGGCGAGGCGAAGCGCCAGCGTGCGGTCGGTCAGTTCGCGGACATAGCGGTTCATGCCTGTGACGTCACCACGGAGCGATAGATGCCGATCGTCGTCAACGCCATGTCCTTCCAATTGCCCATCATATCGCCATAGGCGCGCGCGCCCGCGCCTGCTGCCTGTCTGATGGCCGTGCTTTCGATGAGCCGCAAGAGGGCTTGGGCAAGGGCGGTCGCATTTCCGGCGGGCGTGCGTACCGCAGCGCCATCTGGAAGGGCGCCAAACATGCCCGCGTCCGACGTGACCATCGCCTTGCCATGGTGCAACGCCGACAGGAACGCCCCGCTGGAATCGATGTGCCGATAGGGGAACAGAATGACGTCGGCCTTGGCCATGTGCGCGTCCAGTCGCCCTTCTGTCAGGAAACCAAGGTCGGTCATCAGCCGATCGCCGAACCCGGCGGCGCGGACTCCTTCGATCAGCGGGTCGATGTCCATGAAGGGCTTGCCCGCCAGCACCAGTTCAAAGGCAAGGCCCGACCGCCATAGCGAAAGGCAGGCTTCAATCAGCAGGTCGACCCCCTTGTAGGGACGGATCGTGCCGAAAAACAGCAACCTGGGCGTCACGGGGTCAGCTATCGCGGCGAGGTCCTGCGCGCTCGCCCTGGCCAGGCGCATCGGCGGATGGGGCGTCACATGAATGCGGCCCGGCGAGACGCCCTGCCGCTCCAGCGCGTGCCGCGTGGTTTCGCCATGGACGATCAGCGCGTCGAATTGATCCAGCAGCGCGCGATAGCCCCGTCCCTGCACGCCAGCGTCGTCATGATAGGCGTCCGCATTGTGCACGGTATGGACAAGGGCGGTTCGCCCCTTCAACCGGCGAAGCAGGACCCGGTCGGCGGGCGCAAGCGGCAGCCATTGGAAATGAGCGATGTCCGATCGCGCTAACGCGCCAAGGCCGCCCAGCGCGGCGGTTGCGCCATATTCCGCCGCCTTGATCAGGCGGAACGCCTTTCCTTCGCCCAGCTTTGCACGCAGGGCTTCGCTGTGGCGGAAAAAGCGGGGGGCATAATCATAGCCCTTGGGCGTTATGGCGTCGGTGGATCGCATCGGGCGGCCCAGCAGGGTCACATCCTGTCCTTCGTCCGCGAGCGCCGCGCACAGGCTGTCGTCATAGCGCCCGGTGAAGAGCGAGGGATCGACCATCGTTACCTTCACCGTTCGCCCTTCAACAGGCGACGCAGCGACAGACCGTGGAGGATGGCGCCCAGAAGGAGCGTCGCTGTGTAAAAGGACAGGAAGGCGATATCGAACTGATCACGCAGCAACAGCGCCAGCGGGACGCTGAGCAACGATCCGGCGAGGAATGGCAGCGACCGGGTCAAAAGATGCGCAAAGCGGCCAAGCGCGGCCTGGACATAGACCGACACGCAGATGATCGTCAGGGCGAACAGGGCCACATCGATCAGCAGCAGGTCCAGCGACGAAATGGCGGCTCGGCCGTCAAACAGCTTCCCGAAAATCCAGGTGCCCGCCAACGCCAGCGCGACCGAAGCCGCCAGCGCGAATACGAAACCTGCGCCCAGCGCTCTGGTCAGCAGCTGCCTCAGGCGGGCGCGGTCGTCCGCGTGAAAGGCGCGGGTGATGCGCGGCAGGGCAGCTTCCACCGCGGCGCGGACGAACATGGACAGCGCGCGGGACATCTTGAAGAAAAAGTCGAACAGCAGCATCGGGCGCGCATCCTGCGTCGCCAGGGCTATCGTGAAATAGGGCGCATTATAGGCGACAATTTCCGACATGGTGAACATGGCCGACGCGCCGATGTCGCGTAGATAATGCGCGCGAACATAGCCGCCGCCAACGCGAAAGGCGAACCAGTGCCGGACGGTCATTCCCAACCGGGCGTGGACCAGCATGATCGCCCACGCGATGACGCACAGGCTGACGCCCAGTTGCAACGCCACCGACACGCGCGGATCAAGGCCCTGCAGGATGAACAGCAGCAGCGTGATCGTCATGATGCGCCGCATGAAGTCCAGCGCTTCCCACAGGAAATTGCCATCCACTGCGGCGAGCGCACGTTTGGCGAGCAAGGCGGGAAGGTTGACGCAGGCGGACAGGAAAAAGAGGATGAAAAGCACCGGCATCGTCGTGTCGATCCCGCCCGATGCCAGGGCGATGAGCAGGATGGCCAAGCCCCCGGCGATCAGCAGACCAAGGAACAGGAACAGGACGCCCATCTCCTCCAGCCGGAACTGCCCCGCCCCTTCTTCCCTGACGCCCAGCCAGTGTCGCCGCAGCCGCGCATAGATGATGCTGGTGAGACCGAATTCCGCCGAAATGGTGAAATTGCCGAAAGCAACAAGCAGCAGGAACGATTGAAATTCGCGCAAGGGGAGCGCGCGCACGAATACATAGGTGACGGCGAACCCCCAGATCAGCGTCAACCCGACATTGGCGAGCTTGACCAGAGCCAGGATCCGGGCCGACCCTTCCAACCGGGTGACCGCCATGCCACCGGGCTGTCCCACGGCTAGGCGGTTCCGCCGGGCTTGCGCGCGCGGAACAGCCGGTCGTCCAGCCCGAACAGGTGGCGAACGTCGGCATCGATGCTGCTGACGTCGATTTCCTCCAGCTCAAATCCCGCCGCGCGGATGCGGTCGGCGAAATCGGGGCCATATTGGCGGACATGGTCCCATTGGCCAAATCGGCGCTCGCGTTCCCGCGGGGGGATGTCGAAACTGCCATCCTCGGTCGGCTTGTCCCACAGGGGAACGATCAACCAGGCTTCGCCCCCGGCTTTCAGGGCGCGATGGATGTTGCGGAGCACATGATGGTCGTCGGGCACATGTTCCATCACATGGCTGGCGTAGAACAGGTCGTAGCGATCCACATCCGCCAGCGCCATCAGGTCGACGCGCCGCATCGCCGGAACATTATATCGTTCGGGGTTGAGGTCGGCAGGCACATAATCGGCAGCTGCCGAAAAGCGGCGGACCAGGCTCGCTTCGTTGGGCGCCATGTGCAGGATCGCCCCCGTTGAGGGCACGGACAGGACATTGGTCGTGATCAGGTGGTTCATCAACCGTTCGCGCGGCGACGCGGCGCAGGCGGGGCAGCCCCATTCGGCATTGTCGCCATAGCGAAAAAAGCCCACGACCGTCTGACCGCATGCGGGACAGGCGCGATTGGCGCGCGCGCCCAGCGCCTTTCGCGCCGCCAATATGGCGCGGGTCGAATGTTTGCCGACGGCCTTTGCCACCCGCTGAAAAGTAATCACGCCTCGGCTCCGATGCACAAACAGGGACGGCCTATACAATATGCCGCCGTTTTGGCGAGGGGGATCAACGCGACTTGGCCGGATTCCATATGGTGACCGTCCGCCCCCTCATGGCCCTGATTACGCCCTGCAAGGTTGCTGCATAGGCGACGAGTATGTCGACGACCGCCGCGACCGGCCCGCCTTTGGCGCGCAGTCCTATCGCGGTCATACCCGCTGCCAGCACCGCGCCACCCAGCGCGAGCCAAGGTGACACCCGAAAAGCCAGCACAGCCGCTGCAATCGCACCGGTCAGGATGAACAGGCCGCCGAACCAGCGTATAATCTTGCGGGACGCATATTTAAAACGGTCGATCGCGGCCATGCGCCTTAGCTGCGGCCGCAGATGAACATGCGTATGCCAGGCACGCGCGGCGATCCGCACCTTGCGCCGATATTCGTCGCCCCGCCCCGTGACCAGCCGTTCACGCGCGATGACGTCCCTGGCCTTCACCAGCCGCTGGCCCGCGAAAACCACCGCCATCGACACGGTCAGGTCATCCAGCACGCTGTCGGGAAATTGGGGATAGAGAGCGCGGCGAATGGAAAAGATCGATCCGTCCGCGCCCAGCACATTGCCGGTGCGCGATTCTTCGTCCTTCAACCGTTCCTCGATCCGCCAGTAGAGGGACCCGACCGACGCGGTGGCGCTCTCTCCCTCCCCCACATAATGGAGCGACCCCAGAACGCCGCCCACGGCTGGATCGGCATAGCGCGCCAGCAGATTGTCGATGGCGTCGGCGTCCAGCAATACATTGGCGTCGGTGAAGATAAGCACATCGCCGGTCGCCTGCGCCGCCAACCGCTTCATTCCATGCGCCTTGCCGCTGCGGCCGGGACCACGGACCAGCGTCAACAGGTCGGGCCGTTGCGCGATCAACGCAGCTGTGTCGTCCGAAGATCCATCGTCGAAGGCGAGTATCTGCAATTGGGGATGCCGCTGCCTGATCGTGTCGATATTGGCGATCTTTTCCAGCATCGCCGCCGCTTCATTATAGGCGCAGAACAACAGCGAAGCGGTGGGGCGCGGACCTTGTTCTGGCAGTTCCCGACGGTCCGGCAGCAACCGCAGGATCAGCGGGTAGAACAGAAAAGGCCACAGCAGCGCCACCATCGAAAGCAGCAGGACGGCGCAGAGGAAAAGGTCAGGGCCGCGCATCAATAGGCCTTATGATGCACCACGACGCCGATAGTGGCGAAAATGATGCGCAGGTCGCGCCAGATCGACCATTGGGTGACATATTCCAGGTCGGATTGGAGCCTGTCGATCAGGTCCTGATGATGGTCGGTCGATCCCCGATGTCCACGCACCTGCGCCAGACCGGTCATGCCCGGTTTGATGCAGTGACGTTCCCAATAGCGTTCGTCGACCTCCCAATAAAGGCTGTCGCCCGCCTTGGCCGCTGCGGCATGGGGGCGCGGGCCGACGATGCTCATGTCGCCGCGCAACACATTGAACAGCTGCGGCAATTCATCGATGCTGGTGCGGCGCAGGAAACGCCCGACGGCGGTTACCCGGTCATCGTCGCGGGCGGTCAGACGATCCGCCTTGCTGTCGCTGGCCTCTACGCGCATCGACCGGAATTTGTAGATGTTGAACGACCGGGCGTCACGACCGATGCGCGGTTGCCTGAACAGGATGGGGCCGGGGCTGGTCAGCTTGATCGCAAGCGCGGTGACGACCAGCAAGGGCGACAGCGCGATTGTCGCGGCGGTTGCGACGACGATGTCGAAGATGCGTTTGATGATGCGGTCGCGGAACTGGAACGGTCCCCCCGCAACGATGATGGTCGGCTGTCCGTCAAATTCGTCCACCCGCGCCGGAGCGAAGCGCAGCAGTTCCGGCACGACGATTTCGCCACGGGCCGACAGCGATTTCAACGCGACCGACCATTCCGCCATCCGCTCCATCGGGCAGGCGACGATCACCCGTTCCGCCATGCCGACGGCAGCGGCCAGGCGCGCGGCCATGTCGGCATCATGCCGTTCGGGATGCAGGTTGGCCGCGTCAGCGTCGATCACCTCCATATGCGCGCGGGTTTCAATTTCGACGCCATCCATGATGACCGCCGTCAGATGCGGCACTTCACCCAGCAGGCGGGCGCCCAGACGGCTGATGGCGATACGGACGAGCGCGACGCTGAGCGCCGAAAATCCAAGCCCGGTGATGAAGGTCAGCCGCGAAAGCTGTTCGGCGATCTTGCCCAGATAGACGATCAGCAGCATGAGCAGCGCGGCCTGCGCCAGCGCCAGCAGCCCCCGGAAAATCCCCCGGCGGATATTGGCCAGCATGTGAATGCCATAGGCCCCGCCCTGCACTGCCAGCAGGATGTACAGCGGCGCAATCATCGAGAACATGACCAGCCCGTGCGGCTTGCCCGGTTCGCCCATGAACGCGCCGAGCGCCAGGCGATTGGCAAGCAGGAATGACAGGAACAGGCCCGCAAGGTCCCCCAGCAGGCACAGCAGGTAAAGGCGCGCGCGCACTATTTCCTTTGAGACCGTCACTAGCGTCCCTGAAAGCCATTAGCTGAACGACCCGTTGGCACCGGCCTTTGCGGGTTGCAAGCGTTGATGTTCCGCAGTGGCAATTGCCGGTTCAAAGGCCGAACAGCCGTCCCAGCGACCTGTCCAGCATCAGCAATTGCCAAAGCAGGCGGCCATGATCGGAAACGCCGGATTTGTGGTCGGCCGCCACCTTGGCCAGCATCTTCGTATCGAACCAGCCGGTTTTTGCCAGCGCCGATCCACCCGCAATGGCGCTGGCCTCCCCCGCCAGCGGGCCGCGAAACCAGCTGCTGATGGGGGTTACGAAGCCCATTTTCTGGCGGTAGAGGATGTCCTGCGGCAGATAAGGCTCCATCGCCTTTTTCAATATATATTTGCCGCTGTTGCCCCGGATGCGCTGGGCGACCGGCAGGCGCGCGGCGAATTCGACCAGCCGGTGGTCGAGCAGCGGTTCGCGCGCTTCCAGCCCTACGGCCATGCTCATCCGGTCGGTCTTGGTCAATATGTCGCCCGGCAACCAGATGCGGATGTCGGCATATTGCGCGCGGTCGAGTGCATCGCGCGCGGGCGCATCCGCCATGGCGCGAATATAGCGATCCTCTGCCCGATACCCCCCCAGGCGCGACCGGATATCCTGCCCGAACAGGCGTTGACGCAGGGCATGGGGGGTGACGCCGACCGACGCCGCATAGGCTTCGCCGCCTTCTCCCGCCAGTTCAAGGAAGGTCGATTTGGCGCGCAAAGAACGCGGCGCCCAGTCCGCCTTGGGATACCAGCGACCCAGCGCGCCGAACAATGGCTGGCGTACCGATGCCGGGATCAGCGCGCGTATCCGTTCGCCCTGCATCTGGAAACGGTGGCGGCGATAACCGGCAAAGGCTTCGTCCGCGCCATCGCCCGACAGCGCCACCGTCACCTTTTCCCGCGCGAGTTCGCACACGCGATAGGTTGGCAGTGCGGATGCGTCGGCAAAGGGTTCGTCGAAATGAAATGCCAGCCTGTCGATCAGGCCATAATCGTCCGGCGACACGATGCGCGCGCGATGGTCGGTGGCGAAACGCCGGGCGATGCGGTCGGCATAAGCGGTTTCATCCAGCGATGCGACATCGAAACCGATCGTGCAGGTTTTGACCGCCTGGGTCGATGCTTCCGCCATCAGGGCGACGACGCTGCTGCTGTCGACTCCGCCCGACAGAAAAGCGCCCAGCGGCACGTCCGACACCATGCGTGACCGCACCGCCTGCCGCATCAGCGCGACCAGTTCCTCCTCCAGCGCTTCAGGCTTCGCCTTGCTGCGTTCGGCGAAGCTGACGTCCCAATAGCGTTGCGGCTGGGGCATTGGACGTCCCCGCACCATGCGAAGCGTCTGCCCCGCGCCCAGTTTGCGCACTCCGGCGACCAGGCACGCGTCGTCGGGGATATAGCCATAGGCCATATAATCTTCGACCGCCGACAGGTCTGGCGACCGCCGCAACAAGGGATGAGCCAGCAGCGCCTTGAGTTCCGACCCGAAGATCAGGCTGCCGTCAGACAGAAGCGCATAGTGGAGCGGTTTGACTCCCAGCCGGTCGCGCACCAGCCAAAGCGACTGCGCGCGGGCATCGAACAGGGCAAAGGCGAACATGCCGTTGAATCGTTCGACACAGGCTTCGCCCCACTGGCGATAGCCGTGCAGGATGACTTCGGTGTCGCTGTCGGTGCGGAATATGTGCCCCTTCGCCTCCAGCTCGGTGCGGACTTCGGCGAAATTATAGATCTCACCGTTGAAGGTGACCGCCAGGCTTTCATCCTCGGTCAGCATCGGCTGCGCGCCGCCGCCCAGGTCGATGATGGACAGGCGCACATGGCCCAATCCGACGCCGGGCGCGGTCCAGATGCCGCTGCCGTCCGGGCCGCGATGTGGCATCACGTCCAGCATGGCGCGCACGCGCGCCGGGTCGACCGGCTTGGCCGTCTCAAGGTGAAAAATGCCCGCTATTCCGCACATGCGAAATGGCCTTAGCGAATCCCGAGGCTTTGGTCAGCCAATTCCTGCACTTGGCCCAGATCGGCAAGAAATTGCGCGATGGCGGCGTCGGCGGAACTGCCCTGCCCCTTTTCGGCTGACAGCAGGATGGCGACCGCGCGCTGATCACGGCCAAGCAGCCGGGCCTTCATTGTGGCCAGCTTGACCTGTGGCGCGCTGCCGGTAAGCGCGCCGTCGCCGACGCGGTAAAAGCTGACCACATGACGGACGACTGGGCCGGGGGCGGTAATCTGCTCTCCGCGCGCGTTTGGCGGTGCTTTGGCGGGCGAAGACCATGTCCAGCCCTGATCAGGATCGGCAGCGCCCTGCGCAAAGCCGACAAGCTCGCGTCCTTCGTCCTGGCGGGCGAAGCTGGCGATGGCGAGATCGACGACATGGCCTTCACCATTTCGGTAGCGGGCGGTGATCAGGTGATCGGCCCCATCGAAGCGCGGCGTCCACGGATAGCGTGCGGGGTCGGGCGTGAGGGTCCATCCTTTCACCACCGGCAGTTGGGGCGCGCCGGGCAGCGGTTCGCTGGCAGCCGCGCTGATCGCGAGCCATATGGGCGCGGCAAGGATGAGGCCCAGCGCGATGGCCGTGGCGAGTGCGGCCGATACCACTCCAGTTGTGGGATTGCGCAGCGTGTCGGGATCGAACCAGGGGTCGCCGGGCTTGCGATCGAAAAACGGCCATGCTGCGGCCATCACGATGATCATGACGGTCGCGAAGAAAACCCAGCCATAGAGGACATGATCAAAGCCAGCGGCTGCGTCGATGCTGGTGAAATGAGCGACCAGGATCGTCGCATAGGCCCGGACCCCGTTCGCCAGCACGGACAGAGACAAAGCGCCGGTGATGAACAGGATGCGCCGGGACCAGCGGGTGAAACAGACGTTGCATACCAGCGCGCCATAGGCGGTCATCGCTATGACGAACTTCGCCCCTGAACAGGCTTCCGCCACTTCGAAATAGCCGGTTGGCGTGGTGATGAATATCCCGTCCATATGGGCGGGCACGCCCGACAGGCCAAGGAAGAACATGCACAGGCGCGCCGTCACGATCTGCAACGGGGCGACGATTTCCTCGCCAAAGGGGACCATGAAAAACGCGTAGAATAGCGGAAAGAGCAGCGCGCGCGAGACAGCCGGGCCGAGCAGCGTCACGACCGTCCCCTGCATCATCAGGACCAGCGCGACATGGCGGAACAGCGCAACCCCCGCCGCCGCGCCCAGCAGCCATGCGACCGCTCCGAGCGCCAGCCAGATCAGCCCCGGCGTCCAGGCGACCGGCTGCATCTGGCGCAGACCGGGCAGGCGCTGCTGCACCAGCCAAGCGATCAGGAAGGGTATGAACAGGCAATGTTCGAAGGTGGAGGCGTTCCACCAGATCGACACCATCCCGGCCGCGTCCCTGTGGAACAGCGCCAGAATCGCCAGCCAGACGATGGCGACCGCGGACAGATGCCCGCGCCACCCTGATAGGCGCAGGCTCGAAAGACTCACAGGAGGAATCGCGCGATCGGTCATGCAGCGCGCGCATCATCGGCGGGCTGACCGAATAGCATTGCCGGCAGGTCCCGCAATGTCGCCGACCAGCGATAGCGTTGTTCCATGCGCGCCCGCGCCGCCTGACCCAGCCGCTTTGCCGCTACCGGGTCCGCGATCAGCGCCATGACCTTCGCCGCTTGTTCGACAGGATCATCCGCGACCAGCAGATGCGCGCCGTCGCTGGCGTCTATGCCTTCGGCGGCCTGGGGGGAAGCGACGACGGGCCGCGCCATCGCCATCGCCTCCAGAACCTTGTTCTGAATGCCCCTGGCGATCGTCAGGGGCGCGACCACCACGTCCGCCGCCGCCAGCCAGCCGCGCACGTCGGGCACGGCGCCTGTCACGGTGACGCCGGGCAGCTGGCCAAGCGCCTGCACCTGCCCGGTGGGCTTGCGGCCGACGATGGCGAAGCGCGCCTGCGGGTAGCGCGCGCGAATGATCGGGAAAGCGCCCCATGCGAACGCCTCCACCGCTTCGACATTTGGGCGATAGTCCATCTGGCCGGTGAAGACGATCAGCGGGCCTTCTCCCCTTTCAACCGAAGGAAAGCTGGCGGCGGGATCGAAATATTCGAGCGCCACACCGTTGTCGATTGCACGCACCCGGTCTGGTCCCAGCCCGCTGACCGCGCGAAACAGATCCGCCTCGGCATCGCTGACGAAGGCGCTGATATCGGCTCGCGCAGCGGTGGTGCGCTCAAAGTCGAGCAACAGCCGCCCCTCGCGGCGGTGAATCCAGCTCATCGGCCCTCTACCCTTCGCCCCGTAGGCGGCATATTTGGCGGAGTCGAAATCGACAAAGTCCATGACAAAGCGAGTTTCGGGTCCCAGCAGCGGGACGAAATGCGCCATCTGGGCCGAATAGGCGAAGACCGCGCTGATGGGCCGTTCGCGCAGCACCTGGCGGACCCAGTGATGCAGCGCCGGATGGTCGAACAGCGACACCAGCAGCGGCTGCCGCCGGGCGAGGCCACGCAGCCCTGCGGCGACACGCGAACGGTCGCGTGGCAAAACGCACTGGCTGGCGGTTAACACCGCCATGTCTGCGGCAAAGCCCATGTCACGGTCGTCATCGGCGAAGCAGCCGACATGGACGGGCGCGACCTCCGCAATCCGCTGGAGCATGTGATAGGACCGGATTTTATCTCCCCGATCAGGCGGATAGGGAATGCGGTGGCACAGAAACAGGACTTCGCCGGTCATCCCAGCCCCCGCGCGATCCAGGGACCGACCAGATTGGCGATTGGCAGTGGCAGCTTTTTCCACATTTCCACCCGACGTTGATAGGCGGGGCTGTTGGGATTGATGTCCCGCTGCGCGCCATCTGCCGACCAGCTATGATAGGCGAGCGGAACGGGATCAAAGCCAAAGCTCTTTTTCCATGCCGCCTGACCGCTGCCCGTCTTGGACCGGCCAAAATCGAACATGGTCATGCCCTGCGTCCGGCCATGGCCCATCAGGCGATAATACATCAGCTCATTGGACCGCAGCCGCCGTGCATCAGCGACGCCGCCACCCCAAAAGGGCATGACCCGGCCATGATGGTAGAGCGTCAACACGGCGGATACTGGACGGTCGCCTTCGTAGATGGCCAGGATGTCGGCGTTGTTTCCAAACTGGTCGAGCACTTCGCGAAACAGGCGCGCGGGGAAGACCGGCGTGCCCAGATTGCGGACACTTTCGGAAAATATGCGATAATGGTCACGGATCAGCCGGTCGGTCCGGCCCACGTCCATATGCAGCGCCGGGTTAGCGAGCGCCTTGCGCAGTTCCGCCCGATGCTTGCGCGGAATAGCGAGCAGTTCAGCTTCGTCGTCGGCCGCAATCGGGCGGGAAAAGCCCAGATGACTGCCGCCATGCCGCGCCCAGTCATCCGATGGAGCGTCGCCGCCGCGCAGTTCGACCGACCCCACCGCCAGATTGCGCGCCATATCCTGCGCCGCACCGCCCAATGCCTGAGCAGCGCGCGAATCTTCGGCCAGAACGCCGCCATCCACCGCAAAGCCGGACGACACCAGAGCCTGCCCAAACAGGCGGCTTTTCATATGCGTGAGGGGGAGCAGCCCCCTGATCTTTCCTGAAGGAGCGACCGCAGCCAGCATATGCGCGCGATTGCCCGTGGCGCGGGCGATGGCGGTCAACCATGCCGGGCGGTGGAACGGCGTGCCATCGGCCCTGCCCATCACAAATTCGTCGGCGGCCTGCGCCTGAACCGGATCGCGAAGGTTGAGCGTCGTAACGGCCAGATCGGCGGCGATCATGACGCGCGCCCTGCTTCCTGGGGGAGCAGCGCATCGACACGCGTCCAGGCAAAATCGCCGGTCAGCCGCCGGAGCTTGTCGGCCATCACCGGAATATTGGTATAGTGGCGAATGCGCGACCGGAGCGGCGCGCCGGTGATGCGCGGCTGATCCACGTCAATTTCCCAGGGGTGGAAATAGATGATGGCGGGTCGCTGTTCCTGCCGGTTCACTTGGCCGATCGCCCAGCGGGAAAAAGCGTAGGGCAGCAACCGGAAGAAGCCCCCGCCGCCCGCAGCCAAACGGCGGCGGCCCAACATGGCTGTCGTCACCGGCAGTTCAACCAATGGCGACCCGGCGACCGGCTTCCAGGCGAAGCGCGGGGATTCGGGCCAGCCATAATGATCATGCCGGATCGGCGCGACACTGCTGGAATAGGCATAGCCTTCCTCCGCCAATATGGCGTGCGCCCATGGCGTGCGCTGGTCGATGGAGAAACTGGGCGCTCGATAGCCTGTGACAGCCTGCCCGCTGGCGTCTTCCAGCAGCGCGCGTGACCGACGCAGATCGGCGCGGAACTCTTCGGGTGACAGGGTAAAGACGCGCGCATGATCGTAACCATGGCTGGCCACTTCATGCCCGGCAGCAGCGATGCGTCGCATCAGCGCAGGATAGCGTTCCGCCACCCAGCCCAGCGTGAAGAAGGTTGCATTGATCCCGGCCTGCGCGAACAGGTCCAGCACCGCGTCGGTATTATGTTCGACCCGATGCGGCAGTCCGGCCCAGTCCTCACGCCGGATCGTCCGTTCGAACGCGCCGACGTGAAACCAATCCTCAACATCGACGGAAAGGGCGTTCTGCATCATCCTGATATGATGGGTCAGGCCGCCGCGCTTTGCTGCGGGTCACCCATGCGCTGTTCGCGTTCCACCCATTCGACCAGCAGCGTAAGCACGCGGCGCAGCGCAACATCCTGTTCGCCAACACGGAATTCCAGCGACGACAGCCGTTCCTCAATCAGGGTAAAGCAGTCTTTCAGCGCTTCGGGATCGACAGCCTGAATCTCCGCCTGTCCGGCGCGAAGCCGGTTCAGTTCGGCTCGCAGCGTTGCGATTTCGGTCGTCAGCGTGACCGACGGTTCGGGCTGACGCGCGCGCAATGCCTCTATTTCGGCCCTCAGCGCGATGGCTTCATTCGCCTCCACCGCCTTCTGGGGCTGGGCCGGAACTATGTCGTCTTCTTCGACACAGTCCAGCACCGACGGGCGAACCGGTTCCAGCGCCGCATCGCTGTCCGCCCCCATATCGGCGACCACCGCCGCCACCGCGTTGGCATCAATTTCAGCCAACTGGTCAAGCGCGCCGAGCAGCAGCACACGGCTGGCCAGCACGTTGACCCGGCGCGGCACGCCCCCGGTCGCCGCATAAATGGCGGCAAAGGCGTCAGGCGTGAACGACGGATCGCCGTTCCACCCGACCACCGACAGGCGGTGCAGGATATAAGGCTCCACCTCGCTTTCCATCATCGGTTCCAGATGATGGGTCGCGATCACGCGCTGGCGCAACTGCTCAAGCTGCGAGGACTTCATGAGGTCCCGAAACTCCGGCTGGCCAAGCAGGAATATCTGCAACAATGAATGCCCACCCAACTGGAAATTGGACAGCATCCGCAATTCCTCGATCGCGGAAACCGACAGGTTCTGCGCTTCGTCCACGATCAGCAGCGAACGGCGGCCCGCCCGCGCCTGCGCATGCAGATAGGATTCGACCTGTCGCAGGACCTGCGCCTTGGGCATGTTGTCGACGGGCAAACCAAAGCTCTGTGCGGTCAACCGCAGCATGTCGTCGCCGCCGACCTGCGTCGACACGATCTTGACGGCGGTCAGCCGGGCGGGGTCTATCGTCGCCATCAGGTGGCCGACCAGCGTCGTCTTGCCCGCGCCGATGTCGCCGGTGATGACGATGAAGCCTTCACCCTGCGCCAGCCCATAGCCCAGATAGGACAGCGCCTTGCGATGCGTCGCGCTTTCGAAATAGAAATGCGGGTCCGGCGTCAGCTGGAAGGGGCGGCCTTCAAACCCGTAGAATTGATCGTACATTCGTCGTCTCCACCCGGCCGGGTTAAAAGCTGTAGCGCAGGCCGATCTGGCCCATCGCGGTGATCAGCGCGTCCAGTTCATCCGCCTTGGCACTGTCGATGCCCAGCGATGCGGAAGCCTGAAGATTGCGGTTGATAAGGCGGTTGTAGCTGGTGAACGCGCCCAGGTTGAGCACATCCAGACGCGCGCCGCTGGCATCGAAATAATTTGCGTAGACAGCGCTATCGATGCTGGATTGGCTGTCGATCACATAGGTGAGCGACCCGGTGCCATACCAGTTCTGGTCCTTCGATCCCCTGACGAGCACAGCCTGCCCCGATGGCGTCAGGAATTTGCGCTGGGAATAGCCCGCCCCGACGCCAAGGCCCCAAGGCCCGCGCCGTGCGGAATATTGAGCCGCGACGCCACGATAGCGGAAATTGGCGTTGGTAATACCGGACAGGGCATCGTTGAAGCACTGGCCGCCGCCCGATTCCGAAAAGGCGCAGCCGGTGAAATCGCCCGTAAATGGGTTGCGCACGACATCCAGGCTGCTGCCGGACACGGAGGCGACGTTGGACGTGATGATCCGCCCGAAGCTGTCGATGCCGTCGAAGACCACCAGCGCGACGCTGCTGTTGCGGCCTTGCCAAACGAAGCTGCCGCTATAGGTCATGCCGCCATAACGTTCACCCACGCGCGCTTCCAGCGACGTGCGGTGATTGGGTCGCCACAGCACGCCTGCGTCCCAGATGATGTCGTCAAATTCGTAGATCAGCTGGCGCGGCGAATTATCATCCGTGACGTAGCGGCCATTGGACACGATCGGCAAACCATTGCTGTCCAGCAACGGCGAACGCTGGCTGACCTTGATATTTTCATAGCCGATCCCGCCTGCGATGGCGACCGTTGGCGACACCGGAAGGGTGGCGTCCAAGCGACCCCATTTATCCTCGAACCGCTGATCAAGCTGATTGGCATCCTCACGATCATAACCCGCGCTGGCGACGATCCCGACCGGCAGCCAAACGCCCGGCCCGACCCCGACGGAACCGGCAAGGTTGTGCGAAACGGATTCGTCGAACAGGCCCGCGCCACCGAAGTTCGCGCCTGCATCCTCTTCGACCCCGGCATAGCCCAGGCGATAGGAGGCCGTGACGTCGATGTCGCCGAACGACGCGGCATAGGCGGGGCCGACATAGCCTGCATAAATCTGGCTCGTCTGGCTGTCATTCAGCGTCGCCGCACCCGAAAACCCATCCGTGCGAATGCGGCTGGCCAGCGCCCCGGCGTTCAGCGTCAGGCCGCTCGCCAGTCCATATTGGCCCGAAATGATCCCGCTGATCACATCCTGATCGGTCGCGGAGCCACCCCAGCCAAAGCTGTGATTATATTGCACGTCCGCGACAGCTTCCATCCGGCGCGTCTGGATGCTGGCGGTCGCGCCCGCCGTGACGTTGGTATAGGTCAGGACCTCTCCACCGCCGGTCAGCGGCGCCATCACCACCTGATCGATGCCCAGATAGGGCGTGACTTCAACCCTGCGCTCCTGCGCATGCGCGGGCGCGCCCAGGCCCAGCGTCATGACGCCAGCGGTCATCAGAAAAACTTGCCACTTCATTCGTCGGCGCCCCCCGTGGCGTAATAGCTGCCAAAGCGCCGTCCGGTGCCGGAAAAGCTGACGCCGTTCAGCAACAGCTGCACTTGGCCCGCGCCCTTCAACATGCTTGCCGCGTCACGCAGCGCGCTTTCGCTCGTCTGGTCGGCCCGCACCACCAGCAGCGCGATGGCGGCATGGCTGGCCAGCACCGCCCCGGCCGAAGCGGCAAGCAGCGGGGGCGAATCGAATATGATCACGCGGTCGGGCCGCCCCTCCGTCAGGCGATTGAGCAGCGCCTGCGTTCGGCTGGATGACAGATATTCCGTATCGTTGTTGCTCCGCCGTCCAGCCGGTAGCACGGACAGCGACAGCACATCGGTGCGGATGATGCAGTCTTCCACGGATATGGTGGGGTCGGCCAGTGCATCCATCAGGCCCGGCCCGCTGGTCAGGCCCAGCGCTTCGGGAATGCCGGGCTTGCCGAAATCGGCGTCGACCAGCAGGATTTCCCGCTCCTTTTCCGCCGCCAGGCTGAGCGCCAGATTGATCGCGCAAAAGCTTTTGCCTTCGCCGCTATGAGCGGAACAGACCAGGATATGATTGCCGCGCGGATCGTCGGCCAGTTGCGCCAGAAGGTCGCGCTTGAGCAAGCGAAACTCCTCGCTCATTGCGCTGACAGCGCCGTCGGGCAGCAGATAGCCTGCCTCCGCCAGGGCGATGCGATCGATCGGCTGGACGGGGCCGGTCCATTCGGGCGCTTGCACGGCTGCCCCGGCACCCAATGGCGAGACCATGTCCACAACCGGAGGCGCTGCCGCCAGAGCTTCTGCCGGGACATCCACGTTCGGCGCGGCGCGCCCGCGCAGTGCGGCGGAAAAATCGTATATCTCCGTCGCCCGCTCAATCAGCGAACCGTTGGAGAGGGAGCTATGCTTGTTCATATTACCGCTCTCTTTCAGGCCATGCCGCGCTGGATGAATTCGACCAGGACCAGCAGCATGCAAACCGCCGCCAGCCCACCGCTCGCGCCTGCAAACCATTTCAGCCGCTGTTTTTGGACCGCCCTCTGCGTGGCGCTGACCGTCTGGGTGATGGACCCGATCACCGGCAGGCCGATGGCGCGTTCAAGCCGGGCCGCTGTGGGAAAGCTGCCCTTGAGCTGTCCCACGGCAAAGGCTGTGCCAACGCCCGCGCCAATGCCCACAATGAGCACCCCGACCAGCAGCAACGGCCGGTTCGGCGCGGTCGGCGCGGTTGGCGCGCTGGGCGGATTGACGACACGGAACTGCACCGCGCCGGTTTCCGTCTTCACATCGCCGCGCAAGCGGATTTCCTCGCGGTCGGCGAGCAGCTTGTCATATTGGGTCTTGAGCACCTGATAGTCGCGGTCGAGCTTTTCCTGCTCGGCGGCGAGGCCAGGCTCATCGGTCTGACGCGACGACATGGCGGCGAGGTCCGCCTGCAATTGCCCCTTGCGGGCCTGAAGCGCCTGCACCGTCGCAGCGCGTTCGGCCTGCATCGATTTGATGGAAAGATAAGCGGGGTTCGGCGTGCCGCCGACCGCGACACCGCCGCCTTGCTTGCGCAGTGCATCGACCTGCCGCTGGGCAGCGATGACGTCCGGGTGGCTGCTGGTCCATCCGCGCGCGCGCATGCCCGCCAGATCGCCCTGCGCCTGCGCCAGAGCCGAAGGGCCGCCCGAAACGCCCGTGCCAGGCAGTGTCTGCGGAGTGCCCGCCAGCTGCCCGTTCATGGCGCTCAGCGCGCCCTGGGCCTGTGCCAGTTGCGATTCGATATTGTTGATTTCCATCCGGGCCGCGTCCATGCGCTGACCGATGGACCCGGCGCCCGGAAGGACGCCTGCATAGCGCTGTTCGAATTCGACCCGGCGCTGTTCCGCGACGGCCAGTTGCTTGCCGCGCTCAGATATCTGTTGGTCGAGGAAGGCCAGGCTCTGCTTGGTTTCCACGCGATCGGACGACAGATTGGCTTCCTGGAATATGTCGATCAGTTTTTGCACGACCTGCTGAGCGATGCGCGCATTGGCGCCGTCGGACAGGCCCGAATCGGCCGACTTCGCGCTGATGTCGATCATGCTGGGGTCGGCCTGCGCCATCACCGTGATGCCTTCGCGCAGGGTCGTGATCTTTGCCGCCACGTCGCGCGGGCCGCTGACCGTCTGGTTGAGGTCGGTTTCCTTCACCACCCGTTCCAGATTGCCGGTGCTGGCCAAAGTCTGACGCACACGGTCCAGGTCCTGTTGCGACTGGACCTGGGTGATGCCCACCTTGTCCTGCAACAGCGACTGGGTGTTCACATAGACCCGCGCCTTGCTTTCATAGCTGTTGGGGACGAGCGCCACGCCCAGCCAGCCCAGCATGCACACGCCCCACGCCACGGCCAGGGCCAGCCAGCGCCGGTTCCAGATGCCGTGCAGGACGATCAGCAGTTCATCATAAAGTCCCGCCATATCAGAACATGCTTTCAGGAATGATGATGACGTCGCCGGGCGCCAGCATGACATTTGCCTTGCTATCGCCGCGTTTCAGCAGGTCGCCGATGCGGACCTGATATTCCTGCTGCTTGCCCGCTTCCTTGTTGAAGCGGACCAGCCGCGCGCGGTTACCCGCCGCATATTCGCTGAGGCCGCCGACAGAGATCATGGCGTCGAGCAGCGTCATGTTCGCGCGATAGGGAATGGACGCAGGCTTTTCGGTCGCGCCGACGATCCGCACCTGCTGGCTGAACGTGCCTGAAAAATTGTTGACGATCACCGACACCAGCGGGTTTTCGATATATTTGGTGAGCGCCACCTTCATGTCGTCGGCCAGCTGCTTGGGCGTCTTGCCCACTGCCGCCATGTCGGTGACCAGCGGCGTGGTGATACGACCGTCGGGCCGCACCTGCACCTTTGCGCCCAGTTCGGGATTGCGCCACACGAACACGGTCAGGTCATCGAGAGGGCCGATCACATATTGTTCGCCCGGTCCTTCTTCCTGAGACACGAAGGATGCTGGCGGAAGCTGCCGCCCACCGCCCCCCGATGCGCAAGCTGAAAGCGCGACCGCCGGGATCGCTGCGCCGATCAGAGCCCGGGAAACAGACAGAAAACGCATATCTTCACCTCTTCGTGCAGCCGCGCGGGATGGCCGCTGCACAGGCAAGCGAGCCATCAAGCCATGGGCTTTGGGCTTCTTCTTGCACTCAAAGGGTAAAGATTGGGTTAGGCCTCAGCCGTTCCCGACGTCATCCGACCAACAGTTCCAATGGGTTGGGATGCCCCAGAAAGGCCGCGGGACTCGCCGACGCCCCATATGCGCCTGCCAGAAACAGCGCGATCAGGTCACCTTCCTCCACCGTTGGCAACGCCACCTTGTCGCCCAGCTTGTCCATGGGGGTGCACAGGCAGCCAACGACAGTGACCGCCTGGTCCGCCGGGCCTTCCCCATAGCGGTTCGCCACGGCTATCGGATAGTTGCGGCGGACGACGGTGCCGAAATTGCCACTGGCGGCGAGCTGGTGATGCAGGCCGCCGTCCACAACCACGAATGTTTCGCCCTGGCTGACCTTCACATCAACGACGCGGGTCAGGTAGACCCCGCATTCGCCCACCAGCCAGCGGCCAAGTTCCATCGCGAACCCGCTGCCTGCCAGAATGTCGGCCCGCGCATCCAGCACATACGCCAGCGCTTCGCCGATAGGCCTGATGTCCAGCCGCGCATCTCCGGGGAAATAGGGGATGCCAAAGCCCCCGCCCAGATTGACCAGCGGCGGCGTGACGCCAACGGTGTCGGACAGTCGCGCCGCCAGCGCCACCGTCGCCGCCTGCGTTTCGATCAAGGCCGACGCATCCAGAGCCTGCGACCCTGCAAAGATATGCCAGCCCCGCCAGTCGGCGCCCGCATCGATCAACGAGCGGGCAAGCGCCGCCGCCCGGTCGGCATCCACTCCAAAAGGCTTGGCTCCGCCGCCCATCCGCATCCCCGACCCCTTCAGGTCGAAATCGGGATTGACGCGAACGGCCAGTCTGGGCGTACGGCCCCGCTGCCCGGCGATGGCCATGGCGCGGCGTGCTTCTCCTTCGGATTCCAGGTTAATGGTAACGCCCGAATCGATCGCCGCGACCAGTTCATCGTCCCGCTTCCCCGGCCCGGCAAAGCTGACATGGGCAGGGTCCATTCCCGCCTCCAACGCCCGGCCCATTTCCCCGCCCGACGCCACGTCGAAACCGTCCACCAGCGCCGCCATGCGGTGAAGCAATGGCGGATAAGGGTTGGCCTTTACCGCGTAATGCAGCGACAGCATCGACGGCATGGCGTCACGCCAATCCTGCACCTGACGCTGAACGATGCCCATGTCATAGACGAACAGCGGCGTGTCCCCCGCCTCCTCCACCAGACTGGCCGCGCCACAGCCGCCGATCAGCAACATGCCGTCTTCGCCAGTGAAGAAAGGCGGGATCGGACCCATCGGCTTCATCAGTCAAATTCCCCCATCAATGCTACCCGGTCTATCTTTCCATTGGGCGTTCGCGGAAATTCATCCCGCCTGACGATCGTGCGCGGATGCATGAAATTGGGCAGTTCAGCCTTCAGCCGCGCTTCGACCAGCGCCTCCGCCAGCGGATCGGTGGATCGGATCAACAGCAGCACGGCCTGCCCCAACCGTTCATCCTTGACGCCCATCGCCACCGCTTCAGCCACGCCCGGCACAGCGACCGCCGCCTCCTCAATCTCCGTCGGGCTGATGCGGTTGCCCGCCGACTTGATCATCGCGTCGTCGCGGCCAATGAAATACAGCAGGCCCTGCGCATCGCGACGCACCGTGTCGCCGGACCAGACCGCCATACCGCCATAACGCGATGCGGGCGGCGCGGGGCGGAACCGCTCTGCCGTGCGCGCCGCATCCTGCCAATAGCCCTGCGCGACCAGCGGACCGCAATGCACCAATTCTCCCGGTTCATCATCGGCGGCCACGACCCCATCGGGCCGCACCACCAGAATTTCCGCATGGGGAATGGCCGATCCCATCGAATCGGGATGACTGTCCACCAGCGCGGGCGGCAAATAGGTGGATCGAAACGCCTCTGTCAGCCCATACATGGGATAGATGTCGGCGTTGGCGAACAGACTGCACAGCTTCGCCACCAAGGGGCGAGTCAGCGCCCCGCCGCTATTGGTGATCCGCCGCAGCCTTCCCGCGACTTCCGGCGGCCAGTTCAATTCGGTCAACTGCACCCAGAGCGGGGGCACGCCCGCCAGCGTCGTGATATCGCGCCGCTCTACCGCCTTCATGACGTCGCGCGGCGTCAGATAGTCCAGCGGGTAGACGCATCCCCCCGCAAACCAGGTCGAAAGCAGCTGATTCTGCCCATAGTCAAAGCTGAATGGCAGCACGCAAAGCGTCCTGTCCTGCGCGCCTAGCCCCAGATATTCGGCCACCGACGCCGCGCCCAGCCATAGATTGGTGTGGCTGAGCATTACGCCCTTGGGCCTGCCGGTGGACCCGCTGGTGTACAGAATGGCGGCCAGATCGTGCGGTTCGGCATCGGACGGGCCAATCGCGCTGCCCCCGCTCATCGCACAAGCGGCGTCCTCCTCCCGCAGCAGGCGGCATTCATCCGGCACATCGGCGGCCCCCAGCGTGTCGATCCGGGCCGCCGTGCCAATCAACAGGCGCGCCCCACTGTCGGCCAGAATATGGGCCACCTGTGCGTGCCTGAGCAACGGGTTGATCGGGACATGGACCAACCCAGCACGGGGCGCGGCAAGCGGCATCAGCGCGGCAACGGGTCCTTTCGCCATCCAGCTGGCGACCCTTGCCCCGCGCTCAAGACCGAACCCAGCGAGCCAGCCCGCCAGTCGTCCCAGCGTTTCTTCCAGCTCAGCATAATTTTGCGTTCCCGACCGACCGTCCAGCGCCAGGCCGGCAGGGTCACCGCGCAAAAGCACATGGTCGATGGGCAACACTTCAGCGCCGTCGATCACGGCCGGTGTGCGTTCCAGGCTGTTGCTTAACTTCATTTCCAGACTTTTCACCTACATGCGGGGGCGACGGGGAGATAGTGGTTTGCTGGTCGCAAGGGAATATAGCACGATTGCCCATGCTCGCGGCGCGCTGGCGGGACGGATGGATCGCGCTTCCACCCCTTCGCTGTTCGACCGGATCGACTGGTTCGAATCGCTGCACGCCCATTGTTTCGGCAAAGTGCCGGTGCGCATCCTTCATACGATGGAGGATGGCAATGAAGCTTGGCTGTTCCTGATGTCTCCCACCGCGCGGCGGTTGAGCGCACTTGCCAACTGGTACAGCTTTTCCTGGTCGCCGATCTTCATCGGTGATCCATGCCCGGAAACCCGGCGTCGGCTGGTCGAAGTGATGGCTGCGCATCTTGTTACCGACAGCGCACATGTCGACCTTTATCCCGTCACCGATTATGCCGACCTGCTACTCGACGCCTTTCGCCGCGCTGGATGGCTCGCTGTGCGGCGCCCGATGGGCGGCCGCCATCTGCTTGACCTGAATGGCCGCGACTTCGCTGCCTATTGGGCCGACCGCCCCGGCCGCCTGCGCAATCAGTTGCAGCGCAAGGCCCGCGCCAGCCGCTTCACCATCGACATCGGGCAGCAGGTCAATGACGCCCTGTGGCGCGACTATGTCACCGTCCATGCCAGCAGCTGGAAACAGCCCGAACCCGGTCTTGCCTTCCTGCGAGCGCTGGCGGAACGGGAAGCCGCTGCGGGAGCTTTGCGCCTGGGCTTCGTTCGCCTGCACGGCCAGCCCATCGCGACGCAGTTCTGGACAGTCGAAAATGGCACGGCGCTGATTCACAAGCTGGCCCATGACCGCGCGTTCGACGGTGCTTCGCCTGGAACGTTGCTCAGCCACGCGATGTTCGCGCATGCCATCGATACCGACGCGGTGCAGCGGATCGATTATGGCACCGGGGACAATGCCTATAAGGCGGAATGGATGGACCGGCGGGAAGCGCTCCACCGTCTCGACTTCTTCAACCCCCGCTTCGCTTCGGCATGGCTGCCCGCCGCGCGTACCGCCATTTCCGCCCTTGTCGGCTAGGGGCGGAACGATTAGGTAGGCGCCCATCATGCGGGCGGGACAAACAATGCCGGTCGACCGGACAAGCGATATCGAAACGGTGGTACGGGACCTTCTGCGTGACGTGCTGGCACTGTCACAGGATCGCGTCGACGCCTTTGACAGCGGCACGCCGCTGTTCGGCGCTCTTCCCGAACTGGACTCCATGGCCGTCGCAAGCCTGCTCACGGAAATGGAAGATCGCCTTGGCATCCTGATCGAGGATGACGATATTGATGGCGAAACATTCGAAACATTCGGCACGCTGGCTGCCTTTGCCAAGGCAAAGCTGGCGCAATAATCGCTGGGTCGGAACTGCTGTTCTCGCGCAGTTCGACCCAGCCGACTGACCAGCTTATTCCGCTGCCATTGCTTCAAAATCGGCTTCGGCCAGGAATTTTTCCACGTCCAGCGCCGCCATGCAGCCCATGCCCGCCGCCGTCACCGCCTGCCGGTAGATTTTATCGGTGACGTCGCCCGCCGCAAAGACGCCGGGGATATTGGTGCGGGTCGTTCCCGGATCCACCAGCAGATAGCCATCGTCCATCGGGAGCTTGCCCGCGAACAATTCCGTTGCGGGCTGGTGGCCGATCGCCACGAACGCGCCATCTGTCTCAATATGGGACGCCTTGCCGGTCACCGTATCGATCAGGTCGACGCCCACCAGTCCTTCAGGATTGCCACCACCGACAAACCGCTCGATCTTCTGGTTCCACAGCACCTTGATGTTCGGGTGAGCGAACAGACGCTGCTGCAAAATCTTTTCCGCGCGCAGCGAATCACGGCGGTGGATCAGGGTCACGTCATGGCTGTGATTGGTGAGGTAAAGCGCTTCTTCGACAGCGGTATTGCCGCCGCCGATCACGACCACTTTCTTGCCGCGATAGAAAAACCCATCGCAGGTGGCGCAAGCTGACACGCCCTTGCCCTGCAACAGCTGCTCGCCCTCAGCGCCCAGCCATTTCGCCTGCGCGCCGGTCGAAATCACCAGACTGTCGGCATAGTAGACCGCGCCGCCGTCACCCTTTAGCCGGAAGGGACGTTCGGACAGGTCAACCTCGACAATCTGGTCGTACATCATCTTTGCGCCGACATGTTCGGCCTGCGCCTGCATCTGCTCCATCAGCCAGGGACCCTGGATGACGTCGCGAAAGCCGGGATAATTTTCCACGTCTGTGGTGATGGTCAGCTGCCCACCCGGTTGCATGCCCTGCACGACGATGGGGGCGAGGCCAGCACGCGCGCCGTAAATGGCGGCGGAAAGGCCCGCAGGTCCCGATCCCAGGATCAGCATGCGAGTGGAATGGCTTGCGGTCATCAAATGTCCCCGGCGTTCAGATTCGTTCGTCGCGATGAAATAGGCTGCAACGGCGGACACGCAAGCCCAACCGTCTGATGCATTTGCTTGATCGCCGGGAAGCTCAGCCACTCCGCGCCGTTGGCCAAGGCCGCCTCGACCGTTACAGCCGATCAGCCCAGCACGTTGGGCAGGTCCTCAAAACCCTTTCGCAGCGCCGCCGACCAGCCGAGCGAGAGCAGCTGGAATTCTTCATTATCCGCCTCGATCCGGGTGCGGACCCGGAAATCGAACTGATCGCGTTCGATGACGGTCAGGTCCAGCGGCATGCCGACGGACAGGTTGGAACGAAGGGTCGAATCCATCGAGACAAGGACCGCTTTGGTTGCGTCTTCCAACGTCGTTTCGCGACGGACGATGCGGTCCAGGATCGGCTTGCCATATTTATGTTCGCCAATCTGAAAGAACGGCGTGTCCTCCGTGGCTTCGATGAAGTTGCCCGCTGAATAGATGAGGTAGAGGCGCTGTTTGCCGCCCCGCCGCTGCCCCGCGACCAGGATGGACGCATCCGCCCCCGACCCCTGCATTTCGATGGTGCTGCGATAATGATGCTGCATCTCGCACATCGCGTCGCCCACCAGTTGGGCCACACGGTGCATGGTCGCGCAATTCAGGATGCTTTCAATCTCTGGATCGCGCTGCGAATCCTTGATCGCCCTGCCCAGCATCGCCTTCACCCCCTGGGTGATCGACAGGTTGCCCGAACACATCAGCGTGATCGCGCGTTCGCCCGCGACGCTATAGGTAAAGCTCTTCCGAAAACGCGCGATATTGTCCATGCCCGCATTGGTGCGGGTGTCGGACAGCATGACCAGACCCTGATCCACGCGAACCGCCACACAATAGGTCATCGCCCATCGGGCTCCTATCCAACCTTGATACTCAGCGGGATGGATGGCTGGGCACATTGTTGCTGCTGCCGCTGCAACTGCCGATCCTCCAACCCATCCACCGCCTGCGCGATACGAACGTCCGCGTCAATCCAGATATCGCCCGCCACTGTCACAGAACCGCGGATGGGGGCGGCATCTTCCGCATCCAGGCCGGACGCAAGCCGCAGATAATGTTCCGTCACGCACACATGATTGGACGGGTCGAACCCCACCCAGCCAAGGTCGGCGATCCATGCTTCCACCCAGCCGTGGGTTTCGTGCAGCGCCATGCCCTCCTGCGCCAGCAGATACCCAGTCACGTAACGCGCGGGCACCCCCATGGCACGCGCGCCCGCGATGAATATCTGCGCATGGTCCTGGCACACCCCTGCGCCTAACGCGAACGCCTCTGCCGCCGTGGTCCTGGACGTTGTCGCGCCGCTGCGATAGGCGACAGCGTCGCCCACGGCAGCGCTCAAATCGTGCAGCCGGTTCAATATTCCCCCATCGCCGGGCAATGACAGAGCCATGTCCCTGATCGCATCCGACATGCGGGTCAGGGGCGTTTCGCGCAGGAAATAATCGGGGCGCAGGCTGCCTTGCTGAGGCCCCAGCACGCCGCTTCTGTCCTGTGTTTCCACCAGACCCTCCGCCACGATCACCGCATTGTCCAGCCGGTCGTGGCGAATCCAGATGGCCTCCATCTCCCCCAAGCTGTTGGGGCGGAAACTGTCGACAGGTTCGCCATTCACGCTCACCTGCCATTCCAGCACCTGTTGCATGGCCGTGTCGATCGGCATCAGTTTCAGGCGCATCGCGGCGCGCCCCGCCGATGCCTGATAGTGATAGACCGTCTGATGGCGGACAATCAGTTTCATGCCCCGCCTGCCCCCTTCATCCAAAATGGTAGGTTTGGGCAATTTCGCCGCCCAGTCGGTCGGTCATCTCCAGCCCGCTTTGCACGGTTTCATGCAGTCCGACCCGGAAAATCTCTCCGCTGTCCGACTGTTCGAGGTCGGCCACCATCTGCCGCACCGTGTCATGACAGGGACCGCGGCTGTCATGCCACCCTGCCAACCGGTTCAACCGGTAGGCCATCTGGTCGTAGCAATAGGCGACGCTGCGCGGAAACATGCGATTGAGCATCAGGAAATCGGTGATCCGCCAAGGCGTGTAGGTCCCGCCATAGACGTGATGATAGGCCCGCGACCCCGACAAAGCGTGCAGCACTGACGTCCATTGATAATGGTCGCGATTACCCCCGATCACTTCGGTTTCAGGGAGCAGCACATAATATTTCACGTCCAGCAGCCGCAAGGTCATCTGCGCCCGCTCCAGCGCCGAACCTACCCGCAGAAAATCATGCCCTTCATTGCGCAACTGCCCCGAATGCGCGGCGCCCCGGAATGTCATGACCCGCGTCTTGACCCAATCGATCAGGGTGGGCAGCTGCCGCCGCGCCTCTCCCACATCATAGCTGTCGAGCTTGCGCCACCCTTCGTTCAGCGCCTCCCACATATCCTGCGTCAGCATGGTCCGGGCCGATTTGCCGTTAGCCCGCGCCTTCAACAGGCAGGATCGAATGGAGCTGGGGTTGTCCAGATCCAGCATCAGATAGGACACCGCGTCGCTTTCCGTCACCTGCGGGCCTTCGGGAAAGGCAGCGCCATTGCCCGTGGCACGCACGACAGATCGCCATTCGTCCCGGTGATGCGCCCCGGGCAGGATCGCCATGCGCTGCCCCATGGTCAACAAGCGGGCGGTGGCTTCGGCACGTTCCATATAGCGCGCCATCCAGAACAGGTTTTCGGCTGTCCGGCTCAGCATGGCCGAGCTTTCGGGCGAATATTTACCGTTCCGACAGGCAGTGCAAAATGTGGCGCGGCTGTCATCTCCATCAATCCTGCAACACCCATGTGTCCTTGACCCCGCCCCCCTGGCTGGAATTGACCACCAGCGATCCTTCGGTCAGCGCCACGCGCGTCAGCCCGCCAGGCACCAGCCGGATCTGTTTCCCGACCAGGCAATAGGGCCGGAAATCAGCATGCCGTCCCACCACTGAAGCCGGCCCCAGCGTCGGCACCATCGACAGGTCCAACGTTGGCTGGGCGATGAAGCCGCCAGGATTGGCCCGGATGCGATCGGCATAGGCGGCGATTTCATCCCGCGTCGCCTTGGGACCGATCAACATGCCGTAGCCGCCCGATCCATGAACTTCCTTCGCGACCAGTTCGTGCAGATGTTCCAGTACATAGCTGCACTCGTCGGGCTTCGAACATTGCCAGGTCTGGATGTTTTCCAGGATGGGCTGCTCCCCCAGGTAGAAACGGATCATCTCTGGCACATAGATGTAAACCGCCTTGTCATCCGCGATGCCTGATCCCGGCGCGGATGCCAGCGTGACGCCACCATTGCGGTAAACGTTGAAAATACCCGGAATGCCGAGCATGCTGTCGGGCCGGAAAACCAGCGGATCGAGATATTCATCGTCGATCCGGCGATAGATGACGTCCACCTGCTTGGGCCCCAGCGTGGTCTTCATCCATACCCGGTCCTGATCCACAAACAGGTCCGCGGGTTCGACCAGTTCAATACCCATCAGGTCAGCCAGGAAGCTATGTTCATAATAAGCGCTGTTGAGCGCGCCGGGGGTCAGCAGGACGACAACCGGATCGCCCTTGCACGCGGGCGGCGCGACTTCCTTCAGGCTTTTGAGCAATTCGGCGGGGTAATCATCGACCGGCGCCACAATCCCCTGAGCAAAGAGTTCCGGGAACATGCGCGTCATGATTTCCCGATTTTCCAGCATGTAGGACACGCCCGACGGGGTGCGGCAGTTGTCCTCCAGCACTTCGAACCGGGCAGGGCCAGTGCGTACGATGTCGATCCCGACGATGTGGCTGTACACCTTGCCCGGCGGCGTGAAGCCCGCCATTTCCGCCAGGTAGGCGCTGTTCTGGTAGATGATGTCGGCGGGCATGATCCCGGCCTTCACGATTTCACCGCGATGATAAACATCGTGCAGAAAGGCGTTGAGCGCCCGTGTCCGTTGCCGAATGCCACGATCCAGCACACGCCATTCCTGCGCCGTGAAGATGCGCGGCAACAGGTCGAAGGGGATCAACCGTTCCGGGTCGCCCCCTTCCCCATAAACCGCGAAAGTGATGCCGATGCGGCGAAAGATCGCCTCTGCCTCGTCCATCCGGCGATTGAGCCCGGCGATGCCTGTCCGTTCCACCCAGCTCTGCACTTCCCCATAACAGGGGCGCAACGAACCGTCCGGTTCAAACATTTCGTGGAAGGGCAAAGTGTCGATCCTCCCTCGGCGGTGACCGCCGGTTGTGCATTGCAACATTAGTGCAATGCAAAGGCGCGATTGCAAGCGCTAAAATGCGCGCCCTTCCCAAACCATGCCAAAAATATCGCGGCGACCCGCCGATTTGCCACACTGTTCGCAGGGCGACAGAATCTGCGGCGGCGTATCAAACCCCGTTGACCAGGCCTATCACCCTGCTTATAGCGCGCCCTCACCGCAGGGCTGCACAGCCCGGCGCAGCCCTTGGGGCGGAGTAGCTCAGCTGGTTAGAGCAGCGGAATCATAATCCGCGTGTCGGGGGTTCAAGTCCCTCCTCCGCTACCATACGGTAGGATATCTATCCAGAATTTGCATTTCGAGGGGGCATAACGTGCTCGCCGGACGCAAGATACAACTGGATTTTTCAGCACCTTATCATGGCGCCCACCATGCCCGCGCTGTCCTTTGGCGACGTCGCCGGTGCCTTAAGCTATCGCAAATATTCCCGCCGCAAGCGAACAGCCCATTATTGCCACTCGTTTTGATAGGGGATTAAGGCTATGATTTCTCAGCCGGAGAGATCGATGGTTTTACCCACCGCCGGTGCGTCACCTAAAGCTGAGAGGATAGGAAATGTTCTTTCCAATCTCTGCCCGCGCTGCTGCCGTTTGCGCTATTGGACTGTTGATGGGCAATGCCTCCGCTGCCTCAGGGCAGCTATCAGGAGACTGCATTCCAAATCCGATCGAGCCTGGGTCATGCCTTGGCATTGAATCGTTGATGTCCGGGGTGGCCGGACGCAACGAGAGATCCGACGCGCGCAGCTACCCAGCACGTACTCGCGAAGACACGCCGCGCGCCCGCGTCAGAGATGGGCAGCGGCCAACCTCGCTGAACCCACCATCCAGCATCGTCAGTCGTTCGAACGCCTCATCGAGACCTTCAGCAACCCAAAAAGGAAGTGCTGCTGTAGCCGGAGCGGTGGCGGGCGCTCCGGCGGGCAGAATCAGTTCGAAACCTTCAACCGCTGCTCCGACCGCAGTGTCGAAACCGACGAGAAGCGCGCCCATGAACGCATCCGCCCAGGAGCGGGCAAGGGCGCGAGCGCAGCGTTGATGGAACACCGGCCAACACTTGCCTTCCTTGTAATCCTGGGTTGCCTGGCGATGCCACGGTCTGCGAGCGCTGAAATGTACGACGCGGAATATCGGGGCTGCGCTGGTGACAGTTCGATTGCCACCGTGGAATGTCTCACCCGCAAGACCGCCGCGTGGGATGCCAGCCTGAATGCCAACTATTCAGCCGCATTGCGGCAGGTCGATCTCCAACAGCGCGATCCGCTCCGTCAGGCGCAGCGGCTGTGGATTCAGTACCGCGATGCCAATTGCCGCTTCTATGGCATGCGCGAGGGATCGCTGCGCCAGATCCAGGCCGCTGAGTGCCTGCGGTCAATGACCGCCGACAGGTCGCGGGAACTGAAAGATTTAGGAAACAACTAAGGTTCTCGCTCAGAACGATCTGACGTGATCAATCGGCAACGCTCTGCATTTGAAGGCTGCCTGGTCAAATGTATCGGCGTAAGCGTTGTTGGGATGGACTCGAGGCGGATCACCGGGCCATCAACGGCACGCCTTTCTCTCCGGGTTCATTAGCGCGCTTGCTTCAGCGCGGCTGTGCGCTTTCCTCGTGGGTCAGCGTCAGGACGGATGGATATAGCAGGACGACCGACGCCCCTGCCAATATGACCAACCCAAAGATCAATGTGGCGCGGCGGTCCAGTTTCCCTCTATGCCCAGCGTAAAGCACCGCACCAAACAGTGCCGCTGCAAGAAGCACGATGAGCGTCGTAAGGCCTACCCAAGACATGACTTTGCCTCCAAATCCATTGCAAGAGAAACAATCGGCCGGAGCCGGTTTCGTTCCTACCCTGGGAGTATCAGCAGCAGGAAGCCAGCCGCCCCGCGTTCCCCGCACGGAGGCTGAATGCGCCACTGCCGAGGCGATGGCGTTCCCGATCAGATTTCCAGTTGCGATCCCAGCTCAACCACCCTGTTGGTCGGCAGCTTGAAAAATGCCATCGGGCTTTCCGCATTGCGTACCATCCATGCGAACAGTCGCTCGCGCCAGATTGCCATGCCGGGTCGTGATGAAGGCACCAAAGTCTCGCGGCTCAGAAAATAGCTGGTGTCCGCGACGCCGATCGGTCCTCCGCAATCGCGCACCGTTTTCATGGCGGCGGGCACATCGACATTTTCCATGAAGCCATGACGCAGCACCAGGCGGAAGAAGCCCTGGCCGTAATCCTGCGCTTCGGTCCGTCCGTCGAACGGCAGGTGAGGGACCTCTTCGGTGCGCACGGTCAGGATGATGTTGCGTTCATGCAGGATCCGGTTGTGCTTTACATTGTGGAGCATGGCGGGCGGCACGCCTTCGCCCGACGCGGACAGAAAGATCGCCGTGCCCGGCACACGCTTGAGCGATGACCCCGCCGACCGAATGAACAGGTCCAGGTCCATGGCGTCTTCGCGCAGGGAATTACGCATGATCCGCCGCCCGGTGGCCCATGTCGTCAGCACCAGGAACGATATCGCAGCGACCATCAGCGGGAACCAGCCGCCGTCCGGTATCTTCGTCGCGTTGGACAGGAAATAGGCGCCGTCGATGATCAGGAACAGCCCGGTCACGGCCCCTGCGATCAGCGGATTCCAGCGCCACACGCTGAACGTCAGCACGCCCAGCATGCATGTTGTGATGACCATCGTGCCCGTCACCGCGATGCCATAGGCCGCCGCCAGATCGCTCGAACTGCCAAAGCCCAGCACCAGCATGATGACGCAGGCCAGCAGCGCCCAGTTGATCAGCGGAATATATATCTGCCCTGCCGTCGAAGCGCTGGTGTGCAGGATGCGGAGCCGGGGCAGGAAGCCCAGTTGAACCGCCTGACGCGTCACGGAAAAAGCACCCGAAATGACCGCCTGGCTCGCGATTACGGTCGCCATCGTGGCCAATATCACCAGCGGCAGGCGCGCCCATTCGGGGGCGAGCAGGAAGAAGGGGTTCTGCGCCGCCGCCGGATTATCCAACAGCAATGCCCCCTGCCCCAGATAGTTAAGCATCAGGCAGGGCAATGCCGCATAAAGCCAGGCGATGCTGATCGCTTTACGGCCGAAATGCCCCATATCGGCGTAGAGCGCCTCTGCCCCCGTGACCGCCAGCACGACCGAGCCCAGCGCCAGAAAGGCCAGCTTTGGATCGATCTGAAAGAAATACAGCGCCCAGGCCGGGTTCACGATCTGGAAAATTTCCGGGTGACGCAAGATATTGGCGATCCCCAACACGGCCAATGTCACGAAATATACCGCCATGACCGGTCCGAACAGCGCGCCGACCCTGGCCGTTCCGAAACCCTGGATAACGAACAGCCCGATCAGGATGACGATGGCGATCGGCAGCACCAGCGGCGTCAGCCCCGCTTCGACCACGGTCAGCCCCTCAACGGCGGACAGCACCGAAATGGCCGGGGTGATGATGGCGTCGCCATAGAATAATGACGTCGCCAGCACCCCCAGAACCATGATGGCTGGCGTCCAGCGCGTGTCTCCCAACCTGCGGCCGATCATCGCCAGCAACGCCATGCTGCCGCCTTCGCCATCATTGTCCGCCCGCAGGATGATGAAGACATATTTGACCGTGACGACCGACATCATGGTCCAGAAGATCAGCGACAGCACACCATAGATATGCGCCGGGTCAACCGCGAGTGGATGATGCCCGACAAAACTTTCCTTCAGCGCATAGAGGGGCGACGTGCCGATGTCGCCGAACACGACACCCAATGCCCCCAACGCAAGCGATGGAAGCGACCCATGCGAAGCATCGGCGCTGTGTCCGCTCAATTCCTGCTGCGTGGGCATGTGTGCGAGTCCCCCTATTTTATGACGCGTCCTATGCCACATCTGGCCAGCGCCGCGCCACCAGCGAAGCGTGGGGCAACGCGGCAATCTTCGCCGCCAGCCCTTGCCAGCCCCGGCAAAGCGCGCCAATGACGGCGCGGGACACGCTTGGAGAGGATCGGGGGCCGATGAACCATTATGATGTTGTGATCGTGGGTGCCGGTCATGCCGGCGCACAGGCGGCAATATCCCTTCGCCAGCTGGGCTTTGAAGGGTCGGTCGCGATGATCGGCGATGAAAAGGACCCGCCTTACGAACGGCCTCCTTTGTCGAAGGAATATTTTGCGGGCGACAAGAGCTTCGACCGCATCCTGATCCGTCCCGCGAGCTTCTGGCCCGAACGTAACATCGACATGCTGCTGGGCCACCGGGTCAAGACCGTCGATGCCCAGGCCCACACCCTGACGGCTGGCGGCGAGCAGATCAGCTATGGCAAGCTGATCTGGTGCACCGGCGGCAGTCCGCGCATGCTGACCTGCAATGGCGCCGACGCATCCAACGTTCACGCCGTCCGTCGCCGCGACGATGTCGACGCGATGATGGCGAAACTCGACCAGATCGAACATGTGACGGTCATCGGCGGGGGCTATATCGGCCTGGAAGCTGCCGCCGTCCTGACCAAATTGGGCAAGAAGGTCGTGCTGCTGGAAGCGTTGGACCGCGTTCTGGCTCGCGTCGCGGGCGAAGAACTGTCGCGTTTCTATGAAGCGGAACATCGCGCCCATGGCGTCGACCTGCGCACGGGCGCCCGGATGGACTGTATCGAAGTGGTGGATGGCAAGGCTACCGCCGTGCTGATGCAGGATGGTGAACGGATCGAAACCGACATGGTCATTGTCGGCATCGGCATCATCCCCGAAACCGGCCCGCTGATCGCGGCGGGTGCAGCGGGCGGCAACGGCGTCGATGTGGACGAATATTGCCGCACCAGCCTGCCCGACATCTATGCCGTGGGCGATTGCGCATCGCACGCAAACCGCTTTGCCCGCGGCGCTCAGATCCGGCTGGAATCGGTCCAGAACGCCAATGACCAGGCAAAGACCGCCGTGGCCCACATCATGGGCAAGGAAGACGCCTATGACGCCGTGCCATGGTTCTGGTCGAACCAATATGATTTGAAGCTTCAGACCGTCGGCCTGTCCATCGGCCATGACCACACTATCCTGCGCGGCGACCCTGCCAACCGCAGCTTTTCCGTGCTGTATCTGAAAGCGGGCAAGGTGATCGCGCTCGATTGCGTCAATGCGGTGAAGGATTATGTCCAGGGCCGCGCGCATGTCCTGTCAGGCGCGCTGCTCGATCAGGACCAGCTTGCCGACGCGTCGGTTCCCCTCAAGGAAGTGGGCCTCGCCTGAGAAGTTGAGAAGTATCGTCGCGGCCTACCCCCGGAAACTCGCCTTCATGGCCAGTTCCCACGGTCCGCCGCGATAATGCCATGCCGCAAGCCCGCTGATCCACAAGCTTCGCGGCCGAAACCCGGCGCTCAATTCAGCCGCCAGCTTTCGCGCCTCTTCCGGCGCCACCTTGTTCTGCACGGTCAGGTGCAGTTGGGGCCGTGCCAGGTCCTGCGGTGTCAGCAAGCCTGCAAAAGCCTGCGCCAGTTCGTCACGCATGCTGAGCAAATCGGCGCTTTCCACCTGATAGGCGACACCCCGTCCCAGCAGCATGACTTTGGCCAGCGTCGCCACCGGAGCCGGGCCTGCGCACAGCCCCCTGACCCGTACAGCCAGCTCCGGTAGAATCGACGGCGGCAGATGATGGAACAAGGTTATGTGCGCGGGCACGACATTGCGATCGGGCGGAAAATGCGCCCGCCGAAGCCCGTCTGCCCAGGCAAAATCCTGCGCGCCCATCAATGCCGTCACGATGATGGGCGCAGATGCCGGACGTTCAGTCAGCCCGATGCGCCTTCACCCACTCCAGCACCGGTTCAGGGCTGCTCATGCCATATGGGTCGTCATCCTCACCGACATCGTTAATCCCTGGCTCTTCGAACCAGGCGACGATCTTTCCATCGTCGACCACCATCGCATAGCGCCAGCTGCGATCGCCAAAGCCCAGATGGTTCTTCTTGATCAACATGCCCATCCGGCGCGTGAAATCGCCCGACCCGTCCGGCAGCAGCTTGACGTTCCTGATCCCCAGATGCTTGCCCCACTGGTACATTACGAACGCATCGTTGACCGATATGCAGTAGACGTCATCGACGCCCAGCGCCTTGAAATCGTCATAATAGCGCTCAAAGGCCGGGCATTGTTCGGTCGAGCAGGTCGGGGTGAATGCTCCGGGAAGGGAGAAGACGACGGCGCGCTGGTCCTTGAACAGTTCTCCGGTCTGGATGTCCTGCCAGCGGAATGGATTGGGGCCACCGACACTTTCATCCCGCACGCGCGTTTTCAGCGTCACATCAGGTACGGCACGTCCCAGCATCATGAAATCTCCTTCTAGTGGCGCTGCTTTCCCGCTTGGCCAGGCGCATATATGATGCACTGACCGTCAGGCGGCAAGCAGCCGTCGGGCAAGGAAACACATTGCGAATTGTTACGACAGGCTGAGGGGATCGTGCTAAGCATGTCTCATCGAGCGAAACCAGCCCGCAAGCCTTCGCATTGACAGAGAGACCATCGCGCTCCCGCTTGCCGCTGGAGTATGCCCATGGAAGATCTCAACCACCTGCTGAAAAATGAACAGATCGAACTGCTGAAAGAGCAGACGTCGTCATGCACCGCGGCGCGGGCCACGCACCGCTATCGCGCAAGCATCTATGCCCGCCGGATTCGGGAGCATGGGCATCCCTATCGATCTGGTTCTGTACAGGGCGGTTCGGCATTCGCGCCTTATACGTTCGGCGGAGAGGGCCGCGTATCATGAGCAGGGCGATCAACATGTCGGTCAGCGTGGGTGAGATCGAAAAGCTATGCGCCACGCACAATTTCCGCATTTCGACAATCGAACCCCTGGCATCCGGTGGTTCGCGCGTGGTGCTGTTGGATGGCAGGGAAGCCGATAAGGTCCGCAAGCTGTTGAGCAACAAAATCATCACCGGTGAGGTCAAGCGCTCCGCAGCCCATGTCTCTCGCCATCCTCCTGCTACCCCCAGGAAATATTGATGCCCGAAATCACGGATCTCCAGATTCAGCAGCGACTGGAACAGTTCAGCGCCGCAGGTGCGACCTGCGACCTGACAAGGCAGCATCACGAAAACCTGGCCCGCGCCTACGGCAAGATCATCAGCGTCGTAGAACGCGACCGCTCCAAAGCGGCATCCCGGCGCGGCGCGAGGCCTCAGGGTAACGAGCGTTAAATCGGGATCACTTTCCCTCCGTTCGCCCTGAGCCTGTCGATCCGAAGGGCGGCGGTAGCCCACGGTTCTAACATTTGAACGAAGGCGCCTCGTTCAAACAGCACGAACGGGCTGACCCCGATCAACCACGCTACGCTCCAAGCAACTTTCGAAGCGGGCGCTGGCTGACCAAATCTAATCCCATATCTTGCCTTTCAACCTATGTTGACGCCACCTAACCGGGAAATCGGAAGGGGAGAATCATGACCGTCTCAGCCAAAGACCAGCTTGCTCAGATGGCGCGATATCATGCATGGGCGACCGCGCGACTTCTGACATCAATAGCGCCGATCCCAGACAAGTTTTATCGCAAGCCGTGCGGGCTGTTTTTTCAGTCCATACATGGGACGTTGAACCATCTGCTGCTGACGGACAGCGAGATTTGGTATCCCAGATTTACGCAGGGTCACACGGCCACCCTTGCGCTTGACGTAGAACTGGAAGGCAATCGAACCGCTCTAGCGTCGCGCCTGGTCGCGGCAACGGCACGTTGGCCCGATTATATAGAAAGCCTCGACGAAGCCGCGCTGGCCGACCATCTTCGTTATACCATGACAACCGGGCAGGCACGTACATTACCGATGGCAGGCGCGCTTCTCCACGTGTTTAATCACGCCACTCATCACCGGGGTCAGATCACCGCTGCGCTTTCTATGATGGGGTTCGCATATGAACCGCTCGACCTGCCGTTTCTGATCTTTTCCGAACGCGCCTAAGTTAGTGGACGCTATCGGTAGTGACGTCCCTTCCAACCCCCTATAACTCCCCGCGCGCGCGTCGGATGTCGAACCATTTTCGGACATTCCGATTATGCTGCTCCAGCGTCTCGGCGAAGATGTGGCCGCCCTGTCCGTCCGCGACGAAATAGAGCGCCTTGGTTTCCGCAGGTTGCAAGACTGCGAGGATCGACAGCTTGCCTGGATTGGCGATCGGCCCTTTGGGCAGGCCGGTCATGGCATAGGTGTTGTAATCGTTGACGGCGGTAATTTCCGACTTGTTGATGCGACGCCCTAGCGGTTTTCCCTTGGTGATCGGGTAGATGATCGTCGGGTCGGCCTGCAGCATCATGCCTACCTTCAACCGGTTGCCATAGACGCCCGCGACGGTGGGTCGTTCCTTCGCTATGGCGGTTTCCTTTTCGACAATGCTGGCCAGGATGATGGCTTCTTGCGGGGTCTTCACCACGGCGTCCGGCGCGCGTTCGGCCCACAGCTTCGCCAGCGTCCGCTTCATCGCGTCCTGCATGCGTTTCAGGACTGCCGCCCTGCTCTCCCCCTTGTCGAAAGCATAGCTGTCGGGCAGCACGCTTCCCTCGGCAGGCACCTTGATCGTCCCGGTCAGCTGCTCATTGGCCATCAACCGCTCATAAACCAGAATGGAAGGCATGCCCTCCGGGATGGTGACGAGCCGGGTCAGCGTCTTACCGCCTTGCAGAATCGAGAAAATGTCCGAATTGCTCGCGCCCTTCGGAATCAAAAACTCGCCCGCCTTGATCGACTTGCCCCGCCCAAAAACCTTGGTTCGCGTCAGGAAAGCGTCGGCGGAGCGCACCGCCCCATTCTGCTTCAGCAGAACCGCCGCATCGGCGATCGACGCTCCTTCGGGCACGACGACATGGATGTCGCCCGCCGCCGGGCCTGCTTCGGTCCAGCCATAGACGAACCGGAACGCGACAAAGGCAGCGACGGCCAGGCCGACCAGCAAGATGCTAAAGCCAAGCCGCCGCATGAAAATGGCCTCAGATCGCCTTCATGATGAGGGACGCGTTAGTGCCGCCAAAGCCGAAGCTATTGTTCAGCACCGCGCGCACCTTCCGCTCCTTGGCGACATGAGGAACCAGGTCGACATTCGCGCAGCTTTCGCTTGGCTCGTCCAGGTTCAGCGTCGGTGGGACGATCTGGTCACGCATCGCCAGGATGCAGAAAATGCTTTCCACAGCGCCAGCGCCGCCCAGCAAGTGGCCGATCGCGGACTTGGTACTGCTCATCGACATGGTCGACAGATTGTCCCCGAACAGCCGCTTGACCGCGCCCAGTTCCAACTCGTCGCCCAGCGGAGTCGATGTGCCATGCGCGTTCACATAGTCGATGTCGGACAGGCTGAGGCCCGATTTCCTGAGCGCCATTTCCATCGAACGATAACCGCCGCTGCCTTCGGGATGCGGCGCCGTGACATGATAGGCATCGCCCGAGAGGCCATAGCCGATCACTTCGGCATAGATTTTCGCGCCGCGCTTCTTGGCATGCTCATATTCTTCCAGAACGACGACGCCTGCGCCTTCGCCCATGACGAAGCCATCACGATTGACGTCATAGGGGCGGCTCGCCTTTTCCGGCGTATCGTTGAAGGCGGTCGAGAGCGCGCGCGCCTGCGCGAAACCAGCGATGCCGATGGGACAGATTGCGCTTTCCGCGCCGCCCGCCAACATCACGTCGGCATCGTCCATCGCGATCATCCGCGCGGCGTCGCCGATCGAATGCGCGCCGGTCGAACAGGCGGTAACGACCGCGTGATTCGGCCCCATTAGGCCATATTTGATCGAAACCTGGCCCGAAATCAGGTTGATCAGGCGGCCATGGACAAAGTGCGGGCTGACCCGGCTAGGCCCCTTGTTGGCGAGCACCAGCGATTCGCTTTCGATGCCCGGCAGGCCGCCGATGCCCGACCCGATCGAACAACCGGCGCGCAGTCGTTCTTCCTCGCTCATATTGTCCAGACCCGCGTCGCGCAGCGCCTGGCTGGCGGCGGAGATGCCGTAGACGATGAAGGGATCGACCTGCCGCTGGATCTTGTGATCCACGTCCAGCGAGGGATCATAGCCATATTCGTGGTCTGCGGGCTTCACCTCGCAGGCGATGCGGCATTTATATTCGGTGGGGTCGAACCGCTCGATCCTCGCCGCGCCGGATTTGGACGCGATGATGTTCTTCCACGTGGTTTCGACATCTCCACCCAGAGGGCTCACCATGCCAAGGCCGGTTACGACGACGCGACGCATATATCTGCTCCGAAAAACTACATGAACTTGCGCCGTTCCTTAGCGGCTTGCGAAGCGCTTGTGAACGGCGGTCCAGATACAAAAAGGCTCCCCAAGGTCCGGTTTCCCGGACAGGAGGGAGCCATTTTCTTAAACGCTGCGGCCGGAACCTGTCGGGGCCAGCCGCCAAACGCTCTTACTGCTTGCTGTCGATATAATCGATCGCATCCTTGACGGTGGCGATCTTTTCAGCCGCATCGTCAGGAATTTCGACGCCGAACTCTTCCTCAAACGCCATGACGAGTTCAACGATGTCCAGGCTGTCTGCGCCCAGGTCGTCGATGAAGCTCGCGTCTTCGGTCACTTTTTCGGCTTCGACGCCCAGATGTTCGACGACGATTTTCTTAACGCGATCCGCGGTCTCACTCATGAGTGGTCCTTTTTACTGGGTATCGTTGAGGTTATGAATAATTGTTAAGGCATGCCCTAGAGCCAAGCCCCGTGCGAGGCAAGAGGCAACAGATGATCGAAAAGGATGATTTCCGCCCCCTGTCAATCATCCCGATGGCACAATGCAGCGTTGATGCAAATAGCCAAGCGCGCACGGGGTCGTACCGACGGCCCGCGCCCGATCCTGTCACACCATCGCCATCCCGCCGTTAACATGCAGCGTCTGGCCGGTGACATAGCCTGCCTCCCGGCTGGCAAGATACACGACCGCAGCGCCGATGTCTTCGCCATTGCCCAGGTCGCCTGCGGGTATTTTCTGCAGAATCGCGCCCTTCTGCGTGTCGTTCAGTTCGTCGGTCATGGCCGACCGGATGAAGCCGGGCGCGACGCAGTTCACGGTGATGCCCCGGCTCGCCAGTTCCTGACCCAGCGATTTCGACATGCCGATAATGCCCGCCTTTGACGCCGCATAATTGGCCTGGCCCGGATTGCCGGTGACACCGACGACCGACGTGATGGAGATCATCCGGCCAAAGCGCGCCTTCATCATCGGCTTGGCGGCGGCGCGCATCAGGCGGAACGCTGCTTCCAGATTGACGGAGATCACGTCGGACCACTCATCGTCCTTCATTCGCAGGATCAGATTATCGCGCGTGATCCCGGCATTGTTGACAAGGATGTCGATCTTGCCGCCCAGCGCCTCGACCGCTTGCCCGATCAGCGCGTCCACCGACGCGGGATCGGAAAGGTTGCAGACCAATGTCTTGTGATCGCCACCCAGTTCCGCGGCAAAGGCCTTGAGCTTGCCCTCATTGCTACCCGACAGCGCCAGCGTGGCGCCCTGCGCCGCCAGCGCCTTTGCAATGGCGGACCCAATCCCGCCCGAAGCGCCCGTCACCAGCGCGGTCATGCCTTTCAGGTCGAACATAGCTATTATCCTTTTTATATCTTCAGAAAGCTGCCAGCGCGGCTTCGACATCATCCATGCTCACGACGCTGCGCACGTTGGCGTCCGGGGCAATGCGCTTGATCATCGGCCCCAGCACCTTGCCCCCCAGCTCCACAAAGTCGGTGACGCCCGCGTCCCACATCGCGGCGACCGATTCACGCCACCGCACCCGGCCGGTGACCTGCTCCACCAGCCGCAGGCGGATCTGGTCCGGGTCAGCAATCGCGCTGGCCAGCACATTGGCGTAAACCGGCAGCAGCGGCGTGTTGATCTTTGCATCAGCGAGCGCCTGCGCCATCGCATCGGCGGCGGGCTGCATCAGCGGGCAGTGGAACGGTGCGGAAACCGGCAACAGCACGCCGCGCTTGATGCCATGATCCTTGACCAGGGCGACCGCGCGCTCGATGGCGCCGCGATGACCGGAGATAACGACCTGGCTTGGATCATTGTCGTTGGCGACGGTGCATATTTCCCCTTGAGCGGCGGCGTCGGCCAGCGCCTGCGCCTTTTCGATATCCGCGCCCAGCAGAGCCGCCATAGCCCCGTCGCCCACTGGAACAGCGGCCTGCATCGCTTGCCCGCGCAGCTTCAGCAGCCTGGACGTCGTCGCAATGTCGAACGCCTCGACACCACATAGCGCGCTATATTCGCCAAGGCTGTGGCCAGCGACGAAATCGCCCTTCTCGCCAAGGGAAAAGCCGCCTTCCTTCTGCATCACGCGCAACGTCGCCAGTGCATTGGCCATGATCGCGGGCTGAGCGTTCTCCGTCAGCGTCAGGTCGCTGTCCGGCCCTTCCACCATGATGCGGAACAAATGCTGGTTCAGCGCGTCATCGACCTCTTGAAACAGTTCTTTCGCAGCTGGGCTCGCTTCGGCCAGCGCCTTGCCCATGCCCACCGACTGGCTGCCCTGCCCCGGAAAAACAAATGCCCTCATCATCCACCCTTTGACCAAAGGACGCCCACAAAAGCGCCACTTTTCAAGACCGTTACACTTTACGACATTATTGGCATTGAGGCGTCACGCCGATTTCGGCACTTACCGAATGCGTGATCTCATTGCCCCCGCAAATGTCTGCGGGTCCCTTTAACGACGACGGAGTGCTAGGAAAAGGTGCGATATCGCTTTGCCTGGACTGCCACAGCGGCGCTGACGCTGTCGGCCTGCGCGGCCGGTCCCGACTACAAGCCGCCCCGGCCCGCGTCGCTGGGCGTGCCAGCCACCTATATTCAGGGGAATAACGCACCCATCGATGAAGCCGCGCTCGCGAACTGGTGGACCCGGCTTGGCGACCCCGCGCTCGACCTGCTGATCGACCGAGCGATCACCAGCAACCTGGACATCGTGCAGGCGCAGGTTCGTCTCCTTCAGGCGCGGGAATCCCTGCGTCAGACAAACGCCGCTTTCCTGCCGCAGGTGAATGCGTCCGGCAATGCGGGCCGCAACTATTCCAACCGCAGCGGCGGCACGCGGGTCGATGACAATGGCAATGTCATTTCCGGGGGCACCGACAGCTGGAGCAGCAGCTATACGCTGGGCGCCAACGCCAGCTGGCAGATCGATCTGTTCGGCGAACTCGCCCGTTCTTCGCAAGCCGCCAGAGCCGACCTCGCCGCATCCGGCTATGATCTTGCCAATGTGCGCGTGACGATCATCGCAGAACTGGTCACCAACTATGTCCAGGCCCGGCTGGCGCAGGAACAATTGCGCATCGCCCGCGAGACAGAGGCTATTCAAAAGGACAATTTCGACATCGCCGGATGGCGGCTGCAGGCCGGGCTGGTGTCGTCGCTCGACGAACAACAGGCCCGCGCACAGCTAGCGCAGACACGGGCGGCCATCCCACAGCTTAAAGCCGGCCTGCGCGGCAGCCTGAACCGCATCGCAGTCCTGACCGGCCAGGCGCCCGGCGAAGCGACCCGCATGCTGGAAAGCCCCGCCCCCATTCCCGTCGCGTCCATCGCTATCGTCACGGGCATCCCCGCCGACACGCTGCGCCAGCGTCCCGATGTGCGGTCGGCGGAGCGTGCCCTCGCCGCAGCCACCGCGCGCATCGGCGTCGCTCAGGCCCAGCTATACCCGGCCTTGGGCATCAGCGGGAATATCGGCACCAGCGCGGCCTCCTTCAAAAGCCTGTTCGACATCATCACCGGCGGGATATTCGCCAATGTCGCGCAGGTGATCTTTGACGGCGGCCGCCTTGCGTCGCAGGTCCGTTCCCAGCGCGCGGCGGCGGAAGGCGCGTTCGCCGCCTATAAGCAGAATGTGCTCACTGCGCTGGAGGATGTCGAGAACGCCGTCGCATCCCTCAACAGCGCCCGCGCCCGCAAGGCGCAGTTCGGCACGGCGTTCGAAGCGTCCAATAATGCCGCAATCCTGGCGCGCAGCCAGTATCAGGCAGGCCTTATCGACTTCCAGACGCTTTCGACCAGCGAAACCACCCTCTTGAACGCGCGCAACAGCCTCGCGGCTGCACAAGGTGACGAAGCGCTCGCCATCG
>CAMPHJ010000004.1 GCA_946885845.1 uncultured Sphingobium sp. | reverse complement strand
GAACCTGCGCATGGCGGCATCAAAAGCCGCTGCCTTACCGCTTGGCGACGCCCCAGCATGCGTCGGACTGGCCGACGCGGTTCGCCATATAACGTGTGCGACGCGAAAGGAAAGTCTGGTCATCACCTCTTGTGCCCGCCAATATGCGTGGCCTCCAACCTCCCGTTCTGGAAATGACCGGCATGACCGCAAGCAGTTCTACCATATCGGCCCAATCGACGCAGGTTAGCCCGGCTTCACCGCTGTTCTTGCGGGAAAATGAGATTCGCCGGGGCATAGAGATGCTCTATTTCGGCTATTCCGCCCTGACCCGGTCCATTGATGAAGGGCTGGCCGCGCAGGGTTTGGGCCGGGCGCATCACCGCGCGCTTTATTTCATCTCGCGACAGCCGGACCTGCCGGTAAAGGACCTGTTGCGGCTGCTGGCCATCACCAAACAGTCGCTGGGCCGGGTGCTCAACGATCTGATCGAACGCGGATATATCGAATCGCGTCCGGGTCCCAATGACCGTCGACAAAAGCTGTTGCGGTTGAGCCCGGCAGGGCAGGAACTGGAGGCGGGGTTGTTTCGCGCGCTGCGGGAAAAAATGGCCACCGCCTATGCCCAGGCGGGGCAGGGGTCCGTCACTGGGTTCTGGCGCGTGCTGGAAGGATTGATCCCGGATGCCGACCGGTCGATGGTGTTCGGCCTGCGCGGGCGGTAATCTCTTCCATGCCCGGCGCCGGGAGCGGGTTTCGATCTGATTGAATCAGATCGCTTGAAACGCGTTCTAAGGCGCACGCTTGTCGAAAAATGCCGCGAAGGCTGCCTGCACCTCGGCTGACTCCAGTCTTTCGCGGAACAACTGCGCCTCATCATCTATCCGTTGCAATATCGGCGCGCGATCCCCCCGCATCAGCCGCCGCGTCGCCGCCAGCGCCTGGGGCGGCTTGGCGATCAGCGCCGCTGCCTTGGCGCGGGCATGGTCCAACAGTGTTTCGACCGGAACGATAGAGGTTAAAAGCCCCGCGCGATCCGCCGTCTGGGCATCCATCGCTTCCCCCAGCAACAGCATCGCCGCCGCGCGGGCATGCCCCATCGTCGCAGGCGCAAGCAGGCTGGACCCCGCTTCGGGGACGAGGCCCAGATTGACGAAAGGCATCATGAAACGGGCGTCTGGCGCCGCATAGACCAGATCGCAGTGGAACAGCATGGTGGCGCCGATCCCCACGGCCAGGCCCTGGACCGCAGCCACCACTGGCTTGTCGAAGCCTGCTAGCGCGCGGATGAAGGCAAAGGCGGCTTCTCCCCCCCGCGGTCCCTTGGCAAAATCCTTCAGGTCGTTGCCCGCGCAATAGGCATCGCCTTTGCCCGCGAACAGCACCGCTCCAATGTCGGGCCGGGTCGAACAATCTGCCAGGACGGCTGTCATCTCCCGGTACATGTCGGCGGTCAGCGCGTTCTTCTTGCCGGGGCGATTGATGACGATTTCCATAAGGCCGCCACGTTCGCAACATTCAATCTCTTCGCTCATTCCACTTCCCGTGCTTTGGTCCTGCCTTACTGGGGCACCGGGCATCCCGGCGTCTATCCTTTTCCACCGATCACCCTTACAGCCGCGTGAATGCGCAGCCTCCGCGACCTGTTCGACCCATTCCTGCTGTTGCTGATCGGCATGGTCCTGCTGGCGTCGTTCCTGCCGGCGCGGGGCGAAGGCGCTGCTATCCTGTCGGTGGCGGCTGACGCGGCCATTGTCCTGCTATTCTTTCTCCACGGCGCGAAGCTGTCGCGGGAAGCGGTCTGGAACGGGGCAAAGGCGTGGAAGCTGCATCTGGCGACGCTTGGCGCCACCTTCCTTGTTTTTCCGCTGATCGGGCTGGCGATGCAGCATGTCGACGCCATTCCCTTGCCGATGCGGGCGGGTCTTTTATTCCTGACGCTGCTGCCATCGACCGTCCAATCGTCCATCGCCTTCACCGCGATCGCGCGCGGCAATGTGGCTGCGGCAGTGGTCAGCGCGTCCTTTTCCAACCTGCTTGGCATCATGTTGACGCCGCTGCTGGTCGCATTGTTGATGGACAAAGGAGGCGGCGGCGCGGCCATTTCACTGTCGTCGGTGGAAAAGATCGTGCTGCAATTGCTGCTGCCATTCCTGCTGGGGCATTTGAGCCGCCCGCTGACTGGCGGCTTTGTCGCACGGCATCGCGCCATGCTGGGCCGGGTGGATCGTGGCTCCATCCTGCTGATTGTCTATTCGGCCTTCAGCGCCGCCGTCGTGGAAGGGTTGTGGCGCCAGGTTTCGCAGACCGAACTGGCGCTGCTGGCGGCGCTGTGCATCATCATGCTGGTCGCGGTGCTGCTGTTCACATGGGGGCTTGGCCGCTTGCTGGACCTCCCGCGCGAAGATGCAATCGTGCTGCAATTTTGCGGGTCGAAAAAGAGCCTGGCGACCGGCGTGCCGATTGCCAGCGTGCTGTTTCCCGCCAGCCTGGCCGGGCCGATGCTGTTGCCGGTCATGCTGTTTCACCAGATACAATTGATGGCCTGCGCACTGCTCGCCAGGCATTATGGCAGGCAGGCCACAACGTCGGATTGACGCATCGGGACCGGACCGATGCCTATCGTTCCAACATGTCCGCTTCTGCCGTCAGGCCGCCGCATATCAGGCGAGTGGCCTTGTCGATAAAAGGCGAAATGTCCGGGTCCGCCCCCTCATTGCAAAAGCGAAGCTGGGCTTCGCGCAGCACGATCTGCATCAATGTTTCCGCGGCGAACACCGTGTCCTGCGCGGGGATAAGTCCGTGTTCGACCAGTTCATTGAAGAATGCGTCGAGCGGATCGATATAGCGGTGCACCATCAATTGTTCGACGCGCGGCTTTATTTCTTCGAACAGGCTGGAATCCATCAGCAATATCCGGCGCAGCACCTGGGCGTGCGATTCCGACACTTCGTCCATCAATATGCCGATGAAACCCCGCAGCCTCATCCGCCAATCTGCCCCGTCGGGCACGATCAACGGGGCCATTTCGAAATCCAGCAGCTGGCGCAGGACCGACAATAATAGCGCCGACATGTTGGGATAGCGGGCATAGACCGTCTTGCGCGACAGGCCCGACGCCGTGATCAGGGCGTTCATCGTCACCCCGCCGCTAGGCTGGATCAGCATTTGCATGGCGGCGTCGATCAGCCGTTTTTCGATGTCGCCGACTTCCTCACGCCGGGGGCGGCCGGGTCTTCGGGCGGTGGGAACATCGATCATGCCCCATATGTAGAAAATTCCATCAGTAAAAGAAACAGTCTTGTTTCCTTTTTTCGGCGCGCCTATTCCGGGATCAAATCAGCGCGTTTGCGCACTGCGGAGCTGCCTGCCTTGCCGATTGCCCGTCTTCCTCTCTGCCTGGTTGCCGCCGCCGCGATGGCCGTGGGTGGCTGCGCTCCGGGCATCAAACTCGACCGGCCACAGATCGCGCTGCCGACGGCTTATGAAGCATCGCCGGGGACGCAGGCTGATCAGGTGGCGCTCGATCGCTGGTGGGAAAGGTTCGGCGATGCGCAGCTGGTCGAACTGGTGGATCGCGCCCTGGCCGACAGCACCGACGCCCGAACCGCTTATTTCCGGTTGAGGGAGGCGCGGGCGATCCGCGACCAATCCCTGTCCCAGCGTCTGCCGACCGGTAATTTGAGCGGATCGGCGCGGATACAGGGTGGGGAACAGTTTAGTGGCCCGGACCTGATGGGCACGACGGTCACCAGCAAGACCTATTCCGCCGCCTTTTCGCCGTCGTGGGAAATCGACCTGTTCGGTCGCCTGGCGGCAATCGGACGGGGCGCGCGGGCCAATTATGTGGTCGCGGCCTATGATTATCACGCCGCGCGGATCAGCCTGGCTGCCGATGTGGCCAGCGCGCTGTTCGACGCGCGCGGGCTGCTGGTGCAGCGCAATGATGCGGCGGAAACCCTTCGCATATCAGAAGAACTCGCGGCCGCGTCGCGACTGGGGCTGGCGCGGGGCCTGGTATCCGGCGCTGACACCGCCCGGCTGGAGAGCGACGTCGCGACCGCGCGGGCAGAAGTGGTGAGGCTCGACACGGCGCTGCATAATGCCAAAAGGTCGCTGCTGGTTCTGACGGGCAGGGCGGACGCCCCCACCGACAGCCTGCCGATCGAAGCGCGGCTGGACGTTCCGCCTGCCGTCCCTTCGACCTTGCCCGCCATGTTGCTGACCCGTCGTCCCGATGTCCTGTCGGCGGAGGCGCGGGTCGCTGCCGCCACGGCACAGGTAAAGGTCGACAGGCTGGCGCTGTTCCCGCAACTGACCCTGCAGGGCAGTGGCAGCATCACGCGGACGGAAGGCCCGCTGCCCGGAACGAATGGCCTTTGGTCGCTGGCGAGCGGTCTCGCGCTGCCGATTCTGGACCGCCCCCGCCTGATGGCCCGCCTGCGCGCGACAGAGGCGCAGGGGCAGCAGGCCGTCGTCGCCTATGAAGCGGCGGTGCAGGCGGCCTTCCGCGACGCCGACATCGCCTTGTTCACCGTGACAACTGATCGCCCCCGCCTGTCCGAATTGACCCGTGCGGAAGAACGCAGCCGTTTCGCCTTCGACGCGGCGCGGCGCGGCTATGGCATCGGGCTGACCGACCTTACCACCCTGTTGCAGTCGGAACGCACCTGGCGCGCCGCGCGCACTGCGCTGACCGTCGCGCGGGCGCAGGCGCTGACCAATGTGGTGACCGCGTTTCGGGCGCTGGGCGGGGGATGGGACCCTGCCGCGCCCGCCACCGCGCCGGGCCACCCGCCCGTGCCTCTGCCGATCGCGGCTGATCAGCCGACACGCCCCATTTCATGAACTTCGCCCAGGGAAAGCCCGTGACGCACAAGCCGCTTCTTGCCTTTACCGTAGCCGCGCTGGCAGCATTGCAGATGCTTTCCGCCTGCGGAGACGCGGAAAAGAAGGTCGCGCCGCCGCCGCCCACGGTGACCGTGGCGCAGGTGCAGGAAAAGTCGCTCGACGGCGGCTTCACCGCCTCCGGTCGCCTGATCCCGCGGGAAGAAGTCGCGATCGCGCCGGAACTGTCGGGCTTCCGCATCGCCCGCGTGCTGGTGGAGGAAGACGCCGACGTTCGCGCAGGGCAGGTGCTGGCCGTGCTGGACGACGCGCTGCTGGAATCCCAGGTCGCACAGGCGCGCGCCACCCTTGCGCAACAGCAGGCGCAGGCGGACCAGGCGAGGGCGGAGGCGCGACGCGTCGTCGGGCTGGATAATAGCGGCGTGCTGTCGCAGGAAGCGATCGAGCAACGCCGCAATGCCGACCGGACCGCGTCGGCTGGCGTGGAAGTCGCCCGCGCTCAGCTCAACGACCTGCTCGCCCGGCAAAAACGCATGGCGGTTCGCACGCCCGTTGCTGGCCGCGTGCTGCAACGTTCCGCCCGGCCAGGCGACGCATCTTCCACCGGGCAGGTGATGTTCACCATCGCGCGCGACAATCTGATCGAACTGGATGCCGAAGTGCCCGAAGCGGCGATGGGCACGCTGTCGATCAACGATCCGGTGGCGGTGACGCTGGCGGACGGCACAAAGCTGAATGGCCGGATCCGGCTGCTGGGCGCACGTGTGGACAATCAGACCGGCCTGTCGCGCGCGCGCATCGCTCTGCCAGTGCGGGATGACCTGCGCGCTGGTGGTTTCGCCCAGGCCAGCTTCGTCAAGGTGAGCGCTCCGGTAACGGCCGTGCCCGAAGCCGCCGTTCATTATGACGCAGATGGCGCCTACATGCTGCTGCTGGACAAGGATGACCGGGTGCATCGCGTCAACGTTCGCACCGGTCGTCGGGCAGGCGGCTTTGTCGAGATATTGGCCGGCGCAAAGCCGGGCGCGCGGGCTGTGTTGAGCGGCGGGGCATTTGTGCTGGAAGGTGACAAGGTCCGCGTTGCAAAGGGCAAGGCGGCCGTCCGATGAGCTTTCAGATATCCGCCTGGTCGATCCGTAACCCTATTCCGGTCGTCTCGCTTTTCATCCTGCTGACGATTGCGGGCATCGTCGCCTATGTCGGCCTGCCCATCAAGCAATTCCCCAATGTGAACGTGCCTGTCGTGCAGGTAACCGTGACGCAGAGCGGCGCTGCGCCCAGTGAGATGGAAAACCAGATCACCCGGCCCATCGAAAATGCGCTCAGCACCGTGTCGGGGGTCAAGCATATCAGTTCGACCGTGGTGCTGGGATCGTCCATCACCAACGTGGAGTTCGAACTGCACAATGACATGCAGAAGGCGACCGATGACGTGCGCACCGCCGTCGAGCGGACGCGGGTCCAGCTGCCCCCCGGCATCGACCCGCCGCTGGTGCAACGGCTGGACATCGATAACGCGCCCATCCTGACCTATGCGGTCAGCGCCAGGGGGATGAGCGGGGCGGACCTGTCCCGCTTCGTCGACAATGTCGCGGCGCGCGCGTTCCAGGCGCAGGACGGCGTTGCGCAAGTGAACCGCATCGGCGGCGTGACGCGTGAAATCAACGTCATCCTCGACCCGGAACGGATGGCGGCGCTGGGCGTGACCCCGCCGCAGATCAACAACGCGCTGTTCGCTTTCAACACGGACGAAGCGGGCGGACGTGCGGATATCGGACAGGTTGAACAGACCATTCGCGTGCTGGGCGCGACCAATGACGTGGATCGCCTGCGCAACGTCACCATCCCGGTCGCCGGTCGCTATGTGCGCCTGTCCGACATAGCCGAAATCGGCGATGGAGAGAGCGAGCAGCGCAGCTTCGCCCGGCTCGACGGCCGTCCCGTCACTGCATTGCAGATCAGCAAGACCAGCGACGTCAGCGACATCAGTGTCGAGGACAAGGTGATCGCCACCGTCGAACGGCTGGAGGCGGAGCATCCCGGCGTCGACTTCACCCGGCTGGTGTCCACCGTCGATTCCACCCGCCGGACCTTTTCATCGACTCAGCATGTGCTGGTGGAAGGCATCTTCCTGGCGGTGCTGATCGTCTACCTGTTTCTGCGCAACTGGCGCGCAACCATCATCGCCGCCGTCGCCATGCCATTGTCGCTGATCCCGACATTCGTGTTCATGGCGGCCATGGGGTTCAGCCTGAACAGCATCACGCTGCTCGCCCTCACGCTGGTCATCGGCATCCTGGTCGATGACGCCATCGTGGAGGTGGAAAATATCGAAAAGCGGATAGAGGCGGGGGAATCCCCCTATCGCGCCGCTTTGATCGGGGCGGATGCGATCGGGCTGGCGGTGATCGCGACCACCTTCACCATCGTCGCCGTGTTCGCACCGGTGTCGCTCATCCCTGGACAGGCGGGCCAGTTCTTCCGCGAATTCGGTCTGACCGTCGCTGCCGCCGTGCTCTTTTCACTGGTGGTCGCGCGTCTGCTCACGCCGCTGATGGCCGCCTATTTCCTGACCCCGCTTCATGACCGCAAACATGTCCCGGACAAGGAACATAGCGCCCTCTATGTCCACTACACCCGCATATTGGACTGGATGCTTGCCCATCGCTGGACCGCCATGGCGATCGGCGCGGGCATTCTGGTCGTATCGGCCCTCATGGCCTTGTCCACCCCCGTCGGGTTCCAGCCGGTGGGCAATCCCGGTTATCTTTACATCGCGGTGCAGGGCGCGCCAGGTGCCACGCGCGCCGACATGGAACAGTCGGTCGGGCAGGCAACCCGGCTGCTGCTGAAGGAACCCGCCGTCGAAACCGTGTTCGCGCAGGTCGGCAGTTCAGGCGACATGGGCACCGGCACGATCACGGTCCTCCTGAAGGAAGACCGCGAAATATCGACCGATGACTTCCGTCAGATCATCGGCCCCGCGCTTCGCGCCGTGCCTGATGTGCGCCTGTCCAATCAGGGCGCATTTGGCAGCGCGGGGGTGAACATCGTCCTGTCGGGCGAAGATGGCCAGGCGCTGGAGCGGACCCAGACCGCGTTGCTGCGCCAGATGCGCGGCGTGAAATCCATTTCCGACCCGCGTCCCTCGCCGCCCCCCGCCGGGCCCGAACTCATCGTGACGCCGCGCCCGGCCGAAGCGGCGCGCCTGAATGTCGACAGCCGCACGCTGGCGCAGGTTCTGCGCGTCGCCACCATCGGCGACATCGACGCCAATGTGGCAAAGCTGTCCGATGGTGACGAACGCGTGCCGATCCGGGTGCGCCTGCCTGAAGGATCGCGGCAGGACCTGTCCGTTATCTCCGGGCTGCGCGTGCCGACAATCGATGGCAGCACCACACCGCTGTCCGCCGTTGCGGACATCACGTTCCGCGCGGGGCCGGGCAAGATCATCCGCTATGACCGCGAACGGCGCGTGTCGGTGGAAGCGGACCTGGTATCCGGTCGCACGCTGGGCCAGGCGCTGGAAGAAATCGCCGCGCTACCCGTGATGAAGGACCTGCCCAAAGGCGTGAAGCAAGCCCGCGAAGGCGATTCCGAAGCGATTCAGGAATTGTTCGGCGGCTTCATGATCGCCATTGCGGCGGGCATCGGCCTCACCTTCTCGGTGCTGGTGCTGTTGTTCAAGGGCTATTTCAAACCGGTCGTCATTCTGGCGGCGCTGCCCCTGTCGCTGCTGGGGGCGTTCGCGACGCTGCTGATCTTTGGCAAGACGCTGGACCTTCCAGCAATGATCGGGCTGCTCATGCTGCTTGGCCTGTGCGCCAAAAACTCGATCCTGCTGGTCGAATTCGCGATCGAGGATGAACGTCGCGGCGTGCCCATGGGTGAAGCGCTGCGCAATAGTTGCCGTGAGCGTGCGCGCCCGATTGTGATGACCACCGTCGCGATGGCTGCGGGCATGTTGCCGACGGCGCTGGGACTGGGCGAAGGCGCAGAGTTTCGTCAGCCCATGGCGCTGGCGGTGATCGGCGGCCTCATCAGCTCGACCGCGCTGTCGCTGATCTTCGTGCCTGTCATCTACGAAATCGTGGACGGGTTCGAACGCTGGCTCGCTCCCAAGGCCGCACGGCTGGTCACGCCTCGCCAGCCGGGCGATGAGGACCCGGTAATTACCTGAATCCTGCTGGCTGACGCCCCAGTATGCCCGGAATCTTGTCTGGTGCAGAAGGGAAAATACTTGGATAATGATATCCATATTTGTTTAAATAAGTACATCCTCTATAATTACTTATAAAAATGCATGATTTTAAGATAATAAAAACAAAGAACATCCTCAAATTCATACATGAACGCATATGATATAATGGGAGATAATTCTCTGAATAATAATTGTACAGGTGTAAAACACATTATATATATCGAAAGATATAGCCTGGTTATTTATGATATGGGTTAAGTTAACCAGGAAAATTCACGGTTCGGTCACCTTTATTTTTTAGAATTTTCGCATCACAACACGGGGAACCCGGATGATGCGAAGGTCGCCGCATCGATTGATGCAGGATAGGACAGGCAGCGTTTTGATGATGGCGGCTGCCGCGATGCCGTTATTCATCGCCGCAGCCGGGCTTGCCACGGACACCGTGCAATGGACCTTGTGGAAGCGCCAGATTCAGCGGCAGGCCGACTCCGCTGCGCTGGCCGGGGCCTATGCCGTGGCCCAGGGTTTCAACGCGTCGGCGAGCGCCACCTCCGACATCAATCAGATGTCCCTTATCGCACTGTCGCAGACGCCGATCATCGAAAATGCCCCAACAGCCGGTGACTATGCGGGAAATGGCAAGGCCGTGCGCGTCATTCTGCAAACGTCGCAGGAACTCCCTTTTTCGAAGATACTGGGTATCACCGCGCCGGTCATAACGGGGGAAGCCACCGCGGCTGTCGTCAGCCAGGGCGAATATTGCGTCGTTTCACTGGAGCAGACCGCAACCGTGGGCATAACCCTTCAGGGGAACGCCACCGTCGATCTGGGTTGCGGCATCATGACCAATTCGCGGGCGGCCAATGCGGTCACTGCTGGCGGCAGCAGCACTGTAAAGGCCAGTCCCGTGGCAGCGGTCGGCGGGTTGCAGACTAGTTCCAACTATGATGTTTCCACCACGCTGCTGCCCTACAGCGTTCCAGAACCCGATCCCTATGCCAGCCTGCCTACACCCAGCCCATCGGGCTGCGCGGGCAAGGTCAGCGTCAATCCGAACGGGACGAAGTCTGTCAGCCCCGGCTGCTTCAAGGGGTTCGATGTAAAGGGTACATTGAACATGGCGCCGGGCGTCTATTATGTCGACGGCAGCAGCTTCAGCGTTGGGTCGCAGGCTTTGGTCAGCGGCGCCGGCGTCACCATCATCCTGACCAGCAGCAGCGCGTCGACCAACCCGAACCAGATCGCGACGCTGGACATCAACGGCGGTGCGACCATCAATCTGACCTCTTCGCAAAGCGACACCTATTCCGGCATCCTGTTCTACCAGGATCGGCGAGCGCTGGATTCAGGCACGAACAAGATCAACGGCAACGCCAGCTCTTCCTTTCAGGGCGCCTTTTACTTCCCGTCCCAGGCGCTGGATTTCAGCGGCACGTCCGGCATGTCGACGAAATGCGTGAAGATGGTCAGCAGGCGCGTCACCTTCATCGGCAACAGCACGATCCAGAATGAATGCGACAGCTATGCGGGTGCGAAGGATATCCCCGCCACGATCGTAAGGCTGGTAGGCTGACGATGATGGTAAAGCCGCCCCTTCGCGCGCTCGGTTCGGATTGTAACGGGACAAGCACGATCGAATTGGCGATCATCGTGCCTGTCCTGGCGCTGTTGACCTTGGTCGCGGCGGACCTGGCGATGGCGTTCAAAATGAAAATCGGCCTGCAAACCGCTGCGGAGCGCACCGCGCAAATGGCGACCAAGGGCGGTTACAACAGTGTTGCCTATCAAAATCTGGTGACGGACGCGGCCAGCGCGGCCAATGTTCCAACCAACGCGGTCAACGTCACCGGGTCCCTGTTCTGCAACAGCACGCAGCAGGAGACGGCGGATGACATCTGTCCTGCGGGCCAGCAGCTCAAACGCTATGTGGCGATCACCATTTCCGACACATATCAGCCGATGTTCGGCGCGTTCCTGCCTCATGGCGACTGGGCGTCGGACCAGGGTGTAGCGCTCACCGGTTCGGCTTCGGTGCGCCTGCAATGATGCGCTTGTTCAAAAACCAGCGTGGCGTGTCGGCGATCGAATTCGCGCTGGCGCTCCCTCCTTTTCTGGTTCTTGTGATGGGCGCCATTCAGCTGGGCGTCATCGCCAGCGCTCGCACGGGGCTGCAACATGCGGTGGATGAAGGAGCGCGTTTCGCCTCCATATATCCCCGCCCTTCCGATGCGCAAATCATCGCGCGGGTCACATCCAGGGAATTTGGGCTTGATCCCGCTTATATGCAGCAGCCCACCATCGTCCAGGGCACTCAGCATTCCGTTCCCTACACCGAAATCAGCATGAGCTATTCGCGACCGCTGGACTTCATCCTTTTCGAAACGCGCCCCCTGACGATCAGCTATACAAAAAGAGCCTATTAGGCTCCGATTTTCAGCTGGGTTGGCGACCGTCCATGCCCAACCATTTGACCTGTGGGCCAAATTCCGCTAAAAAAGACGTCAGGGAAGAGCAGTGCGCCTTTGCAAGCTGCCCTGACCGAAAAAGGCAAACTGTCGGCGACGGCAGGACGCAAAACCTCCGGTCTCTGATTGAGATAGCGGGGCTACCGAAACAGGGATTTTAGCGATGAATGGGCACATGGTCTTTTCTGACGGCGCGGATAGCAAAGCTGCGCGCCTCGGGCCGGAAACAGGCCATTTAGCCGAACATGACTAGGTCTGCTCTGATCAGCCGGAAACGCATGGGTCCGTTCCGTCTGTTCAGAATGACTGCATCGCTCCAGCTTGCGCGGGGGTAACTCGCGCGCATGAACCTCCCTCGGGTCGCACTTTGGGAGAGAAGCACGGTGTTCTGGTTCAAGCCCCCCCGCTCCGGGACGCCGTGCTTCGCATTTTCTCGAAATCGGTTCGAAATCGCCAACCCTTCCTTGACAGTAGCGCGCGCGCCGGTGCAACTCCTCGCCAGCCGCAGTGACGGCCTGCTTGGGGAGACAGAAATTTGCGTCCGCTTTGCCTGGATCATCTGACATTGTCGGATTTGACCGCGCTTCAACTGATCGACGTCGCTCACCAGACCGGATGCGCCAGCGTCAGCCTGTTCATCAAACCGCTGCCGCTGGGACCCTATGCCGACCTCCTTCATGACAAGGCAGCCCGTGCAGAGGTGATCAGGGCCTTGCGCGACACTGGGCTGGGCGTCGGCATTGTCGAACCGTTCATGCTGGAAGAATCGACCGATTGGGATGAACTTCAACGCACCGTCGAACTGACAGCCGAATTGGGTGGCAGGGTGAACGCGCTGGGTTTCGACACCGACCCTGCACGTCTGCGCGACGCCATGTGTCGGCTCGCGACCCTGGCCAGCGCGGCTGGTGTGGAGATGGCGATAGAGGCATTTCCCTTGTCCGCCGTGCGCACGCAGGCCGATGCGCTGGACCTCGCGTTGGCCGCTGGCGCGCATGTCGGCCTGTGCGTCGATACGCTGCACGTCATTCGGTCGGGCGGAAAATGGGACGATGTCGTCGCCCTGCCGCCAGAGCGTATCCTGCATGTCCAGTTGAACGACGGGCCTCTCGAACCACCCGCCGACCGCTATCGTGAAGCGACGATTGCGCGCCTGCCCCCGGGGGAGGGGGAGTTCGGGCTGGACGCGTTCCTGCCGTTGATCCCGCCTTCGGCCACTGTGGCGGTAGAAGCGCCCTTCATCGCACCTGCGGGCATGACCCCGACGGAACGTGGCCGCATCGCGGTGCAGGCCGCGCGCCGACTGATCGATGGAGTTTGACGACCGACGGCCTATAATTTGGCGACGCCGGTGACCGGACGGTTCAGCTTCTTTTCGCGCCAGACCACATAGCAGCCCGCACTGGCGATCAGCGCCGCGCCCGCGATCGTTGGCGCGCTGGGCGTGGCCGCGAACAACAGATAGCCCCAGAATATCGCCCACAGCATTTGCAGATAATCGAACGGCGCGAGCACTGACACCGGCGCATATCGGACCGCGGACGTCATCATGATCTGGGCAAAGCCCCCAACCAGTCCGCCAAGCAGCAGGGCGATCCACGCGCCTGGATCATGCGACTTGAACATGAACGGCATCGGCAGCGCGGTCGCGGTCAGGCACACGATATTGAACCAGAATACGGTCGCCGCCGCGCCTTCGGTCTGGCCGATCTGGCGGAGCGTGATGACGATGACCGCCGTCCCCAAGGCGGCGGCCAGGCCAATTGCGACGCCGACGACCGGCAGGTCTGACCCGCCCGGTTGAACGGCGATCAGCACGCCGACAAAGCCGATGCCGATGGCGCTCCACCGATGCCATCCGACCATTTCCCGCAGGAACAGCGCGGACAGCATCGTCGCGAAAAGCGGTGCTGAAAAACTGATCACCGTGGCTTCTGCCAGTGGCAGGCGGGCCAACGCCATGAAGGTCAGGAACATGACGCCCAACCCTAAAAAGCTGCGGGTGGCGTGCGCGCCGGGGCGCTTCGTCCTGACGACGGAAAAGCCGCCCGACCATATTATCCACGCGATGATGGTCGGCAGGGAGAACAGGTTGCGGTAAAACAGGATTTCGACCGGAGCGACGCCATGCTCCGACGCGTATTTCATCGCCGCCATCATCGCGCCGAACGCGGTGACCGCGCCCAGGCGCAGGGCAATACCACGCGCGCGATGTTCGACCGGCGGACGGTCAGGGTCGCTTGCATCGCTGTACGGGTGCGATTGCGGCGGAATCTGGGCCTGGCTGGACGAATGAGGCATGTCAGCTTTCAACGGTTTGGCTTCCATATTGATAAGCCGCCCTCCGCTTGGCGCAACGCGCCAATGATGGGCAAGGTCATTCCGTCAGCCGGACTGATGATGACGATGGAAGGACGCGCTGACGAAATCAGCCCTGCCAAGGTCGGAAGGCCACCAGCTTTTGCTGTGCGGCGGGATTGGGAAGTTCACCATCGACATGCCATCATATGGCGTCGATCTTGCCGCTTCTTAGCTGCGGATATGGAAAATGGCCATGTCCGTAAGAAGCCCGGCGCAAATGAGCGTGTCCCACGCTCTGCCTCATACAGCCGCAAGCGGCATCAAGGGGCCGTGGACAATCGGCAAATATAGCAATTTTGGGGCTGAATTTCGTCTCTGCGACCAATAGCGACGTCGAAGGGCGCATGCCGATCGACGTTGCTGTCCTGGTGGCGACTGCCAGCCAATCATCATGTCGATGCCATGGTTCGGCGCTATTGCCGAACCATGGCTTTTGAACCGCGCCGAAGCGCCGTTCCTTATTCGATGCGATAGTCGTCCAGCACCGGCACCTGCAGTTCGTTCCACATGTCGACGAGGCGGAACGGCCAGGGGCCAACGGGGCGGCCCTTGCTGTTCTGATAATAGCTCTTCGACTTGGGGTGGGTCCAGATCATGTGCTTCATCTGGTCGTCGATCCGCTTGTTGTGGCGAAGGAAGGCTTCCTGTGTCACTTCAACCGTGCGCGCGCCACGAGCGATCATCTCATCAAGGCATTCGATCAGATAATGGACCTGCGATTCGCTGACGATGTTAAGGCCGCCTGCGTGGTTCGGGCCGATATTGGGGCCGGTTGACAGGAAATAGTTGGGATAGCCGGGGATGGTCGTGCCCAGATAGGCGCGCTCTTCCTCGTCAGCCCAATCGACCGCCAGGTCATGACCGTCGCGGCCCTTGATCTCCAGATCCTGCACCAGCGACGATGCGTTGAACCCGGTCGCGCAGATGATGATGTCGAGTTCGTAGACCTTGCCCTCGTTCGTGCGGATGCCGTTCGGCAGGATTTCGGCAATGCCCGCCGTCTCCAGCGTCGTATGCGGTTGCAGCAACGCATCGTACCAACCCGCGTCCATCACGACGCGCTTGGAGAAGATCGGGAAATCGGGCGTCAGCTTCTCGATCAGGTCGGGGCGGTCCGCCAGCTTGTGATGCATGTGCGACAAGGCATATTGGCGCATGCCTTCGTTGAGCGCCGACACCGCGATGCCGTCTTCGGGATAGGACGGGTCTTTCACCACATTGGGATAGAGGCCGTCGGCCGCGAACCAGAATACGCGGAAACGGAACCATTCCTTGTAATAGGGGATGTGCCGCAGCGCCCATTTCACCGGGTCTGGGACTTCCGCCTTCACTTCGGGGTTGTTGATCATCCAGTGCTTGGTGCGCATGAATACGACCAGTTCATCGACTTCCTTGACGATGGTGGACACGATCTGCGCGGAGCTGGCGCCGGTGCCGATGACGGCGACCTTCTTGCCCTTCAGGTCGATATTTTCGTCATAATCGGCCGAATGGGTGATGATGCCCTTGAAGCTTTCGATGCCGGGGATTTCAGGCAGCTTCCAGCGGTCGGTGGTGCCGAACGCGTTGAACACGGCATTGGCCTTGATGACTTCGCGCTTGCCGGTGTTCAGGTCTTCGACAGTGACGTTCCACACGGCCTCATCCTGATCGAAGACCAGGCTGTGCACCATGGTCTTGAAACGGATGTTGCGGCGGACGTCATATTTGTCCGCCACGGCGCGGAAATATTCGCGCATGTCCGCGCCATGCGGGTGGTAGTGGTTCCATTCCGGGCTGATTTCGAAGGAATAGGAATAGAAGTGGCTGGGCGTATCCACGCCGACGCCCGGATAGCGGTTCTTCCACCAGGTGCCGCCGACTTCCTCATTCTTTTCGATGATCACATGATCGTAACCAGCGCGTTCCAGTTCGATGCCCGCCAGGATGCCGGTCAGGCCCGCGCCGATGACCAGCACCTTGAAACCGGGCGGCGGAGGCGTGCGCTTGGGATCGTCCTTGCGCACGGGGCTGCGGTGGAATCCACCCTGTTCCATGACCATGGGAACGAACTCGTCAGTGACCGGCTCGCCGACGCCGACGCTCATCATCTTCTGCATCAGTTCGATCGGCGGATCTTCCGACTTCGCCGCGCCTGGCGTCGTCAGCACATGGACCAGCTTTTCATGCAGGTCATCGATGCAGTCCTGCGGCATTACATAGTCGGGATTGGTATAGGGCGGATGAATGTGGGCCTTGAAGGTTTCCAGCATCGATTCGTCATGCGTCAGGTGCACATAGACCATCAGCAGGGTCTGAAGATTGGCCGCCTTCAGCGCTTCGCGCAGTTCCGGGCTGTCCGCAATCGGCAGCGGGCGAACGTCACTGTCCAGCATCTGCGGCGTCGTCGTTTTCATGTCCATAAGTCTGCCTTTTGTAGAAAAATGTCTGAATAGGAAAACAGGCTGGGCACTTTGCCCTTCACTACCAGACTATGTCGTTCGCAGTGCGGTTTCAATCATTTTTCGACCGATGGTCGGAAAGTCGTTTCATGCTTCGGTCGGGATGATGGACCCGGCGGGCGGAAGTCGATTGTTATTTCTCTTGTTTCCATTCATTCCTGGACCACGATCCGTACGATGAACAGCATAAAATAGGGGAGTTTGGATGGCCTTCACGGCTTGTAATATGTCTGACCAGAATGGCCGCATTTTTCTGGTCACTGGCGCCAATACCGGCATCGGGCTGGAAATCGCGAAGGCGCTGGCGGCAAAGGGCGCGCGGGTGCTGATGGGATGCCGCGATTCGGTTAGGGCGCACGCGGCGATGGATCACATCAGGGCCGCGACGCCGGGGGCCAACCTTGCCTATGTTCCGCTGGACCAGGCTGACATTTCCAGCGTGCGCCAGGCCGCTGATCAGGTCGCGGCGGAGCCACGGCTGGACGTTCTGATCAATAATGCGGGCATCATGATCCCCCCGCTCGGCCGGACGACGCAGGGTGCCGAATCGCAATTCGGGGTAAATCACCTCGGTACATTCGCGCTTACCGCGCTGTTGCTGCCCAAACTTGCCCGGACCGATGGCGCGCGGGTGGTCGTGACCTCCAGCTTGGCGCATCGGCAGGGGCGGATGATGTGGGACAACCTCAACGCCGAAAACGGCTATCATAACAGCGGCTTCTACGGACAGAGCAAGCTGGCCAACCTGCTGTTCATGCTGGAACTGGATCGTCGGCTCCGCGCTACCGGGTCGCCCGTGCGGGCGATCGGTTGCCATCCGGGCGTGTCGCTGACCGAATTGATGCGTCACCTGCCGTCCTGGACCAAACCGTTGTTGCCGATCATGCGGCCCATGTTCAATCCGGTCGCGGCGGCTGCCTGGCCAGCGCTTCAGGCCGCGACTGATCCGAACGCGGAAGGGGGCGACTATTACGGACCGCAAGGCTTCCTGGAAATGCGGGGTAGGTCAGGTCCGGCGCGGGTTGAAAAACATGCCCATGACCTGGGGGATGCCCGGCGGTTGTGGGACGTGTCGATTGAATTGACCGGTGTCGATCCCCAACTCGCCCCGGCCTGATCATGCGGTAAAGCAGGGAAGGGCGGCATCATCGGACGCCACCCTTCCCCGGTTCATCAGCGTTCGGCCTTGTCGGCGGCCTTGCGCGCCGCCAGCTGGCGCTTGGCGGTTGCGGCGGCGTCGGTCGCGGTGACGATGCCGTCCTTGTCATCATCCTGATCGGCAAAGGCGCGCGCGGCCGACGCGTCATATTCGGCCTGCGTCATCCTGCTATCCTTGTCCTTGTCCAGCACGCCGAACCGGACATGGGCCTGACGCATCTGGCGCTGCCGTTCTTCGACCTTCTTTTCTTCGCTGCGGTCGGACGCGGCGAGCTGCTGGTCCAGCCGGGCGCGATATTCGCCGACATATTCGTCTTCCGACAGCCAGCCGTCGGCATTGGCGTCCGTTGCCTTGAAACGTGCGCTCCGTTCGGCGTCGAATTCGGCGCGGGCGACCTGGCCGTCATGGTTCGCGTCATAATCATGGATGAATGCGGACCCTTCATGCGGGGCGGCCATCGCGCCTGATCCGGTGATGGCCAGCAAAAGGGCAGGCGCCAGGCTAATTATTCTCTTCATATAATCTCCATCTGATCGAATTGGCGCGGCGGTCAGGCCGCGTCGAAGGTGAGTGTGTAGGTGTAGCTGCGATAGGGCGTGTCGGAGCCGGCAGGCGCGGGCGCGCGATGGCGCACCAGGACCAGATAGGTGCCCGCATCTTCCGGCTTCAGGGTAAAGCCGCCGTCGGCCCCGCTTTTCACCTGCGCGGCAACCTTGCGCCCGTCGTAAAGGCCAGCGCTGCGGAACAGCGTGACATCCGCATTGGCGAGCGGCTTACCGTCGAACAGCAATGTGAAGATCGCATCTGAACCGGCGACAATAGCATTGGGGTGCGTCACCGCTTGGATTTCCAGCGCCTTGCCCGTCGGTTTCAAGGCGGCGTTGGTGGGCTGGCCGCGCGTTACATAGGCTTCGGCCAGGGTCATGCTCTGAACGTCGACCTGCTGCGCAGCGGCGGCTGGCGCGCTGCCTTCGCCGCGCATTTTCCACTCATTGCCCTGTTTGAACATCGTGCCCTTGCGCCCGGCTCGCTGGCCTGTCGTCACGCGATAGGTGCCATCCGCGACCGTGGCCGCTTCGAATATGCTCAGGTCGCGCAGATGCGTGACCGGTCCTGGCGCGATATCCTTGCCATCGGGGCCGACCATATGGAACGGCGCATCGCGCATGGCGACTTCGGGCAGGAATGCTTCCTCCGCAAAGGCCGACTGGACGGTTACATGGTCGCCCTTGCCGATGTCGAACAAGGTCGGCAGCACATAGGGCATATGTGCCTGAGCAGCGGCAGCGCTGACCATGGTTACCAGCACGGCGGCGAAACGATATTTTCCAGATCTCATGAAGAACCCCTTTCCGATCTGGCTGCTATATCTAATGAGACTCACTTGCAATATCATTTCTTCATGCTAGGTGCGTCCCCGTTCGGGGTCACCGCCCCGTCCCAGTTGCCAAAGGGGGCCACCGATGATGAAGACCAGATTGAAGCTGTTGCTGACCGCCACGCTGATCGTGACGCCCACCCTCGCCTGGGCGCAGGACGACGCGGGCGCGCCCGAAACGACGCGCATGGCGCTCGATCGGATGGTCATTTCGGCGGGCACCGAAAAGGTCGCGCTCGACACGCCGCAGGCCGTCAGCAGCCTGGATCAGGAAGATATCGACCAGACCCAGGCGACGACGATCGGCGACCTGATCGAAGGTTTGCCGGGCGTCAATGTCCAGGGCGGCGTGGGGCAGCTGGGCCAGGGGTTCAACATTCGCGGCATGGGCACGGCGATCGGCGACAGCGACAACCGCATCCTGCTGACCGTCGATGGCGTCACCAAATTCTACGAACAATATCGCATGGGGGCGCTGTTCAGCGAGCCGGAGCTTTACAAGCGGGTCGAAGTGCTGCGCGGCCCCGCTTCGTCCACCCTCTACGGCGCGGGCGCGCTGGCGGGGGTGATCAATTTCACGACCAAGGACGCGTCCGACTTTCTGGAACCGGGCGATCCCCTGGCGGTGCGGCTAAAGGCAGCGACGGAAACCAACGCGCAGGCCCATACCCTGTCGGGCATCGTCGCCGTCCAGCCGGTCGATGGCGTCGAACTGCTGGGCAGCTATAATTATCGTCGCAGCGATGATTACAAGGATGGCAATGGCGACACGGTTGCCGCCTCCGCCACCTTGTCCGACAGCTGGCTGGTCAAGGGCCGCGTAGCGATTGGCGGCAACCGCAATCATGCGATCTGGGCAAGCTATCAGGACTGGATCAGCGACGCGCCGCAAGTCTATGATCAGGTATCCGCCGCGACTGGCGCCGCGCTGATGCGCCGCCGCGTCCATGATAAGACCGCTGTCGTCGGCTATGTGAATGATTTCGACGGCAGCAGGATCTTCAACGTCGAAGCGCAGGCGGCCTATTCCCTGTCAAAGGTGCGCCAGACCGAAACGCCCTTCCTTGGCCCATTGGAATATTCCGAATTTTCCTACGAAAGCTGGCAGGCAAAGCTGCAGAATACCAGCCGTTTCGACATGGGCGGCGACTGGACGACCTTCCTGATCCTGGGCGGCCAGTGGAGCCAGCAGGAACGCCGCAACCCGCGCGTGATGCCGGGCGGCGCGGTGACGCCGGGTGCGGGCACGCATCCCGAAGGCGACATGACCCGCTATGGCCTGTTCGGCCAGCTGGAGATCGTCTGGTCCGACAAGCTGACCATCATTCCAGGCGTCCGGGTCGACTGGAACGACCTGAAGCCGGGCGACACGGTCGTCGGCGGCACCACCCTGACCCGGCGAACAAAGGACAGCGGCGTATCGCCCAAGATCGCGGCGCTCTATAATCTGACGCCGTGGCTGGGCCTGTTCGGGTCGGCGGCGCGCACGGTGCGCATGCCCAATGTCGATGAAGTCTTCACCCGCAGCGCGACCCCCGCGCCGGGTCGGCCCAATAATCCCAATCTGCGCCCTGAAAAATCCGACAATATCGAAGCGGGCTTCACCCTGTCCTTCGACGGACTGCTGGGCCATGGCGACCGTTTCCGGGCCAAGACGACCCTGTTCCAGAATGATGTAAAGGACCTGATCCTGCAAAGCGCAGCCGCGCCCGGCGTCCCCTATTTCCTGAATATCGGCCGGTCCCGGTTCAAGGGGCTGGAGGTCGAGGCGGAATATGGCATCGGCGGCTTCTTCGCGCGCGGCAACATGTCCTTCATCGACGGCAAGGATCGGCGCAGCGGCGATTATCTGAACACCATTCCCGCCAACGACTACCGCCTGACGCTGGGCTATGCTGATCGGTCGACCGGCCTGTCGGGCGGCTGGACCGGTGAATTTGCGGAACGGCAGGATGATGTGACGACCGGCCCCTTTTCTTCGGCAGGGTCGGGCATTGCGACACCGGGCTACAGCGTCCACAATCTTTTCCTGGCGTTCAAACCGCAAAGCGGCGCGGCGAAGGGGTTTGAATTCCGCATCGCCGTCGACAATCTGTTCGACAAACAATATCGCCGCCACCTGTCCTCGCTCGCGGCGGAGGGGCAGAGCTTCAAGTTCACCGTGGCGAACATATTCTGACCGCGATGATGCGGGCGGCGCCTTCCTTTCGCGTCAGTGCACCGGCGGCGGCATCGCTGCTGGTCAACGGCTTGCTGATCGCGGCATTGCTGAACCTGGGGATGGGGCATGTCAGCCGCCGGGCGTCGGCCCCGGCACTGACCGTCATGTCGCTGGCCCAGCTAAAAGGAACGGAGCAGGGGCAGGATGAGGCCGTGGCGGCGCAAAGCGAACCCGCCCCGGTCGATCCGCCACCCCGTGCAACGCCGCCCGCATCCCTGCCGCAAGCCGCGCCACAAACTCCGGTGGCGATCCTGCCGGTGCCGGTCGTGGCAATGCCGTCCCGCATCGCGCTGCCCTTGCCTGTCCAGGCGGTGGCGCAATCGAACGGCGCGGCCACACCTGCCAGCAATCCGGTCAGGCAACAGGCTTCGGCATCGCCGTCCCCACCATCTTCGCGACGCGGCACGGTCGACGGCCTTGACGCGGACGCGCCCCCCGGCCTCAGCCGCAGCTATGCCGCCCGGATCAGGTCATGGCTTTATGCACATAAACTTTACCCCCGCCGCGCCCGGATGCGGCGGGACGAAGGGCGCGTGCAGGTCCGTTTCGTGCTCGACCGTGCAGGCGTCCTGCTGGAAGGCGCGGTGATCAAGGGATCGGGCAATGCCGTTCTGGACGGCGAAGCGGAAGCGATGATGTGGCGCGCTTCGCCTTATCCGCGCGTCCCTGCCGAACTGCCCGGCGACCGCATCGAATTCATTGCTCCCATCGAATTCATCCTGCCCGTCTGACCGATGCCGGAGCTGTCGGAACGCCGACGTGGATCGTGCGTTTCGCCGCCTGACAGACAGGGAGTTTCATATGAACCGCATCACTTTCATGGTCCTGGCGACCGGGCTTACATTGGCTGCCTGTAACGAAGCCAGCGAGCAACGGGCGGAAAATGCCGCCGGAACGGTCGCCGCCACGGCAGAGGCGGCGGGGGACCGGGTTGAAAATGCAGCGGATAACGCCCTGGCCGCGATCACGCCCACCCCTTCCGCGCAGGAATTCGTGAACAAGGCGGCAAAGAGCGATGCTTTCGAAATCGCCGCCGCGAAACTGGCCGCGACCAATGCCGCATCTGCCGAAGTGAAGGCGTTCGCCCAGCAGATGATCAAGGCTCACACCGATTCCAGCGCCAAGGTCAAGGCAGCGGCTGGCAAGGCGAAACCGGCAATCACCCTCGACGCCGCGCTGACCGCCGACCAGAAGGAAGAGCTTGCCGAACTGAAAGCGCTGACCGGCGCGAAGTTTGACGAAGAATATATCGATGGCCAGGTCGACGCGCATGAAGATGCGCTGGCGCTGATGCGCTCCTATGCGTCCGGTGGCACCGATGCCGGGTTGAAGACGGCGGCGGGTGAAATCGCGTCCGTCGTCGAAGGCCATCTGAAAATGGCCCGCGATCTGGAGGCGAAGACCGATCGTTGATAAAGAGCGATAGCGGCGCATTCGCCGACGGAGGCGTAAAATATGAACCCGCTGGACATTGACCTTGCACTGCCGGTGCTGGGGGCGATTCTGGCGGGTGCCGTCATTGGCGCGGAACGGGAATATCGGGCCAGCCCCGCGGGCTTCCGCACCCATATATTGGTCAGCCTGTCCTGCGCCCTGCTGATGCTGGCCGCGGTGCACCAGATACGCTGGCTCAGCGATACGCCGGGCGACCTGATCAGGATCGACCCCGTCCGCATGGCCCATGGCATCCTGACCGGCATAGGTTTTCTGTGCGGCGGCGTCATTTTCCGCGAAGGCTTCAATGTCCGGGGCCTGACGACTGCTGCCTCCCTGTGGATGACGTCGTCGCTTGGCATTTTGTTCGGGGTCGGCTTTTACAGCCTGGCCATAGGCGGGACGCTGGTGACGGTGGCGGTGCTGGCGGCGGTCACTGCGTCGGAACGGCTTTTACCGCAAAAACATTTCGCCCGCGTCGTGGTGCGCTATCGTCGGCCCCATGCGCCGTCCCTGCGGGATTTTCGCGCCTATCTGACCCGCTCCGGCTTTGTCTCCTCTTCCATCAGCCAAAGCCTCGGCGACGACCATCTAGAACTCAGCGCCACCGTGAACGGCGCGCATGACAATGTGGTGGACGATTTCACCTCCGCCCTTATCCACGACGCCGATGTCGTGGGGTTCGACTATCTGCCCCACGACATCTGACGACGCTGACGGCCTCAGGCGGCGCGGCGCGCCTCCTGACGGGTTTTCCACAATGACCATCCGACCCCGCCTGCGATCAGGGCGAACGTAACGCCCAGGCTCCAGACTGGCGGGAACTTGCCGCCGTCCATCAGGAAATCGGCCACGAATATCTTTGCGCCGATATATACCAGGATCAGCGCCAGCGCATATTTCAGGTAGTGGAAGCGATGGACCATCGCCGCCAACGCGAAATACAGCGCGCGCAGTCCCAATATCGCCATGATGTTTGATGTGTAGACGATGAATGTATCGGTCGTGATCGCAAAGATCGCGGGCACGCTGTCGACTGCAAAGACCAGATCGGCAAAGTTGATGACGATCAGCGCCAGCAATAGCGGGGTCGCAGCCGTCATCATCTTGCCCGTCACCGGATGCGGCATCTTCGCCAGGAAATGCTCACCATGCAGTTCGGGCGTCACCCGGATGTGCCGCGAAATGAACCGCAGCACGGGATTGTTGCCGATGTCCATTGGCTTGTCGGCCGTGAACAGCATCTTGACGCCGGTGAAGATCAGGAAAATGGCGAAAAGATACAGCACCCAATAGGCTTCATGCAGCAGCACCGCGCCGCCGCCGATCATCAGGCCGCGCAGCACGATGACGCCCACGATGCCCCACAACAGCGCGCGATACTGATAGCGCGGGGGAATGGCGAAATAGGTGAAGATCAGGCTGATCACGAAGACATTGTCGATCGACAGCGCCTTTTCGATGAAATAGCCGGTAAAATATTCCATCCCCGGCTCCGGTCCGCGTGCGAACCATATCCACGCCCCGAACAGCATGGCGACGCCGATATAGAACAGGGACAGCTTCAGGCTTTCGGCAATGCCGATCTCCCGGTCCTCCTTATGCAGGAAACCCAGGTCGAACGCCGTCAGTGCGACGACGATCGTCAGGAAAGCCAGCCAGAACCAGGCGGGTGTCCCCAGCCAGTCGGCGAACAGAAATTCCATGAAAATACGCTCCTCTACAGCCATGCCGATCAGGATGTTCGGTGCGAGGAGAAGGGCGGGCCGCCCGTCAGTCGCATCGGATCATCCGATGCGGTCCGACATCACGTGCTCGCTCCGGTTGGAGCAGCGCGCCAGAGGGGCCCGGTCCGCAATCACGGGACATAATGCGACAATGCGCGCGGCTCAAGACAGTTCCGGCAGATTGTTTGCCAACTGGAACGAACTGCTGACTTTTCCATTCCCGCAGCGGGATCAACGATGATAGGGCTGTGGCGCCATAAGGTCGTATCGTCCGCCGATTATCCGGTGCGCACCGGATAATCGGCAGGAATCCGATGCCAACGACCGCCAAGACGGAGGATATATTGCGCCAGCCCATAGCGATCAGACGATGGATAGCCGCGACTCTCCTGGCGCTGACCGGGTGCGCGACCACGTCGCCCCATGCCACGCAGCCGCTTCAGCCGGGGTCGCTCTATGTCGCATTGGGCAGCTCCTATGCGGCGGGGGTGGGCATCGGGCCGATAGTCCCTGGGACGCCAAAGCGTTGCGGCCAGACCGTCAACAACTATCCCCGCCTGCTGGCGGAACGCCTGGGTCTGCACCTTGTGGACGCCAGTTGCGGCGGCGCGACGACCGCCAACATCCTTGGCCCATGGTCGGAACTGCCAGCCCAGATCGCGGCGGTCGCGCCCGATACGCGGCTGGTGACCGTGACCATCGGCGGCAATGATGTGGGCTATGTGCGCGATCTTTTCCAGACGATGTGTCGGGGTGCGCGCTGCCCGTCGGCGCTCCCCATCACTGACGCCGATTGGGCGACGCTGGAACGCAACATGCGCCAGATCGCACGCGACGTTCAACAGCGCGCGCCGCGCGCCAAATTGGTTTTTGTCGATTATCTGCGCATCATTCCCGACGGTGCCCTCTGCCCCGCAGTGGCGCTGAACCCGGATCAGGCCGCCCTTTCGCGTGGGAAATTCCGCCGCCTCGCATCCTTGACCGCGCGCGTCGCAAGGGATGAAGGCGCGATGCTGCTACCGGCGGGGAAACTGTCCGACGCGCACCACGCCTGTTCCACCGAACCCTGGGCGCAGGCTTTTCCCGCAAAGGCCGCGCCCTGGCATCCGACGGCGGCTGGTCATGCCGCGATTGCCGATGCTCTCGCCGGGAAACTCGCTCCCAGACAGGCCAGATAGGGGCGTGTCGGCCCTGACGATGGCGGCGCTGGGACAATTCGTCCTGCGTGCCGCCGTTGATCGCCACTGATGCCATGGGTAGTTAGCAGGGGCGGACGCAATATCGATTGGAGCCTACCTCGTGAAGATCAGCGTGCATGGCGGGGGGATTTGACACGGGTCAAAATGGACCTGATCGTGGGCGGGTCGTTGGGTTGGGTGCCAAGGTTCGACGAGGTCTTGCGCGGCCATGACTGTCGCTATTGTCGATCGCTACGGTCGAACGATGAAAATGGTTGAAGATGGCGCCATCATCTGCTGATCGGTTATCGACGGCAAAGGCGGCGAGGCGGGGTCATTTCCGCGCGACGGATTGCCAAGGATCGCTTTGGAAGGATGAACATGGGACGTTTGCAGGGAAAAGTGGCGCTGATCACTGGCGGCGCGCGCGGCATGGGCGCGGCGACTTCACGGCTGTTCGCGCAGGAAGGCGCGATCGTGGTGATCGCCGACATGCTGGAGGCGGAAGGCAATGCGTTGGCGCAAGAGCTGGGCGGCGGCGCGAGCTTCGTGCGGCTCGACGTGGCTGACGAAGCGGGCTGGGCCGCGCTGACAGCGGACCTCTTGCAGCGTCACGGTCGGATCGACGCACTGGTCAACAATGCCGGGGTGCTCAGCTTTGGCGAGTTGGTGACGGCGGATGTGTCCGAATTCGATCGCGTCTATGCGGTCAATGTGAAGGGGCCGTTCCTGGGTATGAAGCATGTCGGCGGCGCCATGCGTGCGGCAGGGCGCGGGTCCATCGTCAACATCGCGTCGATCGACGGTTTTCGCGGTGCGAACGCGCTGGGCATCTATTCGTCCAGCAAATGGGCGGTGCGCGGCATGACGAAGACGGCGGCGCTGGAACTTGGGCCGCTGGGCGTGCGCGTCAATTCCGTGCATCCGGGCGGCGTCTACACGCCCATGGTCAACCCGGAAGCGAACCGCACGGTGGAAGAGCTTAATCACGGGCATCGCCGCGTGCCGTTGCAGCGCATCGGTCAGCCCGAAGAGATCGCCGCCGCCAGCCTGTTCCTGTGTTCCGACGAAGCATCCTACATCAGCGGAGCCGAACTGGCGGTCGATGGCGGCTGGGCGGCGGGCTATTATCATGAGGGCATGCCGGGGGCGCCCGCTTCGTTGTAAGCGGACTGTCCCCGGTCGCCGCGATCGTTATTTGCCGAACTTGCCGATATAGAGGCCGACCGGATGGCCCGTCTTGCCATCCGGGTCCTTGACGGCGAAGGCGATCCGGCGGCCGTCCGGCGCGACGGTCGATTGATGGGCCTGCGCGCCAGAGGGGCTGACATGGGTCAGCGCGCGGCGAGACTTGCCGTCCATGGTGATGACGAAAATGTCGAAGCCCTTGCCTGAATTGGCGGCGGCGATTTCCGCGGCGCGGCTTTCACCCTTCATTTGCAGCAATTGTTGGACACCCGCTTTGGGATGGCCGCTGATGCCGCGATAGGGTCCGGCCGGGTCGGAGAGGATGTTGGCTTCCTCCAGCCCATAGCGTTCGTCCGGGAAGACGTGGGTTTCGTTGTGCGATGGCGTGGCATAGACCTTGCTGACTGCCTTGGTCGCGATATCGACCTTGTACATTTCACTGTCGAGGGTGGCGAATTCGGTGGTCCAGAACATCACTGACTTGCCATCGTCGATGAAGTCATAGGCTTCGGGAAAGCTGGCCGGGCCGGGTTGGCCGGGGCGGTAGTCATACAGGGACTGCTGATCGGTGAGCCGCGCGGTGCGACCGTCGTGGACGAGCTTTGCCATGGTGAGTTGCAGCCCCGTCGCGGTGGGTCGCGACCAGGCGATGTCGACCGATCCGTCGGCATTGGCGGCGCGCGCGATGGCGATGTCGCCCATTGCGCCGCTGTCGAGCGAGACAGGGCGAGCGAGCGATTTCGACATCCAGAATAGCTGGGTGCGCCCGGCGTCGCTTGCCCCCCCGCTGCCGCCCGCCATGCCCGGTGCGGCTTCGATCAGATAGCTGTTGTCGGGCAGATGAAAGATGCGGGTCACGAACTGGGTCTTGCCGAAGGCGCAAGTGAGACAGCGAACTTTCTTCGTTCGCACATCGATTTCATAGGCCGGACTGTCGACCAGATCGTCCTTGGTGAAGGCGATGCGGCGACCGTCGGGCGACCAGTTGGGCCGGTTGCCCCAGTCGAGAATCCGTTCCTGATGGAAGGGTGCGGTCAGATAATCGATCCGGTCGGCTTTGCCGGACGAAGCGGGGGTGGCCATGACCGGAGCCGCCATCAGGGGCAGCGCGCCGAGCAGCATTGCGGCGTGCAAAAGGCGCGCGCGCGGGCCGCGCTTCCTGCCGGTTTGTCTGTTCATCACTTTCAGGCTCCTTTTTCGATTATTCTCAGATGATGGTGGCGAACGTCGCGTCCAGGCTTTGCAGGACGGCGGCGCGGGAGGGGATGGAAGCAGCGGCGCCAAGCGACTGCACGGCGATCGATGCCGCCACATTGGCTTCCCGCGCGGCGCTTTCGATATCGTCCCCACGAGCAAGCCCAGCGGCGAGGTAGCCGCAAAAACAGTCCCCCGCGCCGGTGGTGTCGACAACGGTCGCGGGCAGTCCGGCAATGCGCTGGACGCGGCCAGCCTGCGCGATGACCAGTCCGTCCGCGCCCAATGTGACCAGTAAGGCCTGGCTGTCTGTCAGACGAAGGCGGTCCCTGCTGTCGAGCAGGGTTGCGTCGTGCGATGCGGCCTGCTCCCCCGCGCCGGTGAGCAACGCCAGTTCGCTTTCGTTCATCACGATCAGGTCGCAGAGCGGGAAAAGTTGCCGAGCCTCGTCCGACGCGGGGGCGACGTTGAGGATGGTGCGTGCCCCGGCCTTGCGCGCCCGTTGGAACAATGCGGTAGTGGCGGCGACGGGCGTTTCCATCTGGGCAAGGCAGATGTCACCCGGACCGATTTGCACCCCCGCCACAAATGCTTCGTTGAGATCGGCGTTGGCCCCGGCGATGTGGATGATCTGATTGTCGTGGGGTGATGTCGCGACCAAGGCGCACCCCGTAGCGGAAGCCGTGACGTGCACCTGACCGCAGTCCACACCCTGGTTGGCCAGCATTGCGACCATGTTCGCACCATCGTCGTCGGCCCCGACCGCCGCCAGCAAGGCGCACTGCGCCCCCGCGCGTGCTGCGCCCACCGCCTGGTTCGCGCCCTTTCCACCCAGCTGGCGGGTCAGGCTGGTCCCTGAAACGGTTTCGCCCGCACGGGGCAGGCGCGGCGCGCTGACGAGCAGGTCGACATTGATGCTGCCCAGCACAATGACCTTGCCTTCAGCCTCTGCGGTCGCTGGCCCATTCGTCACTGGCCTTGCTCCAGCAATGCGAGTTTGGCGACGCGGCGGCGGAAATGTTCTTCATCGCTGAAACGCGCCGCCAGAAAATGCCGTATGATGTCGAGGGCGATTTGCGGTCCGGTAATCCATGCGCCGATGCAGAGCACGTTCACATCGTCATGCACAACCGCCTGTCGCGCGACATAGGTGTCATGGGCGACGGCGGCGCGGATGCCCCGCACCTTGTTGGCGGCGATGCATGCGCCCGCGCCGGTCCCGCACAACAGGATGACGCGATCGGTCTGTCCATCCAGGATGGTCTGGACCGCCTGCCGGGTGACGTCGGGGAAATCCACCGGCTCTTCCGACCGAGCGCCCACATCGATGATGCGTCCGCTATGGCGGCTGAGCAGGTCGAGCACCGGCGGCCGCATGGGAAAGCCCGCATGATCGTTCGCGAAACCGATCACTTCGCGAAAGGGGATATCCTGTTCGTTCCCCGGCAATGTTTCTGTTGTTCCCACTGGTCCCCCAAGTCCGTCCGATTGCCCCATCGGGCGGTCGCCGACAGAATCGGACCTTCCCACTGGCGATTTGATAAAGCTGTGGTATGACCAGTTGAGAATCCAATCAAGGGGGACGGCAGAATGGCGAACGGCAGGGAAGAGCCGCTGGGACGTGGGAGGCTGGCGTCCTTTTGCGTGACGGCTCTGGCGATCCAGGCCTACGCCACGCTGGTCACGGTATTCCTGCCCGAATTTTACGCCAACGCCCTGGCCCTGCCGGTGGCGGCGGTCGGAACCGCGTTCATGACGGTGCGCGTTCTGGACCTGATGATCGACCCGCTGCTGGGCGGGATGATGGACGCGACCCGCACCCGATGGGGCCGCTACCGTCCCTGGCTGGCGGCGAGCGCGCCCATATTGATGCTGTCCACCTATGCCCTGTTCCAGGCGGAGCGTGGCGTTGGCATGGCCTATTTGTGGATATGGTTGTTCATCGCCTTCCTGGGTTTTTCCATGATCGTGCTGTCGCATCTGGCCTGGACCGCGACGCTGTCGACCAGCGTGACGGAGCGGACCCGCATCTTTGCCTGGTGGCAGGTTTTCGCGACGGCAGGGCAATTTTCGATCCTGGCCATCCTGCCGCTGGTGGCCAGCGCCTATCCGGGCGACCCGGCGGCGGGCATGCATGCCGCCGGTTGGGTGATGGTGCTGCTGATCCCCGGCGCGATCCTGCTGGCGTTGCGGACGACGCCTGAAAAGCGGCCCTCCCAAGGGGCGCAGGCCGCGCTGGCGGTCAGAGATTATGTCGCGCTGTTTTCCCAGCGGGCGGTCGTCAGTTTGGTGGTGGCCGACCTGCTGATCGCCCTGTCCACCGGGGTGGCCAATGCGGTGGCGCTGTTTTTCTATATGGGGCAGCTGGGGTTTGACCGCGCCATGGCCAGCACGCTGATCCTTATCGCCTATGCTGCCGCTTTCGTGGGCACGCCATTGTTTGCCAAGCTGGCCGGGCGGATCGGCAAGGCGCGTGCTTTGCAGGTGGGGGCATTATTGCAGGCGGCGTTGCAACTGGGCATGGCCGCCCAGCCTGTGGGTACGTTCTGGCTGACCGCTCTTAATGCCGCCGCGTTGGGGCTGTGCATACCGATTGCCTGGTTCCTGCCGCGTGCGTTGATGGCGGACGTCGCCGATGCAACGCGCGCGCGATTTGGCGTCGATCGCACCGGGCTGCTATATGCCACGCTCAACGGGTCGATGAAGCTGGCGCTTGGGTTGGCGGTTGGCCTTGCCTTCCTGCTGCTCGGCTGGCTGGGCTTTGATCCCGCTCATGCGGGCGACCCGCGCAACGCCGTGCCGCTGCGCACGCTGATCGGCATAGTGCCCGCCTTCTTTTCCCTGGGCGTGGTTCTGTGCATGATGCGTTATCCCGAAGCGTCCATGCGTGAGGCGAGCCGCAAGGCCGCCTTCGTCTGATTTTCCTGACAGTGAAAGCATAACCGATGAATCGTCGCGACCTGATCAAATCTTCCGCGCTGCTGATGCTGGCGGCCAGCGTGCCCGCCCTGGCGCGGCGCAAATCGACATCTTTGCTGGGGAAGGATGGTGCGGGGGTGCAGCTATATATGTTCGACCCCGATCTTCACCGCGACTTTGACGGCACGCTGGCCAAGATCGCGGCGGCAGGCGTGCGGTCTGTCGAGATTGCGTCGCTGCACCGTCGTTCTCCGGCGGATTTCCGTGCCGCATTGGACAAGGCGGGCCTGAAATGCCGCAGCGCTCATGTCGCCGCATCGTCCGCCGTGCCGGGCGCATCCGGTCTGACCTTCGAGGATCTGGGCAAGCTGGCGGATGACCTGAAGGTGCTGGGCGCACGCAACGCCGTGTTGCCGCTGTTCCAGTTTCCCAAGGACCCCGTGTGGGGGCCGCCGGTGTCGTTCATGTCGCTGATGCGTGCCGACAGCCCGCCATTGCCTGCCGAACGTTATGAACGAATGGCGGATTTCCTGAACCAGACCGGCGCTGTTCTGAAGAAACAGGGCATCATGATCGGCTATCACAATCATAATGGTGAGCTGGCGCCGATTGGCGACAAGACCGGCCTGCAGATCATGCTGGAACGGACTGACCCCGACATTGTCGATTTCGAAATGGATGCCGGGTGGTTGGCGGCGGGCGGGCAGGACCCGGTTGTCTGGTTGCAGCGTTATCGCGGCCGGTTCAACCAGATGCACGTGAAGGACATCAGGGCGGACACGGTGGTCAATTATCATCTGCAGCAAAAGCCGACGGAGGTGGGATCGGGCACGATGGACTGGCCCGCCATCCTGAAGGCGGCACGGGTCGCCGGCGTGCGCAATTTCTTCGTGGAACAGGAGCCGCCATTTCCCGGTGCGCGCATCGATTCGCTGAACAAAAGCCTGTCCTATCTTCGCACTGTGGAGGCCGCAGGATGATCCGCGCCCATTTCCTGAGCAAGGCTATCGTCGCATCGTTGCTGGCGACCATTGCCATGCCTGTCGGAGCGCAGAATGACGCTGCGCCCGCGCCGTTTTTCGATGACGTGACCGACACCCATATGCCCGTTTCCAAATATCTCCACGCGCTGGACGTGGCATTGGTGGATGTGGATGGCGACGGTGATCTGGACGCGGCGATTGCCGTCGAAATGGGTCCGAACCGAATCTATATCAACGATGGGCAGGGGCGCTTTACCTGGAAGCAGGGGGCGCTGGGCACGAAGGCGCATGATACCGAACATGTGCTGTCCGCCGACTTCAATCGCGACGGTCATCCCGACCTGATCTTCGTTGCGGAGGAGGATCACGCCCATGAGCTGTTCATGGGCGGGCCGGGCGATGCGTTCACCCAAGCATCCGACCGGCTGCCGAAGATGAGCGAGGGCAATGGCCTGGCGGTCGGCGACGTGAATGGCGATGGATTGCCCGACATAGTGATTGGCAATTCCGCCGAGGACCGGCCCGGCAAGCCGCGCGCTTCGGCCCAGAATTTCCTGTGGTTGAATGATCCAAAGCAGCCCGGCACCTTCATCGATGCGACCGCGACTCATTTGCCCGCCGTCGAGGACGATACGCAGGACATCGCGCTGGCCGATGTGGATGGCGACGGCGACCTGGACATGGTGGTCGCCAACGAAAGTCCGCCCAATCGGCTGTTGTTGAACGACGGCAAGGGGCGGTTCCGGGATTCTCCCAAGGGCCTGCAACTGCTCACGCCGCTGGAAACGCGCGAAGTCCATGTGTTCGACGCCAATGGCGACAAGCGCCCGGACATATTGTTCCTGAACCTGACCAGCAACAACAAGGGATGGGTCAAGGACCCGCAGGCCCGGTTGCTGATCAACAAGGGAAAGGGCAGGTTCCGCGACGAAACCAAAATGCGCCTGCCCGCCAACCGCTTTTCCAGCTGGGGCGGGATGGTGATGGACTTCAACCATGACGGCGCGATGGACCTGATCGTCGGCGCGATCGATGTGCCGGGGTTCAAGCCATTGCAGCTGCGCGCCTATGCCAATGACGGCAAGGGTCGCTTTACGGACGTTACCGCCTCGGCGATTCCCGGCACGACCGTCGCGCGCAGCTGGAGCATGGCGAAGGGCGACGTGAATGGCGATGGCGTGGAGGATCTGTTCGTCGGCAGCTGGGGCACGCAGGCGCGGCTGTTGCTGGGCAGGGCGAAGCAATAGGGTCGGGTCCGCGTTCCACTGGGTGGAATAGGGCGTGCCCCGCAACTCGGAAATTGCAGCGTGCCCCGCTGCTTTGTAAGCCCAGCGTTGTGAAGCGGGGTGAGGAGCAGGCATGGAGCGGCGGCACGAGCATGATGAGGCACGGATCGCGCTGGCGCGGGAGATGTTCGACGTCGCCCTGACAGCCGTGTCGGCGGAGCGATGCCTGCCATCCTATCTGCCGCCGCCGCCAGAGGGCAAGCGGCTGGTCCTGGCCGTGGGCAAGGCGGGCGCGGCCATGGCGCAGGTCGCGCTGCGCCATTCGCCGCCGGACACGCAGGCGATCATATTGATCCCCTATGGCCACGGCCTGCCGCCGGGCAGCTTTCCCGACGACGTGCTGCTGATTGAGGCTGGACATCCCCTGCCTGACCAGCATGGGTTGAGCGCGGCGCAGACGATCCGGGAGGCTGTGCGCGGCCTGGGGGAAAAGGACCAGTTGCTGGCGCTGATTTCGGGTGGCGGCTCCGCCTTGCTCGCGCTTCCGGCCAAGGGGGTGTCGCTGGACGACAAGCGGCGCGTGACCCGCGAGCTGTTGTTCTGCGGGGCGACGATTTCACAGATCAACTGCGTGCGCACCCATTTGTCGCAGGTCAAGGGCGGGCGGCTGGCGGCGCTGGCCTATCCCGCGCAGGTGGTCACTTTGGCATTTTCCGACGTGCCGGGGGATGACCCCGCGCTGATCGCGTCGGGGCCGACTGTCGCTGACCGAACGACGTTGGCGGACGCGCGCCGGGTGATCGAGCGCTATCGCATCACGGTGCCGGACAATGTCATGGCGGTGCTGAACGACGATCGGCATGCAACGCCGCGTCCGGGATCGCCCGAATTGGCGCGCACACAAACGCGGATAGTGGCGCGCAACCGCATGGCGCTGGAGGCGGCGGGTGAAGTGGCTGCGGCGGCGGGCTATCGGCCCGTCTATCTGGGCGACGATCTGGAAGGGGATGCGACGGAGCTGGGCATCGTTCACGCGGCGCTGGCATTGCATCATCAACGCAAGGGCGGACGCTGGGCGCTGTTGTCAGGCGGCGAAACCACGGTTCTGGTCGGCAACCCGTCGGGCAGCGGCGGGCGGAACAGTGAATATATGTTGAGCCTGGCCATGTCGCTGGACGCAGCGCCCGGCATATCTGCGCTGGCGTGCGATACGGACGGGATCGACGGCGCGGGCGGGCATGCCGGAGCGATCATCGATGCAACGACCCTGGCGCGCGCCCGCGCCGCAGGTGTTTCGGCAAGCGGGATGCTGCGGGAAAATAACAGCTTTGGATTTTTCAACGCATTGGGCGATCTGATATTTACCGGGCCGACGCGCACCAACGTCAATGATTTTCGCGTGACCCTGATCGACGGATGATCCCGCCGCACGCGGTCAGGCGGCGCCGGGTTCCTGGATTTTCCAAGCCGCCCCGATGGCGAAATGGCTGAGGATCAGGTCATCGGCCAACAGGACGTCGCCTGTCCGAACGGCGTCGTAAACCTTGCGGTGGTGATCGACCAGAAACGCCCGCGCCATGGGGCTGCCCGCGATGCGTTGCCGACGTTCGACATGGGACCGTTCCAGCAAGTGGGTGATGGTGCCATAGATTGTGGACAGGGCGGGCGAATGAGCGGCGGCCACAAGCTGGGTGTGAAAATGCAGGTCGGCATGTCCGCCCCTGGACACGTCGCCGATCGTTGCTTCGATGTCGTCAAGCGCCTGTTCGATCAGCCGGTGATCGTCGGCTGTCGCGCGGGCGCAGGCCAGGCGCAGCGCCTGCCGTTCCAGCGCGATCCGTACTTCGACGATGTCGTCGATGATCGCGGGCTGCTGGGCCAATGCGAGGGAAAAAAATTCGCCCAGCACGGCCGCGTCCGGGATGCGCACCGTGCTGGCGCGGCCATGGCGCGTTTCCAGCACGCCAATCATCTCCATTGCCCGCACGGCTTCGCGGACGGCAGGGCGGCTGACCCCCAGGATGATCGCCAGTTCCCGTTCGCTGGGCAGGCGCTGGCCGGTTTCGACGCCGCCGTTCACCAGCAAATCGCGCAGATGCGCGAGCACCCGGCGATAACCAGACGTTTCCGGCTCTGTTGTCATGGATGCGCACTCGATCGTCATCTCCACGCCTTATCGTTGGCGGGTGCGGCTGGCCAGTGATTTGGTCATGCGTCCATATGATGAGACAGCAGCGCGAAAGAGTTGACTTGCGGTAGCGTTCAAGCTGCACCGCGAAGGGAAAAGGAGAGACGTTCCATGACAGGCAAACATGTTCTGATGGCGGCGGCGATGGCTGCTTTGCCCGTTTTCACTTTGTCCGCGCAGACTTTCACGCGCGGACAGCCGGTTCCGGCGACGATGCCGCTAGGTGACAAGCCCGGCAATCCGATCGTGGATATGCCGCCCGGACAAAAGCTGATTTCGCCCTTTGGCGAGCGTCCGGCCTTTTCGCCAAAGGGCGACAGATTGGCCTTCATCGGCAAATCCTATGGCGATGCCTTCGAATATGACATGGCGACCGGACGGGTGCACAACCTGACCGACCATGCGCCCAGCGAAGGATATTTGCGGGTAAGCTATTTGGCCGACGGCAGCTATACACTGCTGGGGCCGCGCATATTGGGCAAGACGCGGGAAGAAACGCGCATGGGCCGGATCGAATTATTCTGGATGGACGCTCAGGCTTCCCGCGCGCCGGTGCCACTGGGCATCACCGTGTTTGAAGGCGTCGCCGTCAGCCCACGCAGCAACATGATCGCGTGGAGCCAGTTTACGCCGCCGTCACAAGGACAAAAGCCTGCGACCACAATCTATACGGCGCGCGTGGCGGTGAACGGCGCATCGGCCAAGCTGGAGGATGTGCGCAAGATCGTCACGACCACCGAATGTTTTGTGGAGGCGCAGGACTTCCTGCCCGGCGACAAGGGACTGACCATGCCCTGTTATAATTTTGGCACCGGGCCGAGCGGCGTGGTGACAAAGATTTTGTCGGTGGACTTCGCGACGAAGAAGATTACCGAATATCCAACGCCCCCCGACCTATATGCCGAAGTCGAAGCGATTTTGCCGGACGGTAAGCGCACGATGGTCGAATGCGCGCAGGATCGCGCCAAGGGCATGGACCTGTGCGTGCTGGACCTGGACCCCAAAAAGCCGCGCTACACGCGCATGACCGACATCGTGCAATATGGCGGCTGGAAATATGGCAATCCGGTTGTTCATCCCAATGGCCGGATAATGGCGGCGCAGGTCGGGTCCGCGAACGTCATTGACGCAGGCGTCGGTCAGGGCATCGTGCTGATGGACCTGGCGCCCGATTTCTAGAGCGATTTCCACGCGATTTGAAATGATGGCTGGCTAGAGCATTTTCTAAGCAGATGGCGTCATCTGCTGACTCGGAAAATGCGGAAAATCAAAGGCAAATAGAGCATGTCCGATTCAGTATGATCGGATCATGTTCTAGGAAATCGCTGAAAACAAGGATTTCGGGCGGCGATCTGATTCTACCAGATCGCCGCCCTCAACCTGCATCAAGCGATCGTCAGTTGCACCGCTTCGAATATATCGACCGGCGGCAGGTCGAACCATAGATGGTCGCTGTCGCCGCTTCGCCGCTTGCCGCGCACGGACTTGCCCGCCACCAGCATCTGCGCATTGCTGCCGACCGCGCCGCGCACGCCCAGTTTCAGGCCATGGGCGACAATGGGATCGGTATAATGCGTATCGCGCTGGCCCGAATAGTTGATGACATGCACTAGCAACTTGCCTGTGTCCGCCTGCTTCATCGCCATCAGTTCCAGCGGGCCATCGCCCTCTAATATGAGTGGCGGCGGCGGCGCGTAGCGGGCGATCAGGCTTTCGAACAGCACGCGATGTGCGTCCAGCCCGTCGCGATAATAGAGCCAGTCGGGCAGCCATGGGATGTGCACATGATGCCCCTTGCCATGGGCCATGACGAGCGCGCCCGCGTCGTTGCGCGCGGGTTGACCCGGTATCGCATAGGAAAATTCGGGCGGACCGAAACGCTGGTCCGGTGCGAAGGGAAGAAGGCTGGTCGCGCCATTGCGCGGCGTTACCGGAAAGAAGTCGGCATCCACAGGCATCCGCCCCGGTCCCATGTCGATGGCGGCCTTGCTCATGTCGAGCGACCAGCCATGGCCATCGACGGGTTTGCCGAAGCTGTCCACCGGACTGGATTGCATGGCGGGGGTCGGTCGTGGCCTGCCCCCTTGCCCGGTCGCGCCGGTATAGCCGGTCGCAATGACGACGCCGCCCGCTTCCACAAAAGCATCGAGCGCAACTGCTTCCTCGTCGCCCAAGGTCATGACATGGGGCAGGATGATGACATCATAGGACCGGTCACGCGTCGCTTCACGAATGTGCTGGCCGTTGGTCATCCAGAAGGGAAGGCGGGCGTCGACCAGCGCCTTGTACACGCCGCGTCCAGCATGTCCGCTGTAGCGACCCAAGCCGGGTTTTGGCCCCTGGAACACAGAGCCGCTATTATAAATGGCAATCCGCGCGCCCGGCACGAGCCCCGCATAATGCCGTTCATTGGCGGCGTGCCAATGGAACAGGCGCGACAGCGGCGTCAGGTAGCGCGGATCGTTCTGGTCCGCGATCGTGCCCATGAGGTAGAGATCCAGCTTTGCCCCTGTGCCCAGCGCCTGCGCAAAGCGGACCATATGGTTGGCGCTGTTTTCGGTCACTTGCCGCCACGGATAGTCGATATGCGCCGCGGAAGTAGCGGAAAAGGCATTGCCCGGAGCGAGCGCCATCAGTGCGCGGGTCTGTTCCCCCATCGCATAAGGCCATTCCGGCGGCTTGCGCGACACTCTGCGTTGAACTTCGCCACGGGCGACGATCCCGCCAAAAAAATCCATCAACGGCGCATTGGGACGTGTGGCCTGGAGCACGGCGCGCGCTTTTTGCGATAGCTCCGTCGAAACCTGTGCCTGGAAACGCTGATATGCGCCCCAGTTGGGGTCGGTGCCGTCGTCGGTTTTCGGCAGGTCGAGCTTGTAAAGATCGCGGAATTGCCGTCGGCAGTTGTCGCAAACACAAATGCCGTGATCGACATCGGAATAGTCGGTCCGCACAAAGTTGACCATGTTGAAAAACAGCCCGTCGACGTCATGCCGTTCGACGCCTTCTTTCAGGATCTGGAGACTATAATCCTGCGCCCATCCACCATTGGGACATGCCTGATAGGTGCCTGCATATTCGCGCGGCGTGCCGTCGCGATTGCGCATGAACCATTCCGGGTGCGCGTCATAGGCGGGCTTCAACGCCTTCGACAGGTCGAAACGGCCAATATAGGCGAGGCCCTGGGCATGGGCAGCGGCCACCATCTCCCCCGAAAAGTCGCCCTTCAGATAGGGATTGCGATAGTGCAGCGACAACTGGCTGGGATAGAAGGCGACGATGCCCCCGATATTCGAAACGATGACGTTCGCGCCGAAGTCCCGCGTCGCCCGCGCGATTTCCTGAGGGTCCTGCAGCACGTCGATTTCGCGCAAATTGGTTTGCAGCACGCGATATTCATGTTTCCACCATTCGCGCCGGTTGAAGCTGCTGTTCGCGGTCGCCGACCAGGCAGGAACGGGGATCGCGCTGAGCATGGCGGTTGCGGGCAATGCGCGAACCATGTCGCGACGCGTGATTGGGCCAGTAGCTTTCAATCCCATCCTGCTGCTTCCCCTGATTGTATCGAGTGGGGGTCAGTCTGCGCCGCCCAGCCGACGCAGGCAATGAATGCGCCGGACCGTTCCGCGATATGGAACGGGAAATCGTTCGATGTCGCGGCTGTTCCGCATCGCGGAATGCGCACTATCGCGCGGTTGATCGTCTGTTTAGTCCATCTGCAATCTTGCCGACGACAGCATGAAGGATGGGCATGAATATCCCGGAGCGATTTTTTCTGGCGAGCGGGCAGTTCGGAATGTTGGCATCGTCCCGTCGGCGTGATGCGCAGCCAGTTTACGATAACTGAAGGGACGGGGGTGGCCATGACCTGGGCACAAAATTACGATCCATTCGGCAATGGCTTGTTATCGGCGCTTGTCGCGGCGACCCCTGTCGCCGTGCTGTTGGGGGCAATCGGCCTGTTCCATGTCCGCGCCCATATCGCCGCGCTGATGGGTCTGGGTGCGGGGCTGGCCGTTGCGGTGCTGGCGTTCGGCATGCCGGCCGGTCTGGCGGTGCGGGCGGCGGGATTTGGCGCGGCCTATGGATTGTTGCCCATCGGCTGGATCGTGCTCAACATCATCTTCCTTTACCAGCTGACCGAAACGACCGGGCAGTTCCATGTGTTGCGGGGCGCGATCACGTCGATCACCGCCGACAGCCGGTTGCAACTGCTGTTGATCGCATTCTGCTTCGGCGCTTTTTTCGAAGGAGCGGCAGGGTTCGGCACGCCGGTTGCGGTAACCGGCGCGATGCTGATCGGCCTGGGCTTTACCCGGTTGCAGGCGTCGGGCCTTTCGCTGATCGCCAACACCGCGCCTGTCGCCTTTGGCGCGTTGGGTACGCCGCTGGTCACCCTGGCAGGGGTGACGGGCCTGCCGTTGTTGGAACTGTCGGCGATGGTGGGGCGGCAGATGACGCCATTCGCGATCATCGTGCCCATATGGTTGCTGGTCGCCTATTGCGGCTGGCGGCGCACGATGGAGGTTTTGCCCGCCGTGCTGGTCGCCGGGGTCAGCTTTGCGACGGTGCAGCTTCTTATTTCCAACCTGCATGGTCCGTGGCTCACTTCGATCGGCGCGGCGCTTGCGTCCATCGCCGCGCTCATCGCATTTTTGAGGGTCTGGCAACCTGCGCGGACGATGCACGTCAACGAGGCGCGGCTGGCGCCCGGCGACGAGCGTGACGTGGCGGCTGCGGAGGATAGCGCGCATGCGGTCGCATTGCATGATCCAGCCGCCGTCCGTCGCGCCTGGATGCCCTGGATCATCCTGACCGGCTGCGTCTTTCTGTGGGGGCTGCCGTTCATGAAGCAGGGGCTGGATGCCCTGTTCGCGTTGCGCCTGCCCTTTGCGGGGCTGGACGGCGTCATCCAGCGCCTGCCGCCGGTCGTCGCTGAGCCGGAATTTGAAAAGGCGGTCTACAACCTCAATATCCTGTCGGCGACGGGCACTGCCATATTGGTCGCGGCGATCGCGTCCGCGCTGCTGCTGCGCGTGCCCGCACGCACGGTGGGGAGGGTTTATCTGCGCACCTGGAAGCTGGTGTTCCCGTCGTTGCTGACGATAGCGGCGATGCTGGCGCTTGGCTATCTCACCCGGTTTGGCGGGATTGATGCGTCGATGGGTCTGGCCTTTGCGGCGACGGGATTCTTCTATCCCTTCTTTGGCACCATGCTGGGCTGGCTGGGCGTGGCGGTCACCGGGTCGGACACGGCGTCCAACGTGCTGTTCGGCGGACTGCAGAAGATCACGGCAGAGCAGCTGGGCCTGTCGCCGGTGTTGATGGCGGGCGCGAACAGCGCGGGCGGCGTCATGGGCAAGATGATCGATGCGCAAAGCATCGTTGTCGCATCCACGGCCACACAATGGTTCGGCCAGGAAGGCCGCATCCTGCGCCATGTCTTTGTCCACAGCCTGGTGCTGGGCAGTTTGATCGGCCTTTTCGTGATGCTTCAAGCCTATGTCTATCCGTTCACCCTTCTTGTCCCCTGACAAGGCCAGCAGCGTGCGTGATCCAAATGCCGCCGCGCGCGCTTTGCTGGAAAGCGTCTATCTGGAGGCGATCGAGTCCGTGCGCGGCGAACGGCTGGTCCAGGCGCTGGGGCGGCCCGATGGGGACTGCTGGCGCATTCGGCATCATGGCGCGGTGATCGACTGGCCCTTGCCCATCGGCGGGCGCATCGTCGTCGTCGGCGCGGGGAAGGCCGTCGGTTCGCTGGCCAAGGGGTTGGAAGCGCTGTTGGGTGATCGGATCACCGACGGTTGCGTCATCGTCAAGCATGACCATCACGAACCGCTGACCCGCATCCGCCAGTTGGAGGCCGGGCATCCCATCCCCGATGCGCAGGGCGTGGAGGCGACGTGGGAAATGCTGCGCACGGTCGAGGGATTGACCGATCGCGACAATGTGATCGTGCTGCTGACCGGTGGCGCTTCGGCGTTGATGGTTGCGCCTGTCGACGGCGTTACGCTGGAGGAAAAGGCCGCCGTCACCGACATGCTGCTGCGGTCGGGCGCGTCCATCGAGGAAATCAACTCCGTCCGCAAGCGGCTGTCGCGGGTCAAGGGAGGAAGATTGCTGGAACGGATCGGTCCTGCGTCGGTCCTGACCCTGATGATATCCGATATACCCAGTGGCGACATCGGCATGATCGGGTCGGGGCCGACCATCGCGGCCGACGAAGGGCAAGAGGACGCGATGGCGATCCTTGCCCGCTACGGCCTGGATGGGCGGGTCGCTCCGTCGATCAGTTGCGCGCTCGCCGGGAAACAGGATTGTGCCCGTCCGGCGCGGGGGCGGAGCGAGGCGCTGTTGCTGGCGGACAGTGGCACGTTGGTGGCCGCGGTGCACGGCATCGCCGCACGGCAGGGGCTGGCCGTGCGCGATGTCGACACTGCCATGGCGGGCAATACCCATGACGCGGCGGCGACCATGGCTGACGCCTTGCTTGCCGTGCCGCAGCAGGAGCGCCCGATGCTGCTGGTGGCGGCGGGTGAAACCACGCTTCAGGTGAAGGGCGATGGCCTGGGCGGACGTAATCAGGAATATGCGCTGGTGGCCGCAATGGCTCTGGCGGGATCAAGGGGTGTAGCGCTGCTTTCCGCAGGCACGGATGGGACCGATGGACCGACCGACGCCGCAGGCGCCTTTGCCGACTGCGCGCTCATCCAGCGCGCATTGGCGGCGGGGATCGATCCCACGGATTCGCTGAAGCGCAATGACAGCCATGGGCTGTTGGAGGCTACGGGGGATCTGTTTCACACGGGGCCAACGGGCACCAATGTCATGGACCTGGTCCTGGGCATCGCGTTCTGACCGGTTCAATCAGAAGAAAGCGGAAGATATATGGTAAAGCTGGCGGCCAATCTGTCGATGATGTTCCAGGAACTGCCCTTTATCGACCGCTTCGATGCGGCGGCAAGGGCGGGTTTTGCGGGCGTCGAGTTCATGTTTCCCTATGACCATGACGCACAGCAGGTGGCGGCGCGTGCGCGACAATGCGGGTTGGAGGTGGCGCTGTTCAACCTGCCAGCGGGTGATTGGGCAGGCGGAGAGCGGGGCATCGCAGCCCTGCCTGACCGGATCGAGGAATTCCGCGAAGGCGTTGCGAAGGCACTGGATTATGCCCGCATATTGGGCTGCCCCCGCCTTCACCTGATGGCGGGCAAGGCTTTGGCGAGCGCGGAAAACCGTTCCGTGCTGGTGGCGAATATCCGTCATGCCGCCGACCTGGCCGCCGACGCGAGGGTGGAGATATTGATCGAGCCGATCAACACGCGCGTCGATATTCCGGGCTATTTCTACAACACCACCGCGCAGGCCCTGTCGGTCATCGACGAAGCTGACCGCGCCAATGTCAGGCTGCAATATGACATTTATCATATGCAGATCATGGAAGGGGACCTTGCCCGCACGATCGATCGGCTGTTGCCCCGGATCGGCCACATCCAGTTGGCCGACAATCCGGGCCGCGCCGAACCGGGCAGCGGGGAAATCAACTATCCGTGGCTGCTCAACCACATCGACGCGATTGGCTACGATGGCTGGATTGGATGCGAATATCGACCGGCCAGCGACACGGAAGCGGGCCTGATCTGGGCGCGCGACTATCTGAAATCCGGGAGGGAGTGACATGAAGATCGGTTTTATCGGCCTGGGCATCATGGGGCGGCCCATGGCCGGACATTTGCAGGCCGCCGGGCATGCGATCTACAGTTGCGCCAATCGCGCGCCCATGCCCGATGAATTGCGGGAAGGCGGCGCGGTTGCCTGCGCGACGCCCGCACAAGTCGCGGCGAATGTGGAATGCGTGATCCTGATGCTGCCCGATACGCCGGACGTCGAACGCGTGTTGTTCGGCGCGGACGGCGTTTCCCAGGGGTTGAAGCCAGGCACGACGGTCATCGACATGAGCTCCATCGACCCGATCGCCACGCGCGATTTTGCAGGGCGGATCGAAGCATTGGGCGGCGAATATGTTGATGCACCGGTTTCAGGGGGTGAGGTTGGCGCACGCAATGCAGCGTTGACCATCATGTGCGGCGGCAAGGCGGACATATTTGAAAAGATCCGCCCCCTGCTGGAACGGATGGGCAAGAATATCACGCTGGTCGGCGAAGTAGGGGCGGGGCAGGTAACGAAGGTCGCCAACCAGATCATCGTCGCGCTTAACATCGAAGCTGTGTCCGAAGCACTGGTGTTCGCGTCGAAAGCCGGGGCTGATCCCGCCCGCGTGCGAGAGGCCCTGATGGGCGGCTTTGCCGCATCGCGCGTGCTGGAGGTGCATGGCCAGCGCATGATCGACCGCAGCTTCGATCCCGGTTTCCGCATTCGGCTGCATCAAAAGGACTTGAATCTGGCGTTGGCGGGGGCCCGTTCGCTTGGGATCGCTTTGCCTGCAACCGCGAACGCGCAGCAGCTCTTTAGCGCCTGTGTCGCGCATGGCGATGCCGACAAGGATCATTCCGCGATGGTGACGGCGCTGGAACGGGCTGCTAACCATGACGTGGGCACGGCATGATTATGCGGTGCGAATGTTTCGCCGGGCAACCGGCTTTCGTTAGGAGAATTTCATGAACAGCAATCGACTGACTGGCCGCCGCATCATCGTATTCGGTAGCGCCACGGGTATCGGTGCGGCCACGGTCAAGCGCCTGACCCAGGAAGGCGCGCGGGTCTGCGCCGCCGACATCAATGTCGATGGCGCGACGCAGGTCGCTGCGGAAGCGGGTGGCGAAACCTTTGCCGTCCATGTCGATATTTCCGATGAGGCTTCGGTGCAAAAGGCCGTCGAGGCTGCGGTCGAGCGTTTTGGCGGGCTGGACGGGGCGCATATCAATGCCGCCGACCTGCGCGTCATCATGGAAGATAGCGATGCGCTGAACGTTGACCTCGCCGTGTTCGATCGCACCGTGGCCGTTAACCTGCGCGGTCATTTGCTGTGCACCCGCGCTGTGTTGCCCCACCTTACCAAGAATGATGCGTCGGCCATTGTCTATACCAGTTCCGGTTCGGCCCATGGTGCCGAGCCGACGCGGCCTTCCTATGCCATGACCAAGGCGGGCGTGAATGCGTTGATGCGCCATGTTGCTTCGCGCTGGGGCAGGGAAGGCGTTACCGCCAACGTCCTGGCTCCTGGCTTCACCGTTACCGGTGAAATGAAGAAGCAGATGGAAGCCAACGCCGTCGAAGCCAAGCGTTGGGCGGATCATTTCATGGCCGGAACGCCGCACACGCGGTTGGGCGAATCGGAAGATCATGCTGCGGTCGTCGCGCTGCTGCTGTCCGACGATGGTCGCTGGATCAACGGGTCGATCGTCGACGTCAACGGCGGTTCGTTGATGCGCGGATGATGCGCTGGCCGCGACGCATCTCCACAGGAGGGCGTCGCGGCCCCGCTTTCAATATAGGGCGATGACCCGCGTGGGCATGCCCGTCGCCTGATCGAGCGGCGCAACGCCAGCGAACAGGATGGCGCCGGACGCAGGCGCGCGATCCAGATTGGTCAGCCCCTCCAGACCCCATCGTCCGCTGCGCAGCCACGCCAGATGCACTGGAAAGTCCGGCATGGATTCCCCGGCGTCCAGGGACATGGTGTCGACAGCGATGCCCTTTGCGTCGCGTTTCATCAGCATGTCCGCCGCCGCCGCATCGAAGCCGGGGCTTTTGCGCCGTTCGACCGGTGACATGCGGCCATAGCGCGCCATCATGGCGAGCGGGTCCCAACCGGACAGCATCGCAACACAGGCGCCCGCGGGAATGCGACCATGGCGACGTTCCCACGCGATGATGTCGTCCGGCATGACGCGGGCGTCGCGGTCTTTGCCAGCCTTTTGCCGGATGTCGATGATGACGAGCGGGACGATCAACTGGCTGATCGGCATGTCACCGACCGACGCGCCATCGGGTGCGAAGTGGCGCGGTGCGTCGAGATGGGTTCCGGTATGTTCGACGATCGCGACGCGGTTGAGCGCCATCCCGACCTTTGAACCCGACCCCTGCACTGCTTCCATCGACAGGCGACCCGGCGTGAAGGCGAAGGCTTGCGTCAGTTTATGGGTGAGGTCCAGCACATGCAGTTGCCGCCCGTGCAGGGACAGGCGGGCCGTGTCGGGCGTGATGGCAGCGGCGTTCGCGCGCGATCCGCTGCCCAGAGCGAGGGTCCCCAAAGCGGTCAGGGCCAGAATGTCGCGGCGATCCATCATGATGTGCGTTCCCGGTGATTCAGATCAGGTCGACGGCGACGACTTCGTGAAAATCGACATAGGGCACTTCTACCTCAACCCATCCGTCGCTGCTTTGCATTGGGGCGGTCACATCTGCGGTCAGGAGCCGCGCCCGCGCAGCACGCCGGTCCTGCGGAATTTGCAGGCGAACGCGATAGGGTCCGGTCCTGATCGCCTCACGATAGCTTCCCCGCATCGCCATCGGGTTATTAAGGTTGACCAGATGGGCGGTCACGGATTTTTCCTGCCGCCAGCAGGCGATGTCCAGCAGCCCCGGCCCGTCGATCTGCAGTGGATGGGATTCGTCATGCGCCCATTCGAGCATCGCCTGCATCAGGCGTAGATGGTCGCCGTGGCTCAGTTCAGCGAAGGTGCGGTCAAGGTCCATGGGCAGATAGACGACGCGGCCCTGCCCGACCTGACGGCAGATCGCCATGGGTATGTCGGTGTCCCTTTTATCCGTGAAGACCCGTTCCATCGGCAGGTCGGGATAGGTTGGGACTAGCGTCAGCGCCACATCCGCCGGGTTGCGGGCGGTGACGGGCTGGCGATGGAGCGGCCCGATCGTGCGGCTGACCTTGCCAAGGCCCGCCATGGCGGGATGGGTGTGGCGCAAGGTGAGATAGGCGTTTTTGAGCGGCCCTTCCGGCTTCCCTGCCACCGAACAGCCGAACAGGTCCGCCAGCCCGAAGTCCGGCCTCTGCCGCCCTTCGCCGTCGAACAACGACGTCTGATAGGTCGCGACGACCCGTCCGCCGCGCGCTACGAAGGCGCGTATCTGGTCGCATTGCGCGTCGGACAGGACGGCTGCATTGGCCAGGATGATGGTGCGGAAACGGGACAGGCTGGCCTGGTCAAGGAAGCCTTCGTCGACAAGGTCGAACGGTATCCGTGATTCCAGCGCTGCCTGATAAAATCCCGCCCCGTGCCTTTCCAGTTCCTCGCGCTTGGTCCAGCCGCCCAGATAGGCGGTCGTCGTTGGCGCGTGAACCAGCGCGATGCGGGCCAGATTTTGCGTGTTGCGCAAATAATCTTCGTTCGCATGATGCCAGCCATAGATTTGCCGCACGACGTCCATCCAGCGCAGGTCGAGCGGCTTCGCATTGAACTTGGTGATCCAGGGACGTGCGCCCTGGGCAATCGCCCCTGCCGCCCAGATTTGGATTTCGGCGGGGTCCTGCACCGAATCCTTCCACCTGTAGGCCTCTTCAACGCCAACGGAGATGATATGGCCGACCGGCTTGTCCTGCATGAAGGCGCGCAGTTCGCGCGTGTAGCGGCCCGCGCCCCAGACTTCGGGACCTGTCGCCCAAGTGGAATGGATGGCGGATCGCGCCTGCCGGTCGCAGAAAGCCAGCGGAAGCCGTTTGGAAAGGGCTGGCCCATCCAGATCCACCAGGCCCCGACGGTCGCCGCCGGGAATGAAGAAGGCTTGGGGCCGATATTTGCGCGCGGCTTCGTTCCACAGGTCGATGAGTGCGAAGGACCGCTGTTCGATCCAGTCGGCGTAAAGACGCCCCTCCGGCTTTGATGGGTCCGGGTCGGCGGGTATGTCCTGTCCGGTCGCGGCGCGATAGAGGGTTTTGCAGCTCTGGCAATAGCAGGTGCCGCTGCCGTTCCAGCGATTGCCGAAGAAACCATCTATCGGATAGCGCCGGGCGATTTCCTCGATAACCTTTGGCATCAGTCCGAAATTATAGGGACCATAGGCGCAGGTCAGCGTCAGGTCCGGCGCGCTGCCGTGGCGTTTGATCTTGCCGTCCTGGCCGGTCAGCGCCCATTCGGGATGAGCGGCGGCGGCAGCGGCGTTCATGGCGTGCGGGTCGATCCGCGCGAGCACGCGCATCCCCAGTTTCTTGCACGCAGCGACCATGTCGCCGAACGGGTCGACATCCTTGCCGACGCCCTGGGCCATGCCGTGATAGGGGATTGCCGTTGGATAGAAAGCGATGCCGCCGCCCGCGCTGAGGCAGACGCCATCGGCATGGATCTGCCGGAAATAGTCGATCCAGAAAGCGGGGTCGTAGCGGCCCGGATCATCTTCGGTAAAGGCAAGCTGGAACCAGCGCATCGGTTCGCCCGCCCAATCCGGTGCGCTATTGCGCCCCAGGCTGCGCGCGAACGCCGGGTTAAAACCCGTGACGATCGCTCCAGCCCCTAGGCCCAGCGCTGTCCGGCGATTAAGCGGCAAGATGCCCGGCATGAACCTCTCCTTTGACCTAAGAGGACTCTAGCCCAGCTTGACCGATCTACAATCGATCTTCCCATGATGTGGAACAGCCATGGTTGACAGAAATGTCACGCGGCTGAAGCTATGCACGGGCGCTTCACGGTTCGGCGCAATGTTTATCGACAAAGGTCGGGAAACAGGTCATACCAGTTTCTGACAAGGCTGTCGCTCGCGCGGCGACAAGCTGGCGAGGTGAGGAAACAGTCGTGACCGACATTCAGCAAGAGCCGGAAAATGGCTTGCTAGGACGAGTCCAGTCATTGGTGCGGGCGTTCGGCATCCTCGATGAGCTTGCCAAGAGCGACAGCATGACGTTGAGCGATCTGGCGCGCGCCGTCGGATTGCCCCGATCCACCACCCACCGCCTGCTGACCACTATGGAAGCGTTGCGTTACGTCGCGTTCGACCGGCGGAAAAATGGCTGGTCGATCGGCGTGCAGGCTTTCACGGTGGGTGCGGTATTCGCCCAGACGCGCGACCTGGGCCAACTGGGCCGCTCCATCATGCAGTCACTGATGTCGCAGGTGCAGCATTGCGTGAACATCGCCGTGCCGGAAGGTGCTGGCGTCTGCTATGTGGGGCAGGTCGCGACCAACGGTTTTCGCCAGACGGCTGCGCGTCCCGGCGCGGTCCTGCCGCTACACACCACGGCTTCCGGCAAGGTGTTGATGGCGCAATGGTCCCGATCGGAGCTGGACCGATATCTGGACAATGCGCCGCTAACGGCCCGCACCGCGCGCAGCATTATCGACGGCGACTATTTGAGGGGCGAACTGGCCACGATCCTCAGCCGAGGATATGCGCTGGATGATGAAGAGCACAGCAACGGGCTGCGGTGCGTCGCGGCTGTTGTCAGCGACCGTTACGGCCTGCCCAAGGGGTCGCTGTCCATTTCAGACCGTTCGTCGCAGCTGACCCGTGCCCGGCTGGAAGAATTGGGACCGACGCTGGTCAGCGCGGCCCAGCGGATGAGCATGGAAATCGCGACACAGCATTTTTGATCAGGCTGGCGTCCGAGCAAGCGAGCGCAAGCGCCCCCTTCCTTTCCATTTCGAACCAGTTGTGCCGGATCGGTGAACAGTAAATCCGTGGCGGTCGCACTGGCGAGTGCACGATAGTGGGCGAAAGGCACCAGCGTAACGGCGCGGGTGGTAGGAGAGAGGTGAATAATGGGGCTTAACGGCCGAGAGAGGCGCGCTGCGGCGGGCCTGCTGGCGATTGCCAGCGTCATGACGGTGGGTGCGTCGGCACCGCAACCCCAGTCTTTTTCCTTCGCACTGACGAACATCTATATTGCGGCTTATGAAGATGAAAAGGCATGTCCCGCCTTGTCGCTGAGTTCAGCCGACATTTTCCTGGAAAGCCTGCCGCCCGCGGAACGCGCCCAATATGCACCGGACGACAAGGTGCAGGACCTGCACAAGCTGATGGGTCAGCGGCTGGGATTCAAGATGGTGCCGACCGGCCACAAATCCGGCGAGAATGGAAGCATGGCGCAGGTGTCCGAAGCGGAAAAGGACGCATTGCGGCAGAAGCATAATATCCCGGCGGGCAAGGGCACATTGTCCTTTCTGGGCACGCGCTTTGCCTATGACAGTTGCACTAACCCGGAAGATTTCCCTTTTCTGGCGAAGGGGAATGAGGATTATCGCGGCCTCATTGCCTATGGCATCGATCTGGACGGTCGGGTCAGCAAGGATGACTATGTCAGCCCCGACAAAGTGCCTGGCGTCGATAACCAGTTGATCCGGGCGGTGGGGTGCACATTTTCCACCCGCGACTTCGGCACGCCGAGGGTCGCAGATGAGGTCATCACGTCGCTATCGTCGCCAACTCTGGTGGAAGTGACGGGCGTCGACGACCCCGCGAACGATGACGATGTGACGGTGCGTTTTTATGCCAGCGCCAGCCCGCTGGAACTGTCGGGCGCAGGCAAGCCGCTGGCGTGGGCCAGTCTGGATGTCGACCCGGACCGGCGTTTCATGGCGGAAACGAAAGGACGCATCCGTAATGGCGAGCTGGTGACAGACCCATTCGACCTGCGCATGCGGTTGCGTGAACAGATTATCGACAGCTATCGTGAGGTGAGGCAGGCGCGCATCCAGGCAAAGATCAAGCCGGGCGAAGCGATTGAGGGTGGCATTTACGGCTATCACACGCTGGCGAGCATCGAGGAAAATTATCATCAATCGACGCAGGTCGGGTCCAACCTGACGCGCATGTCCTGCCCCGCACTCGTCAAGGCGGTGCGTCGCTATGCGGACGCTTTTCCTGACCCCAAGACCCGGCGGAATAGCGCCATTTCGTCAGCGCTGCGGTTTCGCGGCGTGCCCGTTTTCCTGATCAAAAAGGGTCAGCAGGTAGCTCAAGGAGCGCAGCAGTGACCAGGACAGGGCTATCCACACGCGTGCTGCGCGCAGTATCTGCAGCGACCGCGCTCTGTTCGGTCGGCGCGATCATGCTGGCCGCCAGTGCCGGGCATGCCGACGCGCCGTCGCAGCAGGCACAACTATCCCAGCAGCGGGTTCCCAAGTTCCGGCGTCTGACCGAAGCGCAATATCGCGCGACAATCGCCGATATATTCGGACCGGATATCAAGGTCAGCGGCCGGTTCGAACCGGACCTGAGGGTGGGCGGGCTGCTTGCCGCCGGGACCAGCGCGGTGTCGCTGACGCCAGCGGGCGCCGAGCAATATGAGCAGATCGCGCGCGGCATCGCCGAACAGGTGGTGGATGCGGGCCACCGCGACCGGCTGGTCGGATGCGGGCCAACATCGTCCGACCCGCAAGGCGCTGCCTGTGCGGAGGCGTTTTTCAAACGGGTGGGTCTTCGCATTTACAGGCGGCCACTGACGGAGGTGGAGACAAAACTGGCGGTGACCCAGACGCTGGCGGCAGCGGCGACGTTGAAGGATTTTCACGCCGGATTGGCCATCATGCTGACGACGATGCTGTCGGACCTGCCATTCCTGTTTCAGGTCGACCGGGAGGTTGCTGACCCGGCCGCGCCCGGCAGGCGAACCATCGATGCCTGGTCGCGGGCCAGCAAGCTGAGCTATTTCCTGTGGAACAGCACGCCCGATGAACAATTGTTGCAGGCGGCTGGCGATGGCAGCCTGATGACCGACGCGGGACTTGCCCGGCAGGTCGACCGGCTGATGGCGTCGCCCCGGTTCGAAACCGGTGTGCGGTCATTCTTCGACGATTTCCTGCAGCTGGAAGGGATGATGTCGCTGTCCAAGGACGGGCTGATCTATCCCGCTTTCCGGTCGTCCGCCGGCCCCGCCGCGCGTGAACAGACACTGCGCACCATCACCACCCTGCTGGTGGCGGAGGATGGCGATTATCGCGATCTTTTCACCACGCGTCGGGTTGCGATGAACCGCCAGTTGAGTCCGCTCTACCGGATGCCATTTGGCCCGCGTGACTGGTCCATGGTGACTTTGCCGGACGATGACCCACGGGTCGGGTTGCTGACGCAGATCAGTTTCCTGGCGCTCCATTCGCATGAGGGACGGTCGTCGCCCACGCTGCGCGGAAAGGCTCTGCGTGAAGTGTTGATGTGCGAACATGTCCCGACGCCGCCAGCCAATGTGAACTTCACCATTGTGCAGGACACGTCCAATCCCGCGTTCCGCACGACGCGCGAGCGGTTGAAGGCGCATCTGGACGATGAGGAATGCGCCAGCTGCCACAAGCTGACCGATCCCATGGGGCTGACGCTCGACAGCTTTGACGGGGCGGGCCAATTTCGCGCAATGGAAAATGGCGTGACCATCGACACGTCCGGCATGTTGGACAATGTCGCGTTCAACGATAGCGCCGGGCTGGGCAAGGCCTTGCGTGACAATCCCAAGGTGACCCAGTGCCTGGTCCAGTCGGCCTGGCGCTACGCGGCGGGCCGGTCGATGCTGCCTTCCGAAGAAATGCTGACCCACCGTTTGGATAGCGATTTCGCCCGCGCTGGCTATCGCATCCGGTCGTTGTTCCGGCACATCGCCATCGATCCGCAGTTTTTCGCCGTCCGGTCGCCAGCCGTGCGCACGATAGCGGGCCAGCCATCTTCAGGCCAGCCATCTTCAGGAAGGAAAGGCTGATGAGAAATTTTGACAGGCGCGGGTTTTTGTTGCGCGGAATGCAGGGCGGAGCGGCGGTCGCCGTCGGGCTTCCCTTCCTGGATTATTTCCTGAATGATAGCGGCACTGCTTTTGCCGCGACCCACGGCGGCGGACGCCTGCCAGTCCGGTTCGGGACATGGTTCTGGGGATGCGGGATGATACCTGATCGCTGGAACCCGAAAAATACCGGGACCGGATATGACCTGCCGCCTGAACTGGCGCCCATCAAGCCTGTGCAGGATCAGGTGTCCATCCTTTCCGGGTTCAATGTGGCACTGGGGGCCAAGAGCAACCAGCCGCATGTATCGGGCAATGTGGGCCTGCGCACCGGCACGCCGAGCGATAGTTGGCAGCAGCTTGCTGGGCCGACTTTCGATGTCGCCATTGCCGATGCGATCGGCGCGGGCACATTGTTCCGCAGCCTTGAACTCAGCGCTGACGGCAATGCGCGCACCAGCTTTTCCTATCGCAGCGGGACGGAAATGAACCCCAGCGTTGCGTCGCCCATGGAGCTTTACCGCCGTGTGTTCGGCGCGGATTTTCGCGATCCCAACGCTGCCGAATTCACGCCCGACCCCAAGGTGATGGCCCGCCGCAGCGTATTGTCCGCGGTGACCGACGAACGGCGCAGATTGCTGGGCAAGCTGGGCGCGGAGGACAAGGCGCGGATGGACAGCTATTTCACCGCGATCCGCGAGGTGGAAAACAAGCTGGCGTTGCAACTGGAAAAGCCGCCGCGTGCCGAAGCCTGCAGCGTTCCCGCGCAACCGGCTGACCTTCCCGCCAGCACCGATGTTTCCGCCCGTCAGAAATCGCATCAGTTGATGTCGCAATTGCTGGCCATGGCGTTGGCCTGCAATCAGACCAAGGTGTTCAACATGGTCTTTTCAACCGCCACCGCGGACCTGCGTCAGGCGGGATCGCCTACCGGCTATCATCAGGCGACGCATGAAGAACAGGTGGACCGCGCCAAGGGGTATCAGCCCACCGTCGATGATTTTTCCACGCAAAGCATGCAGGGGTGGGCCGACTTCGTCGCGGCGATGGCTTCGATCAAGGAAGGGGACGGCACCTTGCTCGACAACATGCTGGTCGTCGCCCATTCCGAAGTCAGCTACGCCAAGAACCATGATGTAAACGGCATCCCCGTGATGCTGGCCGGGCGCGCGGGAGGCAAGGTGAAGACCGGCATCCATGTCGCAAGTCAGGGTGACCCGATTTCGCGCGTCGGCCTGACCATGCAGCAGTTGATGGGCGTCCCCGTCGATACATGGGGCACAGAGGCGATGCAGACGTCGCGGCCTCTGTCGGAAATCATGGCGTGAAGGGGGCGGCGGGCTGATCGCACTGTCAGCATTCCATAAAGGACATCACCCGTCAGTGGATCGCTGGACCAGGCTGCGTCGGAATTCCGTGGGCGCCATTCCGGTCCATCCGCGAAAGGCACGGCGCAGGGCGTCGGAATCACACAGGTCGAGCCGCTCGGCAATGTCCTCGATCGACATGGAACTGGTGGTCAGCATGTCGATGGCCAATTCGTGGCGCAGTTCGTCGCGGATCAGCCGGAACGATGTGCCGGCCCTGTGCAGCCTGCGCCGCAATGTCATGGGGCCGATGGCCAGATGTCGCGACAATTCTTCCAGCGAAGGCAATTTTTGCCGTTCGCGCAGCGTCAGCGCAAGATAGTGCCGGGACCGGCGGACGATTTCCAACGGGTCCTGGCCCGCCCGCAATCCGAACAGGAAATTGAGCGTGGGCAATGCTTCGCAATCGGACATGGTGCGGATCACAGGCTGGTCCAGCAGCGTTCCGGCAAAGGTCATCTCCGGCTGGCCCGCGCCCAGCGCCAGGTCGAAAGGCAGTAGTTCATCGTCCAGGTAACAGCGTGCGGATTCGGGGAAGTCCAGCGCCACTGCACCGTCCAGCGATTTGCCGATCAACCAGCTGAATATGGCATGGAACATCAGTTGCCCGTGCAGGGTGACAATGAAGTCCATTTCTTCATCGCCGCTGCGTGCGCCAGTATAGATAAGGCTGGCCCGGCCCGCCGAACGCTTTAGCGATACCGAACCCATGCGGCCATCGATTGCCGTCAGCAGTTCTTCCATCCGCACGATCGCTTCGCGCAGGGTGCGGCTGCCGACCAGGCAATAGAAGAGCAGTCGCCAGTCCCCGCCCCGGAACGGCAATCGCCCGGAAGCGCGAGCCTGCAGGTCGGAAACCGCAACGCTGGCCTGCGATGAAAGCCGTTGCAGGGTCGTCATGTCGAGCGATGGGAGGGTGTCGACCAGGAACTGGTCGAGCGGCTGGTCGAATCCGTTCGCGCGCAGGATGTTGCCGGCATTGCCGCTGCGTCGCGCGATCAACGACAACAGGCGTTCAACGATGCGATGGCCCGGTTGGGCGATGCCGTCGCGAAGCATGCCGCGCCGGTCGTCCTCTCCTCCTGCCGATAGGGTCGCCGACGCGGGCGCGCGGATCTGGTCCATCATCCTCTCTTCTTATGCTTCAAATGAAAGCATCACCGACGATGAGTCAATGACGCCATTGACCATGAATGTTCCACATTATGGGATGATTTCGCGATGTATTTGTTTGCCGTCGCGAGAATGATCAAAGTGAAAATGGATCGGCGCGACAAGATCGCTGAGTATCACCGTCTGTGATCTTCCTGCCCGATCGATCCATTACAGTAGATTCAAAAATTGGGGGTAGGGGATGCACGGACGTAGTTCCACAAGGTTGGTCGGCCTGTTGATGACGGGTGCGGCCATATGCGCGACGGGTATCGCCAGCGCGCAAACAACGCCGACTGACGAGTCGTCAGCTTCGACTGCCGACATCATCGTGACGGCGGGCAAACGCGAAGAAAGGCTGAAAGACGTTCCCATGGCGGTGGATGTCGCCACCGGTGAGCAGATCGAAAAGTTCAACCTGTTCGATTTCAAGGATGTGCCCGCGCTCGCGCCGGGGCTTCAGATTGCCAATACGTCAGGGCGCGTCAGCGTTGCCACATTGCGCGGCATATCGTTCAACCCGGACATTGGCGGTCCAGCCGCCGTTGCCGTCTATTATAACGAAGTCCCGGTCGATATTCAGACGGTCACCACGGCGATCTATGACATTGGGCAGGTCGAAGTCCTGCGCGGACCCCAGGGAACATTGCGCGGACGCACCGCCCCGGCGGGAGCGATCACGCTGACGACGCGGCGCGCGGACTTGGGCAAAGCCGATGGATATTTACAGGCGACCGTCAGCAACAAACATGCCCGTAACTTTCAGATCGCCGCGTCCACGCCCCTGATTGAGGACAAGCTGGCCATTCGGATCGCAGCGGTGCTGGACCGCAACCGGGCCAATCACGTTTACAACATCAATCGCGATGAATGGTCCTATCAGGAAACCGAAAGTATTCGCGCGACATTATCCTTCGCGCCGACCGAACGCTTGCGCGGCAACATCATGTATCAATATCTGGAAAGCGACCTGCTCCAGAACCGGGCGGTGATGGGGACGGGCAACCAGCCAAGCCTGTTTTCACCATTTGTGAGCGGCCCCGCGATCAGCGCGTCCGAGAGGCTGGCCGTCCACGAAGGATCGTCATTCTATACAAATAAAACCCATCTGGTTACGGCTGACGCATCTTTCGACCTTGGCAGCCACCTGATTTCGGTGCTGGGCGGCTATCAGGATACGTCACTGCATTCGCGCACCGATCAGGATGTCGGCAATGCCGTGCAGGGTTATGACCAGGTGCTGACCGTGCCCGACCCAACGACAGTCTATACGGCAGAAGCGCGAATTGACTCCGCATTCGACGGGCTGTTCAACTATACTCTGGGCGTTTTCTATAATCAGACAAAGGCAGGTGGATTGTCGTCCATTCGCGTCGACAGCTTCTTCGCCAACCGGGTGCCCAACACGCCCTTCCCGGCGAGCATGTTCGCACTTCCGCTGCTGGCGGAGGTCGATATCATGAACAAGACCAGCGACCTGGCCTTTTTTGGACAAGCCCGCCTGAAATTGTCCGACAAATTGAGGGTCGAACTGGGTGCGCGCTATACCCGCGTCGTGGCGACCGCGCAGAGCTTTCTAGAAGTGACGACGACCGGCGGCGTCGGATTGCCCGTACCGGCCGGCGTCGTTGTCCCGCGCGCCGCGACCGTCGACCCGGAATTTGTGCGGCAGGTCAATCATCCGCTGACGGGCACCGCCAGCGTCAGTTATGACTGGACGCCCGACATCACGACCTATGCAACCTATGGGCGTTCCTATCGCCGCGGGTCGGCACAGTTGGGGGTCAATTCCCCGCTGGATTCGGATCTGCTGGTGCTGGAACCTGAACGGTCCGATGCAATTGAAATCGGGTTGAAGGCGCAGATGTTCGATCGCCGGGTGTCGTTGAACCTTGCGGCCTTCTATCAGAAATTCGACGGGTTCGTCGGCCTGGTGACAGCACCCACGGCATCGGCCAGGGATGGGGTGATAGACGGGTCGGCTTCGTCGATCAGCTTTAACGGAGACGCGATTTCAAAGGGCGTCGAAATGCAGTTCGACGCTCGGCCAGTCGATGCGTGGGATATTTCGATCAACGCATCCTATGCGGATTCGCATTATGACAACGCCATCATTCCGTGTCGGGATTCCAATGGCGACGGCGTTGCAGATACGGCGGGCCAGCCAGCGGTGCCCATTGGGCAACAGGTCGCATTTTGCCGGACGAACGACAGGCTGGCCAACATCCCCCGGTTCGCGTTAAGCGCGAACAGCGAACTGCGCTTTTCGGCGGGGTCGGTGGAGCCATTCATCCGTGGCCTGCTGACTTATCGGCCGGGCTTCTACGCTCAGGCGGCTGATTATCGTTACAAGGCGATCACCAACGTCAACCTGTTTGCAGGTGTTCGATCGCCTGACGCGGGATGGGAGTTGACGGCTTTCGTCAAGAATCTGTTCAATTCGACCCAGATCACCAATGCGACCACCGCGGAACTGCAAATCGCGACCCAGTACCTGGCGCCCGGCCCGGCTGGCAGTCCTGCGCCTTTCCGTTCGGGCTATACGCCGGTTTCCGTCAATCCGCCGCGTGAATTTGGCGTAACGATGAACTATCGGTTCTAAGGGGGAGGCATGGCGCCCGGAAATATCCGGGCGCCATGCCTGATAGCCCTGAACTGGCTATAAATGGCCTAACCGCTAGTCGAAGATCGCGCGGACCTTACGACGTCGGTTACAGCTAGGAATTGCAATTCCTGGCTGACGAAATCATCAACGGCACCAAAGACGATCCGATACCCGCGCAAAGACCGGCGCAGGTCGCCCGGCAATTACTGGCTATGATCCAGGGGTAGCGCCGGAATGGAAGTGGCCGGACCCCAGGGACCCGGCCAGCCATTTCAAAGCATGCTGAGCGATATTTTCAGCCTTATTTCGCGGCCTTCAGCTTTGCGAGGTCGGCATCGATATCCGCCAGCTGCTTGTCGGTGAGGTCATCGGGCGCATATTGCTGAACGGCCTTCAGCGTCATGGCGCGTGCCATGTCGATCTGGTCGCTTCCCGACAGGGCTGGCACATGCTTGTCCAGAACAGCCTTTGCTGCGGGATCGTCCAGTAGCGTGCCGATTTCCGTCGACTCTGTCGAGTAGGTCGCAGCTTGAGCAAATGCAGGCATTGGCGCCATGGCGAACATTGCCGCTGCGATCATCAATTTCTTCATGTTCGTTCCTCTTCTCCGCGGCCAGTGGCCTGATCCCATATCAGTCGGTTCACAATGAAACGCAACTGTTCACTTATTCCTGAATAGCGGTCCATGGCTTGCTCTGCGCTGAACGAACGGGCGACGCTTTGCCACGACGCGCGTCCTTGGGAAAAAGCAGATCGAAAGGCGCATCATATATGCCTGCCACCATGTGGTTTTGGGGTCGAGCCAGTCAAACGGTTAGTGTTGCCTTTCGGTCACAGGTTTCGACTTTTTGTAGGCGTAAATATGCGCCTGCGACCGAATGAGGGCCATTTAAACGATTGGCAGGCCCTTCGGCAGAGGCGTACGGCCCTGCCCGTATCTTTAAACCAAGGTCATTATCATTATAAACCAATTAGTTATTTTATGGCCATGTCGTTGATTGCTCCACAGCTTCAGGGATTTTTCCATCAAGTTCGTCTCGCTTGACAATCCGGCTGATAATATACACTCAAGTGCGATAAGAATTTACATAGGGGAGATGATATGAAGGGGAATTTCCACCGACATGCTGCGCTGTTGCTGGCTACCGCCGGCACATTTGCGCTGTCCAGCGGCGCCTGGGCGCAGGACACCGCGGCTGCGGCAGCGAATGTCAGCAGTGGGGCGAACCAGCCCGCGAGTGAAATCATCGTTACCGCCAGTCGGCGTGCGCAGTTGTTGCAAGATGTTCCAATGAGCATCAACGTCGCAACCGGCGAGCAGATTGAGCGACTCAAAATCCTTGACATCAAGGACGTTCAGCAGCTTGCTCCAGGTCTTGAACTGACCAATAACGGTCGTGCGAATTCGGCGACATTGCGTGGCGTGACCTTCGATCCCGATCAGGGCACTGGTCCTTCGGTCGATATTTATTACAACGAAGTGCCGGTTGACGCCTCGACGGTATTCACGGCCATCTATGACATTGACCAGGTCGAAGTCCTGCGCGGGCCACAGGGCGCGCTGCGTGGACGTACGGCTCCTTCGGGCGCCATCACCATCCGTACGCGCCGTCCCAATCTCAATGAGATTGAAGGCTATATCCAGGGCACCGCGACTGATGACGCCGCTTACAACGTTCAGGGCGGCGTGTCCCTTCCGATTGTGCAGGACAAGATCGCGATCCGCGCGTCGATGTTGGTGGACGGCAATCGCCTGAATCAGGTGCGCAACACGACCCGTGGCGATCGGTCGCGCAGCCGGACGCAGAGCGCCCGTTTGTCGGTGGCCCTGCAGCCCACCGAGGGCTTCGACATCAACGTCATGTATCAGTATCTGAATTCTGACAACGTCAATCACACGCAAATTTTCGGCCCCGGGAATGCCGCTATCGGCAACCCGGCCATTGGGCTGGATGACCGCCTAAACCTGTCCGAAGGTCGCCGCCGGCTCATCAACAATAGCCATCTGGTAACGGTCGATGCGAAATATGACCTGGGTCCGGTTACGCTGGCCTTTGTCGGCGGCCATCAGGAAACGACGCTGACCCAATATGGCGATGGCGATCCTGGCAACGTCATCCCGGATTACACACCGACGCAGATCGTCCGCACGCCATATAATGTGGATACGGCTGAATTGCGTATCATTTCCAATAATGAAGGCTTTTTCAACTGGTCGGCCGGTGTATTTCACACGACCCAGACGGGCGTCACCGTTGTCAACCAGCCTCTCGATTTCCTGTTTGGCGTACCCGGTTTACCAGCCCCCTTCGTGACTCCGGTCGCAGGCAAGATCGTGATACCGACACAGGCGAAGACTTGGGCGTTTGCAGGTAGCGTGCGGCTTAAGCCCACCGAGCAGCTGACGTTTGAAGCGGCAGGCCGTTATACGATGAATGACGGAAGGCAGCTGGCTACGATCACTATTCCTGGCGCCGGTAGCTTCCCGATCGTGGATTTTAGTTCGAAGGAGCGCCCGTTCACTGGCTCCGCTACCTTGACCTACGAGTTCAGCCCTGACCTGACGGCCTATGCGGCCTATGGCAGGTCGTATCGAGGCGCCACCGCAGGCGTTGGCACCCCGCAAAACATCAGTGAAGACCTGGTGATCAGTAAGCCAGAACGGTCAAACAGCTACGAAATCGGTTTCAAGTCTGCGTTCCTCGACCGTAGAATTTCGCTCGACGTTTCGGCATTTTATCAAGAGTTCGATAATTTTATCTCGCGCTTTACCGGCATCGCTACTGATCAGGGTACGGAAGTATTCCCCGGCTTCTTTGCCGGTCCGCCTGACGGCGCTTTAGATGATACGTCCGATTACAATTATAACGGCGATGCCACGGTCAAGGGTATAGAAGCGACGCTCGCGGGCCGTCCGACCGACAACTGGGATTTTTCGGTCAGCATGTCCTATGTCAAGGCGCGGTATAAGAACGCCTTGCTGCCGTGCACTACGCTGGACCCGGTCACGGGCCAACCGGTCATCATTCCGAACCCGGCTTTTGGAGGCGTTAACAATGTCAGCTTCTGCAATCGGAACTCACGCCTTGCGGATGTGCCTGACTTCAGTCTGACAGCCAATTCCGAGATTCGTTTTGGATCTGGTCCGATGCAGCCCTTTATCCGCGGGCTGATCAACTATCGCCCCAGCGTATATTCTGAACAACAGCAATATCGTTACCCGTCACGTACGCTGATTAATCTGTTTGTGGGTCTGCGCGGCGAAGAGGGTAAGTGGGAGCTTTCGGCCTTTGCCCGCAACCTTCTGAACCAAAAGCGGATCACCAATATTAGTGTAGGTACCAGCCAGTTCAGGGCGAGCAACGATCCGACTATAATCTATGACTCCGGCTACCGCACGGTGAACGTCACCAATCCGCGGGAATTCGGGATCTCCGGTTCGTTCCGCTTCTAAAAGCCTGCGCCCGCCAGCCAGTCTTCGGCTGGCGGGGCTTGTAATCCTTGCATCGCGCCGCGAACCTGGTGTTCACGGCGCGATTTTTCTTTGGGACAGCTTCTGTCGACGGCGATGTTTCGGGGGTGAGTGTGGCTGCTTCCGGTCCGTCAGTCGCGAACGGAGGACCGGCTTAACTTGTCGATCTCATGTTAGCGCAGATTATCGGCCAGGGGAGCGCGGCGCGGCTATGGCTGGGGCAGAGCAACTGAAGTCAGCTGAAATGGATCTGCCCCAGCCAAAGGATCAACCCGCCGCCGCGCCCCAAACCTGCGCGAAGAAGGGATTGCGCGCGGCTTCCCCTTCATAGGCCGCGGAATCGACCATGGTGGTCGGGCACCAGTGGCCGCCCTTCAAATAGAGACGCGGCGTCATCGTAAATCGATGACCCGCTGCGGACTGCCATTCGATCGCCGTATCGGGGCCATCGAAACTGGTCGCCAGACACTGGCCACCGCGATATTCTGCTGCGGCTTTCAGGTCGTCGATCCGCCAATCCTCTGGCGCGCGGCTTTCGTCATAGCCGTGGTTCAACAGGGTCGGTTCGCGCGACGGCTGAGCGAAGACGAAATCGTCCCAGTCACGCGGGATTGCCTCCCATGCGGCGCGCGATCCGAAATAGTGCCTGATGTTGGCGTCGTCATTATTGGCGAACCAGTGAAGCGAGCCACCGGGCGCTTCGGCCAGTTTTTGCACCCGCTTGCTGACGGCGCCGGGCAGATATTTCGATACGGCGCGCACGATCCAGGGCGTATGGCGCGGCGCTTCCTGGAAATAGTCGTGGATCGATTGTTCGCGGAACGGCACCAAAGCTTCCAGCCGGTCGGAATCGGCATACCATTGGCCGTGAAAGTTGCGGGTCGCGAACCAGTGCGGCTTCAGCGCCTTTTTATAGTTGGGCATCGATTGCGCCATGAATTCATGGTTGACGACGCGCGAAGTCGCACCACCGCCAATATTGTAAAAGCCCCGCCACAGTTCCGCGGGCAGGTGATCGCCGCACATCGCCGCCATCAGCCGCCCGCTATCGTTCGCGGTTGACCATTCAAAGACGCCATTGATGGGGTTGTGGAACATGATGGGATCAAAAATCTTCCACATGTCATAATGAGCCATGCCGCTTTGGCGGAGCGACACCCAGTGCGTGATGCCGCTTTGCGCAACGATGGCTTCGGCCTGCGTCTTGGTCACGGCGTAATGATCATGGACGCTGATCTTGATCGGGTCGCCGGTGCGGCCCCAATGGACGGGCGCGTTTCGGCTTCCGGTTTCAGCGACCGTGCCGATGTAGACCAGGCGGGTGCGCTGAGGGTCCGCGACCGTATGGATCGCGTCGACGATATTGCGGGTGCCGCCGACATTGACCTTCGTCACGACTTCGGGAGGGAGGCGGTCGGCCAGGGGCGACACCAGCGCACCGACATGCAGCACGACGTCGGCATCCTTCACCCCTTCGCGGATCGCGGCAGCATCGTTCAGGTCGCCCCAGACGATTTCCGCCAACCCCTTCTGGATGATGTCGCGCACGACCGGATGCGATTTTTCTTCAGGACGGATGAGCACTCGTAGCCGCAATGTTTCATTCTGCGCGGCGATGCGTTTTACGGCTTCCCGGCCCATATTGCCGGATGCGCCCGTCAGGAAAATTATCTTGCGGCTGTCGGTCATTGTCTGTTTCCCCAGTTTCCGACTTATTCGCACGTTATCGTCCATATAACAAGAATGGGCGGTGAAAGGGCGCAGGTCGATCGGGCGGCCATGTCCATAGGGCTTGCCAGCAACCCACAGCCAAGTTAGTGCGGTCTCACTAACAAGGGAGAGGCGCGATGCTATCGCCAGAGCCGAGCGCGCGCCTATTAGACGCGCAGCATCGCCAGCCGGAGGGGAATGCGCGGGTGTCGCCACGCAGCGGAGCGACCCGTGCCAAGCTGATAGCTGTTGCGGAACGGCTGTTCGCGGATCAGGGCGTTCAGGCGGTATCCCTGAATGAGGTGAACAAGGCCGCGCAGCAGCGGCACGGCAGCGCTTGCCAATATCATTTCGGCAACAAGGACGGGTTGATCCAGGCTATTCTGAACAAGCATGTTCCCATCATCGCCAGACAGCGCGACCATTTGTTCGACGAGATGGAGGCGGGTGGGGGCGTGCCAGCGATTGAACATGTGGTTGCCGCGTTCGCCAGGCCGGTGGCTGCCAAACTGCTGGACCCGGATGGGGGCAAGGAGTTTGTTCGCCTCAACGCCCAGCTGGTGGCGGTCCACACGCTCGCACTGCGCCAGGCAGGGTCCGCTTCCTTTTCCGCACCGCTCACCGAACGGCTGAAACACATGCTGTATCAGGCGTTGAAAGGGCGGGGGATACCGGCCCATGTCGCCGATCGCCGCCTCATCATCGCCAGCGTGATGCTGTTTCATGGCCTCGCCGACTATTCCCATGTGCTTGAAGGGTCGGGTGCCCTGGATGACGCCAATATTCGCATGTTCACAGCCGATCTGGAGGCGATGATGGTGGCCGCACTGGTGGCGCCGCTCGACAAACGGGAAAATGACGATGTCCAATGAGATTTCGATCGATGATCTGTTCGCTCCCCAACTGACGCAGGCGCAGTTGGCTGCGCTCGCTTATGGGGATGCTCATCCTGTGTCCCTGACGGAAAGCGCGGTGCTGAACGCTGCCCGTGAACGTACGGGTCTTGCCGATTTTGGCCCGGATGACTTTCGCGAGCGGCTGAACCTGCTGCTGGATGAATGGGACGCGGACGCGGACCTGACTAACCTGTCGCGCGCCAATCTTTATAATTACATGGTTCGCTATGCATCCAACCGGCTGCTGATCCAAGATGCGCTGAACCGGGACCCTTCGATCCATGATGAGGTGATTGACCGGCCGATCATCATCGCGGGGCTGCCACGGTCGGGGACGACCCATCTCGTCAATCTGATCGCCGCTGACCCCCGGCTGCAATCCTTGCCGCTGTGGGAAAGCTATGAGCCGGTGCCACTGCCCGGTGATCCATTGCTGCCGGGCGGTATCGATCCGCGTTATCAGCGCTGCGCCGATGCATGGGCAGGCATGCAGGTCACTACGCCTTTGCTCGCCACCATGCACCCGATGAACCCGGACCATATCCATGAGGAACTGGAGCTCATGGGACCCGATTTCGCATCCTATAATTTCGAATGGCTATCCTTTGTGCCGGGATGGCGGGACCATTACTACAATACCGACCAGACGCCGCATTACGAGTATCTGAAGACCGTGTTGAAGCTGTTGCAGCGGCGTCACGGGCCTAAGCGGTGGGTGCTTAAATGCCCGCAGCATCTGGAGCAGTTGCCGGTGCTCAAGGCGGTTTTCCCCGACGCTTTCGTCGCCATCACCCATCGCGATCCGGTTGCCGTGATCCAGTCGGCGGTCACGATGCAGGCCTATACCACGCGGATCAACCGCAAGCGGTTCGACGCCACGACGATCTTCACTTACTGGGCCGACCGGATCGAACATCTGCTGCGCGCCTGCATGAACGATCGGCATGTGTGGCCCGCGGAAAAGAGCGTGGACGTGCCGTTCCACCAGTTCATGGCAGACGACCTCGCCACGGCGGAAAGAATATTGGCCAAGGCCGGATTGCCGATGACGGACCATTCGCGTCAGGCTGTCGGTGAATATGTCGCCCGCCACCCAAGGGGGAAGGAAGGGCGGATGACCTATCATCTGGAGCGTGATTTCGGGGTCAATCCCGAAAGGTTGCGCGAACGTTTCGCCTTCTACTTCGATGCGTTCCCGGTGAAGGCGGAAAGCAAGTGAACGCAGGGCCATCTGAAGATAGGAAGGGCATGCCCATGACGACGATGCAAGTTGCGCGGGTTCATGGGCCTGGTGACGTTCGTCTGGACGATGTGACTGTCCCTAAGCCCGGTCCCCGTGACGTGGTTGTGCGCGTTGAGGCGTGCGGCATCTGCGGGAGCGATCTGGGCTATATCGCACTGGGCGGAACGGGTGCGCCGCTGTCCGAACCGATGCCTATCGGCCATGAATTTGCCGGGATCGTGGAGTGGGTCGGGACGGATGTTCGAGACGTCCAGCCGGGCCTGCGGGTCGCGGTGAACCCGGATGATCGCAACATCGGCAATGGCGGTCTGGAAGGAGCGATGGCCCGTTTCATTCTGGTCCCCGACGCGAAAATCGGTTCGTCACTCTATGCAGTGCCTGCGCATGTTGCGCCGGCACTGGCGGCTCTTGCCGAACCTTTGTCGGTCGCTCTGCATGGCATCAACCTGGTTGATGTGAAACCGGACGACAAGGTTGCCGTAATCGGCGCTGGCCCGATAGGCCTGAGCGCGGTCGTCATGCTTCGTCATCGGGGCGTCAAGAATATCGTGATTATCGATCGGGAAGCCAGCCGACTGGCGCGCGCGCGGGCGCTGGGCGCGAAAACGACTATAAATGCTTCCACAGGATCAATCACGGAAATGTTGGCGACGGCACATGGCGAAGGAACCCGCCTGGGACATCGCCATGTCGACACCGACGTGTTCATCGATGCGGCGGGCGCGCCGCAGGCCCTGGCCGAGGTCATCGCGATAGCCAAGTTTCGCGCCCGGATTTCCGTGATCGCGCTTTACAAGAAGCCTTGCGCTGTCGACCTGTTCAAGATGATGATGAACGAAATCATGCTGATCGGATCGATCGCGCTTGGACGTCATGCGGAATTTGGCGAAGCGGTCGACATGATCGTGGCGGGCGAAATAAATCTTGCTCCGATGATCAGCCACCATATTCCGTTCGAACAATTCAATGAAGCGATCGACACCGCACGGGATGCGGCGAATTCGGCAAAGGTCATGCTTGAATTTGTCTGACGGGTGCAGGGTAAGCAAGGGCCGTGGCAGGCCATGAACATTTGAACGTGAACGTACCGCGCCGAATCGCGGGCGGATAGGGAGAGAGTATGACGTTACCCGTCCATGATTATTCCGGCGCCCATATTCTGATCACGGGTGGGACCAGCGGCATTGGCGCTGCGACTGCGGCGGCCTATCGCGATGCGGGTGGGCAAGTGACCATCACGGGCACGCGGGGCAGTGCCGCTGAATATGATGTGGACCTGTCGGGCTATCGCTATCTTCAGCTTGATGTGGAGGACAGCGCGAACATCGACAGCGTTGCCGCCGCTCTTCCCCGGCTGGACATATTGATCAACAATGCGGGAATCGCGCTTCCCAGCCTGGGTCTGGACGAATGGGAGCCTGAGATATTCGACCGGGCGGTGAATATGCTGCTCAATTCGGCATTCCGTTTGGCGCGGCGCACCGTCGATCTTTTAGCCGACAGCAAGTTGGAGGGTGGCGGTTCCGTGATCGGCATCGGGTCGATGAGCAGCTTTTTCGGCATCGGCCTGGTCCCCGGCTACGGAGCGGCCAAAACAGGGCTGGTCGGCCTGACCAGGGCGATGGCGGTGCAATGGGGCGCGCGTGGCGTTCGCGCCAATGCGGTGGCGGCAGGATTGACGCGCAGCGGCATGACCGCCGGGACGTTCGAGCAGGCGGATTGGATTGAGCCGACCCTGGCGCGCACCCCGCTTGGACGGCTGGGCGATCCGGGGGATATCGCCAATGCGATACTTTTTCTGACAAGCCCTGCCGCCAGCTGGATTACTGGCCAGACGCTATATGTGGACGGCGGCTATACGGTGTCGGGATAATGTTCACGCCGTCCGCTTGCGCGCATGCCCCTTTCGATTATGAACAGGCCGCGATTGCGACGCGGCGAAACGGAGTAAATTGAGTGACTGACGCTTCTCTTCATCGGCCATATCCTGCCTCTGCGGTGCAGGCATGGGATCATGAGACGGATATCGCAGTCGTCGGCTTCGGCGCGGCGGGCGCCTGTGCGGCCATTGAGGCAGCATCGGCTGGCGCGCGTGTCATGCTGTTCGAACGCGGATCGGGAAGCGGCGGCGCATCCGCATTGTCCGGCGGCGAAATCTATATCGGCGGCAGTGGGGGGACCGATGCGCAGCGCGCCGCCGGGTTTGAAGACAGCACAGAGGATATGGCCGCTTATCTGAAGGCAGCGGGCGGCCCCTGTGCCGACGATGCCAAGTGCGACCTGTATGCTCGCGAGTCAGTGGCCCATTATGGCTGGCTGAAGGAACAGGGCATTCCGTACCGCGGCAATTTCCTGCCCGGCAAGCATATTGAACCGGTCGATGATTCCACGCTGATCTGGTCGGGCAGCGAGGCGGCCTGGCCGTTTTGCAATCTGGCCAAGCCTGCGCCGCGCGGCCACGTCATCCAGCATATGGGCTGGGGCGGCGGACGGCCGCTGGTCGATCTGCTGGAAAGCCGCGCCCGCGACCTGGGCGTGCAGGTCGTGTCCGACGCGCGCGCTGTGGCACTGGTGCAGGATGATGACCAGCGCGTGGTCGGCGTGGTTGTGCGCATCGACAATGTGAACCGCTTTGTCAGGGCGGCAAAGGGCGTCGTGCTGTGCACCGGCGGCTTTGTCTTCAACGAAGACATGCGGCAGCGCTATTGCCCCGAAACCTTCCGCATCAACAGCCCCATCGGCGATCAGGATGACGGGTCCGGCATCGAACTGGGTGTGGGGGCAGGTGGCGACGCCATCCACATGGAACAATATTTCACGACCTGTCCGTGGACCATGCCCGAACCGCAGGCCTATGGTGTGTTCGTCAATCAGGCGGGTCAGCGGTTCATCAATGAGGATTGCTATCATGGCCGGGTGAGCCGCGCGGCTGTCGATCAATTGGGCGACCGGGTCTATTTGCTGCTCGACATCGCTCATTTCGACCAGCCGCTGGAAATGGCGGGAATCACAATCGCCGGTACGGGTGAAAGCTGGGAAGAGGTTGAGGCCGAACTGGAAATGGCGCCCGGCACATTGTCGGCGACCATGGCCTTTTACAACGCGCATGCGAAGGAAGGACGCGACCCGCTGTTTCACAAGAATGCGCCAATCCTGACGCCATTGGATCAGGGGCCATTCGTCGCGCTGGAGCTGAATTTCCAGAGCAGCTATTTCAGTTTCTTCACCCTGGGCGGACTGCGCACATCGGTGGACGGCGAAGTACTGGACCGCACCGGAGCGCCCGTCCCCGGCCTGTTCGCGGCGGGACGCTGCACGTCAGGCCTGCCCGCGTGGGGGCATGGCTATAGCTCAGGTCTCAGCCTGGCGGATTGCACCTTCTTTGGACGGCAGGCGGGACGCAAGGCGGCGAGCGCCTGACAAAAGCGAAGGGGTGGCGTGGCGGCGCGACGGCTATAGAACCGGAGCCCGCCCGCTGCTTTCCCGCTGCACCAGTTCCAAGGTGAAGGACGGCGCATTTGCCAGCCCTTGAACCAGGGCATTTACCACGGCACGTCCCATTTCCTCCAGCGGTTGCCTGACGGTGGTCAGCGGCGGCCAGGTGGTCAGGCTGCCGCGCGTGTCGTCAAAACCGACTACCGACAGGTCATCCGGCAATCGCAGACCGCGCCGGTGGGCAAGTGTCAGGACGCCCAGCGCCATGTCGTCATTGGTCGCGAATATGGCGGTCGGTGGCTCAGGCAATGCGAGCAATATTTCTCCACCGCTGATGCCGGACGCAAAGTCGAAACGGCCTTCGACAAACATCTGTTCGTCGATGCTGATCCCGGCGGCGACCAGTCCGTCCCTGAATCCATCGACGCGAAGTTGGGCCGCGCGATGGGTGATCGGCGGACAGATGACGCCGATGCGCCGATGGCCGAGCTCGATAAGGTGATCCGCCACCATCCGTCCGGCGGACCGTTCGGGCGTGGGAATGTTGAAGCTTTCCGACATGATCGATCCCGCGATCCGCGCGCATGGCAGCTTAAGTTCGGCCAGACGGCGCAGGATCTGGGGATCGTCCGACAGCGGCGGGGCCAGGAATACGCCGTCGGGTCGCAACGCTGCGACCAGTCGGTCGAGCACTTCGAACCGTTCCTCTCCCACCAGGGAAATAGGTTCGACCACCAGGTGATAGCCCAGTTCGCGGCAGCGGTTGGCGGCGCCTACCTGAATGCCGCTATTATAGCCGGGAGCCGGGTTGTTATACAGGAAGGCGATCAGGAACGACCGTCCGCCCGCCAGGCGGCGCGCCGATTGGTTGGGGCGATAGTCCAGCGTCTTGATCGCGGCGGTGACCCGTTCGCGCAGGTCGCTGCTGACGTTGGGCGCATTGTTGACAACGCGGGAGACGGTCTTGATCGATACGCCCGCCAGGGCGGCGACGTCACGTATGCTGGACATGATGCGGGCGGATCAGTGCGATAGGGTGGGCAGGGCATGTGCAAACGGCGATTGCACGTTTCGGAGATATGCCCGCATCATGCACCGGCGCTGCCATTTGCCACCATGTCGAAAAGCCTCTTGAACAATCTTACAGACCATTATAGAGCGGTCGGACAACGTTGTCATCCCTTAGGGGTTCATGACAATGTTTTCCCGGGCAATGATTGGCGACTGCACGCGCCTGCATTGCCCGGGTTACCCCCCCCTTCGGAAATCTCATCAGCGCGGTTTGCGGGCTTGTCCGGCATGCCCTCATAATATTTGACTTTGAAAACCAGTCGCAATAGCCGGGTTGGGTTGATTGGTCGCGCACCTGCCTGTGCGCCGCGATCCATTCAGGCGCTGTGTTGCTGGCACAGTCCAAAGGACCTTATTGAGCGGGGAATTTTCATGCTGACGATCATCTCGGACCTGCTCGATGGCCGCCAGCTTAGCGATGTCAGGGCACTGATTGACGCTGCGCAATGGGTGGATGGCAATGTTACGTCGGGTCATCAGTCCGCACTTGCCAAGAATAACCTGCAATTGCCGGAAGACTCCCCCGAAGCCCGACAGGCAGGGCAGATTATTCTGGAAGCGCTGGGTCGCAATCCGCTGTTCATTGCGGCGGCGCTGCCGCTCAAGATATTCCCGCCCTTGTTCAACAGCTATGCGGGCGGGCAGGGCTTTGGCGTTCATGTCGACAGCGCGGTCCGTATTCAGGCGGTCAGCGGCTTTCGGGTGCGGTCGGACCTGTCGATGACGGTGTTTCTGGAAGACCCCGACAGCTATGTGGGCGGCGAAATCATCGTCGAGACGCAATTCGGCGCGCAGCAGGTGAAGTTGCCTGCGGGCCATGCAGTGCTCTACCCGTCATCGTCGCTGCACCGGGTCAATCCGGTGACAAGCGGTCGCCGGGTCGCCAGCTTTTTCTGGCTACAATCGATGGTCCGCGACGACAGCGCGCGGCAGACTTTGTTCGACCTGGACAGCAGTATTCAGTCACTGGCCACAATTGTTGGTCAGGATAATGCGGAAATCATCCGGCTGACCGGCGTCTATCACAATTTGCTCCGCCGCTGGGCCGACGCCTGAAGGCGCAGCGCCGACGGCCCGCGCATCAATCCTGCGCGATGATCAGATCGATCTCCGCCTGACGCACCATATCGGCCGCCTCTGCGCTGATGCCCGCGTCGGTGATCAGCGTGTCGACCTCATCCAGCCTGCATACGATCGCGCCGGAGGAGGAAACGAATTTCGAACTGTCGACCATCAATATGACCTGTTCCGCCCGGTCCACCAGCCTGCGTTCGGCTGCGACCAGGATAACGTCCTGCTGCATTACGCCGCGCGGGCCAACGGCGGCGGCGCCCATGAACAATTTGGGCGCGTGAAAATGCGGCATGCTGTCTTCGCCTGCCGGGGCAAGGATGATGTTCTGTTCCCGGAACAGGGTGCCCGACGGCAGCAGGATGCGCGTTCCGGCCTGGGGCAGCAGCGCGTTGACGATGTGCAGCGAATTGGTCAGCACCTGAAGATTGAGGCCTGCCAAACAAGGACACATTTGCAATGTGGTCGTGCCGCCGTCGACCATGATGCCTTCGCCCGGTCCGCACAGGGCGGCGGCGGCGCGACCGATGGCCTGTTTCTGTGCCAGATTTTCGCTGATGGACTGGTCGAAGGGCCTGCCCGACAGATGGATCGGCGGCTCTGCCAAGGCAGTGGACGCCGACGCTGCTACCTTGGCCCCGCCATGCACGCGCACGATATGGCCATGTTCCTCCAGCCGCGTTAGGTCACGGCGGATTGTGGCGGGGGATGCGTCCAGCTGCGCTTCCAGGTCGCGATAGGAAATGAACCCGCTGAGCCGCAGCGCGTCTAAAATCAGGCTTTCGCGTTCCGCCGCATGCATCTCGTCCGTTTCATCCTTTGCTGGTGCGCCGACGAAGAGGCATGCCTTCGTCGGCGTCGCTTATGCAATGGCAGCAACACGAAATCCATGGTTGGCTAGACGATAAACAATGGATTCCGCACCGATTTCATCAATGTGCCGCTTCCACCCCCAGCATGTTGCCCGCGCCGATCACAATGGTAGCGCCTACCAGCAGGCCAATGCCGGTCCAGACCGTCCGCCGCGTGCTCTTGCTTGCGCCCTTCCATTCCCGCAGCGCAAAGCCCCACAAGGTCGAAAACAGGATGATCGACGCCATGTGCAGCGTCCAGGATGAAAATCCATAACGCCCCATCTGGCTTTCGCCCATCGTGTAGAAGAAGAACTGGAAGTACCAGAGCGTCCCACCGAGCGCCGCGAGCAGATAGTTGGTGAGCAGCGGCGCACGCCCGCCGCGTTCGGGATCGGACGGCGTGCCCAGGAACTGGCCAGCGCTCTTGTTCTTCGCGATCAGATAGCTGCACCACAGGGCGTTGGTGGTCAGCCCCCCGGCCAGCACGACACACAATACCGGCAGGCCCTGGCTCAACGGGTCGGTCCCGGCGGCCAGGGTCAGGTCGCGGATCGGCTGACCCGCATCCAGCCCCCAGGCAAAGCAGCCCGACATCACGCCCGAAAATATGGCGATCAATATGCCCTTTCTCAGGTTGAACTCAGCGACCCCTTCCGACTTCGCTCCGGCCAGGTCCCGTTCCTTCGCCTTGCCAGCGCGGGCGACCACGACGATGCCGATCAGGGTGATGACGATCCCGACCAGAGTGATCTGGCCGCTGATGGTCGATGCAATTTCGCCCATCGTCCCGCGAAAGATTGGCGGCCCAAGCGTTCCGATCACGGTGGTCAGGCCCAGCGCAACCGCCATACCCAGCGACAGGCCAAGGTAGCGCATGGTCAACCCGAAGGTCAGGCCGCCAAAGCCCCACATCGCGCCCCAGAACCAGCACCAGAACAATGTGTCGCGCGGCGTCGCGGACAGGACGCCCAACAGGTCGCGGGTCTGAAGCGAAGCGAAAAGCCAGGGCGCGACTGCCCAGGAAAACAGGCCGCCCGCCAGCCAGAAAATCTCCCACGACCAGCGGTTGATCCGCTTGTAGGGGACGTAAAAACTGGCCGACGCGAAACCGCCCAGCCAGTGAAAGATGACGCCCAGCGCCGGATTGCCGCCCATTGGATCCTGTCCTCCAGTTTGTTTTCTAGTTCAGTGGTCCGCCAGCGCGAGCCGGCTGATTTCGTCGATTGACTTCATGCCCGTCAGCGTCATCGCCACGCGCATTTCCGCTTCGATCATGGCGAGCATCTGTTCGACACCCACTTGCCCCCTGGCGGCGAGGGCAAAGACCCACGCCCGGCCCAGCAGCACGCCCTTGGCCCCCAGCGCGAGCATGCGTACGACGTCGAGACCCGAACGGACCCCGCCATCAGCCAGCACGGTCAGCCGGTCACCCACCGCGTCAGCAATGGGCGGAAGGGCGCGAGCGGTGGAAAGCACACCATCCAGTTGCCGTCCGCCATGGTTGGACACGATGATGCCATCGGCGCCGATTGCCGCCGCTTCCTTCGCGTCCTCCGGGTCCAGAAGGCCCTTGATGATCAGCGGACCTTTCCATTCCGACCGGATGAAATCCAGGTCCCGCCAGTTGATGGAATTGTCGAAATTGTCCCGCATCCAGGCAAAGAAATCCTCGATCCCGGTCTTTCCCTTCAGCACGGGGGCGACATTGCCCAGCGCATGGGGGCGCCCCCGCACGCCGACGTCCCATGCCCAATCGGGCTTCATCGCGCTCTGGATTGTCCGCCGCAACGCGCCCTTCAGTCCCGGCGCACCGGCGAGGCCGGAATGATAATCGCGGTAGCGGCTGCCGGGCACCGGCATGTCCACGGTGAATACCAGGGCCGAACATTTCGCTTCCACCGCCTGCGCCATCAGGTCCCGCATGAACGCGCGATCGCGGATCATGTAGAGCTGGAACCAGAAAGGCTGGGTCGCGGCGGCCGCGACTTCCGACAGGGCGCAGGCGGACACGGTCGACAGGGTGAAAGGGATGCCCGCCTTGTCCGCGGCGCGCACCGCCTGACATTCACCGCGCCGGGCGTTCATTCCAGCAAGGCCGATCGGCGCCAGCGCAACCGGCATTGCCAGCTTTTGCCCGAACAAGCTGGTCGTCAGGTCCAGGCTGGACATGTCGCGCAGCACCCGCTGGCGCAAGGCGACAGCTTCCAGGTCCGCGACATTCCGGCGCAGGGTCACTTCGGCATAAGAGCCGCCGTCAATATATTCGAACAGGAAATGCGGCAGCCGTCGGCGCGCCAGTTCGCGAAAGTCACTAACGGATGCGGCGATCATGCAGGCATCTCCAATTCCGCGCGCCAGCGGGCGCGATAGGCCATAAGGTCGCCCGACAGCGGCTCCACCTGACGTAGCGACCCGTTGGGTTTGAGCGCGGGATCGATGAGGCGCAGCGCACCGAACGAGACATCATTATGGGCGTTGGCGGTATAGACCTGCGTGTCCGGGCGCAATGCGGCAAGCGCGCGCACGAACACTTCGGCTTCGGCAAACCTTCCTTCGACCAGCAGCCTTTGTTCCGCGCCAATCAGGTCCAGCGAATAATCGGCGACCAATGCGGCATAGAGGCAGGCGGCGGCGCGTCGCGCATACCAGTCTTCGGGTCGGTTGACCCAGCGGCACGTGAGGTCCGGGAAAGGACCAAAGCCGGGGGCCAGCGTCGGCAGGATCATGACCGGGTCCGCCAGCAAATGGTCGACGGCGGCCAGCAGGGCGGGCTGGTCGGGCTTTATGTCCACGCGTCGCGTGTCGATTTCGATCAGCGTCTCGATCTCTCGGCCGCCCATGAAACGGGCCGAGGGGACCGGCTGACCATATGCATCGACATTGACCAGGCAGTCGCGCGATTCGGGCAGCGATCCTGTCTCCACGGGCTGGGCCGGCAGGCGCATGGCGATGAACCAAGTGCCGGTCGATAGCACCGTGGCTTCGTTGCGGGCGATCTCTGAAAAGCCGCGGGCGGCCAGCAGCGCCGCGTTGGAATCATGAAGACCCGCCAGAACCCTGACCGTCTGCGGCAGACCCGTGCGCGCGGCGACATCGGCGGATATCGTTCCAACCGTGTCGCCAGCGGCCACAACCGGTGCGAACCGTTCTGCCCAACCCAGCCGCGCCGCCATGGGCGAAAAATCGCCGCTGGCCGGTGCCCACACATCGCTGTGGCAGCCAAGGCTGGTCACTTCGCTCACCGCGCAGCCTGTCAGGAACCATGCCCAATATTGCGCCCAGGGCAGCAATGTGGCGCTGCGCATGGCGTCGGGATAGAGCTGATCCATCCACCATAGATGGCTGCCGAAATTCAGACCGTCGGGTAGCGCGGGCGATCCGGTGATGGCAAAGGCGTCGCGTTCCTTGCGGTAAGCCGCCATGACCGCAGGCGGCACCGGCTGTTCATAATCGAATGGCGGGAATGCCAATGTCCCCCGCGCGCCTTCCCCATGATTTGCGAGGGCAGCGACCGCTGCCCCATGGCCCACGGGAATGATGGCCTCGATCGGCTGATCGGCGTGGCGGGCAAGCATGTCCAGCACCCAGTCGCCAATGCCATCGGCGTCCAGGCGGCGGATATCGTCCACGGTGCAAACAATGTTCGGGCGGGTTTGCCGGTCCAGCATTTGGCCGTCACGCGACCAGAGGCTGACCTTGCTCAGCGTCTTGCCCATGTCGATGACGATGAAGGCGCCCGAATCCAACTGCATCTCTCCAAATCACACTTATCGAAAATGATCATTATCAATCGTGATTGATCATTTCCAGCGAAAATGATAGCTAGAACACACGCTGCACATCGCATTTCAGTTGAAGGTACATCATGAACGCTCCGACCAACGCTGCAGATTCCGCCATTCCCTTCGCCGTTCCCACCAGTCGCTGGGACGATTCGGCCGCCTCTTCGATGAGCCCGGCGGAACTGCTGCTATATCGGTCCAACCTGCTGGGTTCTGACCTTACCGTCACCAATTTTGGCGGCGGCAACACTTCGGCCAAGATCATGGAAACCGATCCGCTGACCGGCGAAAAGGTTGAAGTGCTGTGGGTAAAGGGTTCGGGCGGCGACATCGGGTCGATGAAGCTGGACGGTTTTGCGACACTTTACCAGGACAAGCTGCTCAGCCTGGAAGATCATTATGGCGGCGAGCAGGACGACGACAAGATGGTCGGATATCTGCCGCACTGCACCTTCAACCTGAATGGCCGCGCCGCGTCGATCGACACGCCGCTGCATTCCCTGCTGCCCTTTGCCCATGTCGACCATGTCCATCCCGACGCGATCATCGCGCTGGCTGCATCGTCAGGCGGGGAACAGGCGACCAGGGAAATCTGGGGCGGCAAGATCGGCTGGCTCGGCTGGAAACGCCCCGGCTATACGCTGGGCGTGCAGCTGCGCGATTATGTGAAGGCCAACCCTGGCCTGGAAGGCGTCATGCTGGCCGGTCACGGCATCATCTGTTGGGCCGATACGGCGAAAAGCTGCTATGAACATACCGTTCGGCTGATTGCCGACGCGGCGAGCCATCTGAATGCGAAGCTGGAGGGCAAGCCCGCCTTTGGTGGTCGCAAAGTCGCGCCGAACCCGGATCGCGCTGCTATTGCCGCCGACCTCATGCCCCGTTTGCGCGGTTTCATGACGGGCGCGCGTGCCAAGCTGGGCCATTTTTCGGACGATGCCGAAGCGCTGGAGTTCGTCGGTTCGGTCGATTTCGATCGGTTGGCCGCGCTTGGCACATCATGCCCCGACCATTTCCTGCGCACCAAGATCGCGCCGCTGACACTGGACCCTGCGCGACTTCAGGACGACGCCTATCTGGCGGAAAAGATCGAGGATTATCGCCTGCTCTACGGCGCTTATTACGAACGGTGCAAGCGCGCGAACTCGCCCGCGATGCGCGATTCCAATCCGGTCGTCGTGCTGGTGCCGGGCGTGGGTCGCTTCACCTTTGCTACCGACAAGACGACGGCGCGCCTTGCCGGTGAATTTTACGGCAATGCCATCAACGTGATGCGCGGGTCCGAAGCGATCGGCGACTATATCGCGCTGGACGAGCAGGAAGCGTTCGACATTGAATATTGGCTGCTGGAGGAAGCAAAGCTCCAGCGCATGCCCAGCCCCAAGCCGCTGGTCGGCAAGATCGCACTTGTCACCGGCGGCGCTGGCGGCATCGGTGCGGCGACTGCCGCCCGGCTGCTGGCAGATGGCGCCTGCGTGATGCTGGCCGACCGCGATGCAGACGCGGTTGAAAATGTCCGTGCCGGTTTCGCCAAGCAGTTCGGCAAGGATGTCGTCCGCGCCGCCGTTGTCGATGTGACTGACGAAGCGCAGGTGCAGTCGGCTTTTGACGCCTGCGCGCGCGAGTTTGGCGGACTGGACATATTGGTCGCCAATGCGGGCATCGCTTCGTCCGCGCCGATCGAGGAAACCACCGTCGCCCTGTGGCGCAAAAATTACGACGTTCTGGCGGAAGGCTATTTCCTGACGGCGCGCGCGGCTTTCCCGCTGATGAAGCGGATGAAGGATCAGGGCGGCGCATCGATCGTCTTCATCGGGTCGAAGAATGGTGTTGCCGCAGCGACCAACGCATCGGCCTACGCTTCGGCCAAGGCGGCGGCCAATCACCTGGCCCGCTGCCTGGCGCTGGAAGGCGCGCCGTCGGGCATCCGCGTGAATGTCGTCAATCCCGATGCTGTCATCAAGGGTTCCAAGATCTGGGACGGCGACTGGCGCAAGGAACGCGCGGGCGCGCATGGCATCGATTCGGGCCGTGAACTGGAAGAACATTATCGCCAGCGTTCCATGCTGAAGCGTGATGTGCTGCCGTCGGACATCGCCGAGGCCGTCTATTTCCTGGCGTCGGACATGTCGGCAAAATCGACCGGCAACATGATCAACGTTGACGCGGGGAATGCACAGGCCTTCACTCGCTAATCACCACGGGAGAGGATGATGGCGACAATGAAAATATGGGGTCGGCGGACCGGGTTGATGCTGGCGGTATTGGCCGCGACATTGCCCGGTGGCGCTGTTGCGCGGGCCGAGGGGGCGAAGGCTGTCGCCGCTGCGTCTGCTGCCGCGCCCATGGCAGAGCCGGGAGCCATCCCGCTCTACCCGCAGCCCAAGGGGAAGAAGGCCAAGGTTGCGGACACCGAAGTCTGGAACATAAATCCGGGCGAGGGCCGTTCCGTGCGCAATGTCACGGTCCCGACGCTGACGCCATTCCTGCCAGAGCCAGGCAAGGCGAATGGCGCGGCGGTGGTGGTTGCGCCGGGCGGTGGCTTCATGGCCCTGTCGATGGATCATGAAGGTTATAAGGTCGCCCGGCAGCTGGCCGATCGCGGCATCGCGGCCTTTGTCCTGAAATATCGCCTGATCCCGACCCCTGCCGACCCAAAGGACGCAACCCGCGCGATGGCGGCGAAGATCGCTGCGGCTGTTCGCGGCGGACCGGACGCGCCCAGGCTGGAAAAGCCCGAAGCGACGGAAGATGCGATCACCGCGTTGCGGATGGTTCGGGCGGACGCGGCAAAATGGGGCATTGATCCTGCGCGCGTCGGCATGATCGGCTTTTCCGCAGGCGCGATAACGGCGCTCAACAGCGTGATACAGGCTCCGGCGGATCAGCGTCCCGCCTTTTTCGGCTATATCTACGGCCCCCAGACCGCCGTCGCCGTACCGGCGGATGCGCCGCCCATGTTCGACGCGATTGCCATGGACGACCAGCTGTTCCCGTCCATGGGTTTTCCCATCGCTCAAGCCTGGCACAAGGCGAAGCGGAAGGTGGAAATCCACGGCTATCAAAAGGGCTATCACGGGTTCGGCCTTGGCCGCCCCGGCACTACCACAACGCTGCTGATGGATGAATTCCATGCATGGCTGGCCATGCAGGGCTTCCTCGGAAGCCAGACCAAGAAGTGAGATGATCATGACCACGAACCTTCCCCTTTCCGACGATCTGATTGCCGAAGCCAACGCGCGCGAAACCGCGGCGCTGGAGGAAGATTATGCGGCGCTGGGGCGTCAGCTTGAACGGCGCGGCATCGACATCGATGCGATCAAGGGCCGCGTGGCAGGTTTTTCCGTTGCCGTTCCCAGCTGGGGCGCGGGGCGTGGCGGCACGCGCTTCGCCAAATTCCCGATCGCTGGCGAGCCGACGACCATCCACGAAAAGCTGCAGGATTGCGCCGTCATCAACCAGCTGTCGCGCGTGACCCCGCGCGTGTCGCCGCATTTCCCCTGGGACAAGGTGTCCGACTATGCGGCCCTTCGTGAAGAGGCCGCGAGCCTTGGCCTGGGTTTCGACGCGGTCAATTCCAACACGTTCCAGGACCAGAAGGATCAGGCGCACAGCTACGCGACCGGTTCGCTGTCTTCCACCGTCGCCGAAACGCGCGCTCAGGCGGTTGAACATAACATCGAATGTATCGAAATCGGCAAGCAGCTGGGATCGACCGACCTGACCGTCTGGGTCGGTGACGGCACCAATTTCCCCGGTCAGCAGGACCTCGCCCGCAGCCTGGACCGCTATCTGGAAGCGGCGGCGCAGGTCTATGCCGCGCTGCCCGACGATTGGCGGATGCTGCTGGAACACAAGATGTTTGAGCCTGCCTTTTATTCCTCCGTCATTTCCGACTGGGGATCGTCCATCCTGGCGGCGCAGGAACTGGGGCCGAAGGCGAAGTGCCTGGTCGACCTGGGCCATCACGCCCCCAACACCAACATCGAACAGATCGTGGCCCGCCTGCATCGCTTCGACAAGCTGGGCGGATTTCACTTCAACGACAGCAAATATGGTGACGACGACCTGGATTCAGGATCGATCAACCCGCATCAGCTGTTCCTGATCTTCAACGAACTGGTCGAGGCGGAACTGAACCCGCGCGACGGTTTCAACCCCAGCTATATGATCGACCAGTCGCATAATGTGACCGATCCGATCGAATCGATGCTGTCGTCGGCCGAAGCAATCACGTCCTGCTTTGCCAAGGCGCTGCTGGTGGATCGTCAGGCGCTGCACGGGGCGCAGGAATCCAACGACACGATGATGGCGTTCCAGGCGTTGCGCCGCGCCTATAATGTTGACGTCGCCCCCATATTGGCGATGGCCCGCATGGAATCGGGCGGCGCGATCGACGTGCTGTCGACTTATCGCCAAAGCAAGTGGCGCGAGCGCAAGGCGCAGGAACGCAAGCCGGTCGGGCTGGGCGCTGGCATCGTCTAAGAATCGGCAGGGTCCGGGTGCCCGGAGGGGAGCCGGGACCCTGCACTCATCTGGCCCTGCGGAACGTCAAGTTCCGCAGAAAGTCGCCAGGACCCGCTCATGCTCCTGTGGGGGCGCAGCATATCCGTCATTTTCAGGCTGGTCGTCAAATGGACGGGACAAGACCTGAAGCAGCCGTTCGAACGGTGCGAAATCATCCTTGTCCACCGCAGCGCGGATCATTTCTTCGACGCGGTGATTGCGAGGGATGAAGGCGGGATTGACGCTTCGCATGGCGTCGCGCCGCTGCATGGCCGAACTGGCCTCTACCGCCGATCGTTCGCGCCACCGCGCCAGCACCTTGTCGGCGGCAAGGGGATCCACGAACAGCCCGCGCACGGGTTCGTCGCCTTCGCCCGGCTCGATTGCATCCGCCAGACGACGGAAGAACAAGGTGAAGTCAACCTGGTTGGCGGCCATGGCGTCGAGCATTTCGGTGACCAGGTCCGCGTCGCCGTCGGCCTGTTGTTGCAGGCCCAGCTTCGCGCGAAAGCCTTGAAGCTGCGCATCCAGGAAATGGGGAGCATAGAGCGAGAGCGCTTCTTCCGCATCGGCAATGGCCTTTGCTTCATCCTCATTCAACAGCGGGAGCAAGGTTTCGGCCAGCCGGGTCAGGTTCCACAATCCGATGCCGGGCTGATTGCCATAGGCATATCGTCCCGCCCGGTCTATCGAACTGAAAACCGTGGCAGGATCATAATGGTCCATGAAGGCGCAGGGACCATAGTCGATGGTTTCGCAAGCGACCGACATATTGTCGGTGTTCATCACTCCGTGAATGAAGCCCATGAGCATCCAGCGGGCGATCAGGTCGGCCTGCCCCGCGATCACCCGGTCGAGCAGCGCGCGATAGGGGCGGGGAGCGTCTGCTGCTTCGGGATAGTGGCGGGCGATGACATGGTCAGCCAATATGCGCAGCCCATCGACGTCCCTCCGCGCCGCGAAGAACTGGAATGTGCCCACACGAATATGGCTGGACGCGACCCGCGTCAGGACCGCGCCGGGCAGTGCATCTTCGCGGATGACGGATTCGCCCGTCGTCACGGCAGCCAGCGCGCGGGTCGTGGGAATGCCGAGCGCCGCCATGGCCTCGCTTATCACATATTCCCGCAGCACCGGACCCAGCGCAGCACGACCATCGCCTCCGCGGGAAAAGGGCGTGCGGCCAGCGCCTTTCAGCTGAACATCACGCCGCTGCCCCTGACGGTCGATCACTTCACCCAGCAGGATCGCCCGCCCATCGCCAAGCTGGGGCACGAAATTGCCGAACTGATGACCCGCATAGGCGGTCGCGATGGGATCAGACCCCGGCGCGATCGACTGGCCCGACAATATTTGCAGCCCATCCTCCCCCGACAGCCATTGCGGGTCGATGCTCAGCTCAGCCGCCAAGGCGTCGTTGACGCGAATGAGCGCAGGATGGGACGCTTGCGCGGGCGCTACCCGGGCGAAGAAACGATCGGGAAGCCGGGCGTAGCTGTTGTCAAAGGGCAGGGTCATGAAGCTCATGTGGTGATCGCACCGGGATGTAAAAGGGACATGTTCAGCAATGTTGCGTAGTGCCGTGACACATAATAGGCTGCGCCCCAAGGGGAGAGGAATAATGCTATCACCATGGGGTGCTGCGGAATGAGTTCCGCGGCGGACAGCGCATGTCGTCAGTCGCACAGGGTAGGGCGCCCGTCGGCAGAGCAGAGCAGGGAGCTGATGGCGGCCGTGCTGCACGCGGCGCGCGAAGAATTCGCCACCAAGGGCTTTCATCACGCGACGATGGACGCGATTGCGATCCGCGCCGGTGTGTCCAAACGGACATTATATGCGTGGCACGCCGACAAAGAGGCGCTGCTGCACGCCGCGATCATGGAAAGAGCCGTCGGATTTACCGACTATGTGATCGATCCCAAGGGCGATCTGAAAGAAGCAATCACCGCTTATTCATTGAACATGCTGCGCGAGCTGACGACCGACTATGCCATTTCCGTTGGCGGGTTGATGATGAGGGAGGCGCGCCAGTTCTCCCTTGCGAGTGAAGGATTGCAGCAGGGCCAGGAATATCTGTGCCGCCCTTTGGTGACGCTGTTGCGAGAATTGGGAATGGCGGCTGGTGAAGCTGATGCCGTTGCAGAAATATATGTCGCGGCATTGCAGGGGCAGATTCAGCCTAGTCTGGTCATGGGCAGGCCCGCTCCGACGCCCAAGCAGAACCATCAGCATGTCGCAATGGTCGTCGAGTTACTCTTGCCGGGGCTGGAAAAACGACTGAGCCAGATATGTCCCGACCGTTTCAGGCCCGCCTGAAGTCGCCAACCTGGCATCGATAGGCGAAAAAGAAAAGGAGCCCGCCTCTGTCGTGGCGAGCTCCCGATCTTCTTTGGTGACGGGGGCGGATCGCTCCGCCCCTCTGATCACCAGCGGGCAATTACCGTTGGCAGATTACCAGCGGAAGGTGCCGACCAGGCCGAATTCACGCGGCACGGTGCTGGAGATCGTCGAATAGCCCGACTGAACCGGACCAGCAAAGGTGCCGATCTGAGGAATGTTCTGGAAGTCGGTGATCCGCTGCTGGTTCAGCACATTCTTGACGAAGCCGGTGAGTTCCCACTGACCGTCATTGCCCCGGACGCCCGCAAACAGGTCGAGCAGGGTGCGGCTGCGATAGTTGAAGTCGCGCTGTTGCGAGTAAACACTCGGACGATAGCTGAGCAGGCCGCGGAGGAAGGGTTCAACCGAACCTTCCACCGGAATGCGCAGTTCGGTCGTAGCGGACAGGTTGAAGTCCGGCGTGTCGCTCATGCGCGTCAGACGGCAGAAGCTGACATTACCGGGCCCCGAGATGACAGCCGTTCCCGATGCGTCGGGGCGGCCGTCGCCGTCGAAGTCGTTACAGGGCAGCTGTGCGTTGCCTTTGTAACGCGCCTTAACATAGGACATGTTGACCGACAGGTCCCAGAAATCCGTCGGGCGAGCATCGATCGAGGCTTCAATGCCCTTGATCGTGGCATCGCCATTATAGTTGAAGTCGAAGGTGCCGTCGGTAGCCGGAACATCCGTGCCGTTGTCGATGGTGCCTGCGCCGCACACACCCGGTGCCGAATTCGGGCAGTTATAATAGATGCCCGAGAAGCGTGACACGAAACCGTCGAACTTCTGGTAGAAGGCCGAAACCGCGAAGTTGACGCGACGGTCGAGAAGCGAGCCCTTCAGCCCCGCCTCGAAATTGTCGGTCTTTTCGTTTTGGGTGGCGAGCAGATCCGGCGAGATGCCGGCCGGAGCGCCGATACCCACGCCGCCGGAGCGGAAGGAGTGTCCATAGGCGAGATAGCCGGTCAGGGTCGGGCTGAATTCGTAGCTGAGCGTCGCTCCGCCAGTCAGCGGCTTGTTCTTCACGTCACGCAGAGCGGCGGGAATGCCAGGCTCCGTCGTGTCGAACGGATCAATGAAGGCTCCAGGCGCACCCGGCGATACGTTCCTGATATCCGTTACGCGAGTCGACTTGATGATGGTGTAACGCAGACCGCCTTCCAGCGTGAAGCCACCAGCGCGCACCCGGCCATTGGCATTAAAGGAAAATGTTTCCTGGTCGGTGGGCGCTGTAATGTAGGACCTGACCGGCAGATAGGTGATACCCGGAATGGCAGGCGCTTCCGCGAAGAAGAGTGCCGTATCCTGCTGAACGCGCGTGGTGCCGCCCAGCTTCTGATAGAAAGCGCCGACGCCCCATCCGAACATTCCGTCATTCTTGGAAGCCAGACGCAGTTCGAACGTGGGTACGTGGTAAGGAGAAACAGTGTTCTGGGGGAGGGCAAGACCCGGAAGGGCGTTTGCCGGATCGCCATCGCGCTGCTGGTCAAGTTCGGTCGACTGATAAGCAGCCAGGCCGTTCAGGGTGGCCCAGCCGAGATCCCAGTCGAAGTTGAAGTTGACGATGTGCGAAACATTCTGGAACCGGTTCAGGCCATCCGCCACTGCCACACGGTCGCGAATGCCGAAGTCGCGGGGGCCGGTCGGCAAGCCGCCGAAGCTGTTGGCGGCACCGACAACCTGGGTGTACTGACGCACGTCCGACTGCAGATACTGATAGCTCAGATAAGCGGTGAAGTCCTCGGTCGGGCGGAGGCCCAGCGTGACGCGACCGCTCTGCGTGCTGCCGCGCGAGAAGTCACCATTGGTGACGTTGCGCACCTGGTTGTTGCGGTTGCCATCGACCATCGCCGCGACGCGCAGCGAAACCTTTTCGTTGAACGGCAGGGTCACGCCGCCCTGGACGTTATAGGCGTGGCGATCGGTCACCGTACCCTGGACGTAACCTTCGACTTCGTCGAACTTGGGACGTTGCGTGGTGATGGTGATCGAACCGCCCGGCGACGACAAGCCGCGCAGCAGGCCCTGGGGGCCGCGCAGTACTTCGATCTGGCCAATGTCGTACATCGCCGTGAACACAGTGTTCGCGTCGGCGGGCGCTTCGTTGAAATAGATCTGGACGGTCGGATCGGTGCCCTGATCGGAGTCATAACCGATGCCGCGCAGAGTGGTCGTGTTGTTGCGACCGGTGGTGTTGGTCAGCTCCAGGCCGGGGGCGAGGCGCGAAATATCCTTGGTATCCAGGATGTTCAGCTTGGCAATCTGCTCACTGGTGACCGCGTTGACGGACATCGGCACATCCTGAAGGCTGCGCGAGTCGCGCGTGGCTGTCACCACGATTTCGTCATAAACCGGTTCATCCGCCGCAGCCTGAACCACATTATCTTGAGCGTAAGCAGGCGCGATCGATGCCAGTGCAGCGATAGCTACGCCGCTGGACAGAAAAGTCATAAAGTTCCGGCTCATGGAAATCTCCCCGTTAGACGGGGGGGCGAACTGCCCTCGCCAGTTTACTTTGTCAAGGCGACGTAACCGAACTGAAATAGAGTTGTGATTGCGTGTTCAGCGCGCGGCAGCTCGCCTTGGGGCGGATTACCCAATTTCTGAGACGACTATAAAACGCAACAATAACAATTGGTTGAGTAATCAGGAAAGCAAGCCATGTGCGGCAGGCAACCTGGTTGTGCGCGCCGGAAAAGCTGATTGGGCTAAGCGCACGTTTCCTTGGAGCGGTGGGACATTAATGACACAGGTGCCCGCATGCGTGGGCGTGGACCTGCCGACCCGGCTTCGCTGTCCCAAAAAAAAAGGGAGCGCGCCTTTTTACGGCGAACTCCATCATTCCCAGTGGGAGGATGGAGTGCTTCCATCCTCCCTGGCTTTCGTTTCTTACCAGCGGAAAGTTGCGATCAGGCCGAACTCGCGTGGAAGGGTGGTGTTGATCGGCGCGTATCCCGACGTAACACTCGGGCTGCCCGTGAACGAGATCCGCGGTGTGCCGGTGAAGTCGGTGATGCGCTGCTGATTCAGGACATTCTTGACGAAGCCGGTCAGTTCCCACTGGCCGTCATTGCCGCGAACGCCTGCGAACAGGTCGATCAGGGTGCGGCTGCGATACTGGAAGCTGCGCGTTTCCGAATAGACTCCCGGACGGTAGCTGAGCAGGCCGCGGACGAAGGGTTCGACAGAACCTTCAACCGGCAGACGCAGTTCAGTGGTCGCCGTCATGCTGAAGTTCGGCGTGTCAGTGAGGCGCGAGAGGCCGCAGAAGCTGACGTTGCCGGTGCCCGTGATCGCGGCGTCGCCATCCATGTCGGGACGGCCGTCGCCGTTGAAGTCGTTACAGGGCAGGCGAGCGCTGCTCTTGTAGCGGGCCTTTACGTAGGACATGTTGACCGACAGGTCCCAGAAGTCCGTCGGGCGAGCATCGATCGTGGCTTCGATACCCTTGACCGTCGCGTCTCCATTATAGTTGAAGTCGAACGTGCCGTCAGCGGCGGGAACGTCGGTGCCGTTGTTGATCGGCGTCGAGCCAGGACCGGTTCCGCAAACGCCCGGAGCGAAGTTCGGGCAGTTATAGTAAACGCCTGCGAAGCGGTTCAGGAAGCCGTCGAACGTCTGGTAGAAGGCCGACACGGCGAAGTTCAGGCGGCGATTGAAGAGCGAACCCTTCAACCCGGCTTCGAAATTGTCGGTCTTTTCGCCGCGGGTCGCGATCAGGTCATTCGAAATGCCCACCGGGACGGCCACGCCGACGCTGCCGGCACGGAAGGAGTGACCATAAGCGAGGTAGCCGGTCAGGGCCGGACTGAACTCATAGGTCAGGGTCGCGCCGCCGGTCAGCGGCGTGTCCTTCTGATCGCGCAGATCGGCCGGGATGCCGTTCTGGACGTTCGTGAAGGCCGGGATCGTCGGGACGAATGGCGGGAAGCCGGGGAAGCCGGGCGAGGTGCTCACGATGTCAGTGGTGCGAACGCCCTTGATGATCGTGTAGCGCAGACCACCTTCAAGCGTGAATCCGCCGCTGCGAACACGACCGTTTGCGTTGAAGGACCATGTTTCCTGATCGACGGGCACCGTGATGCGCGAATTGATCGGAAGGTAGAAGCCATTCACCGGCGCCAGGAACTGAGCCGTGTCCTGGTTCACGCGGGTCGTGCCCTTCGTCTTCTGATAGAAGGCGCCGAGGCCCCAGCCGAACATGCCGTCATTCTTCGATGCCAGACGCAGTTCGAACACAGGAACGCGGTAAGGAATGGTGTTGCGCTGCTGCAGAGCCAGGCCCGGGAAGCTGTTCGCCGGATCACTGTCACGCTCCTGCACCAGGTCGCTGGCCTGATAGGATGCGACGCCCGTCAGGTTGGCAAAGCCCAGGTCCCAGTCCATGTTCAGGTTGACGAAGTGCGAGGTGTTCTTGAAGCGGTTCAAGCCTTCGCCGACAGCCAGACGATCACGGATCGAAATGTCACCGGGGCCGGTCGCCACGCCGCCGAAGCTGTTTCCTTCGCCGAATACCTGCTGATACTGGCGGATGTCCGACTGCAGATACTGGTAGGTCAGGTAGGCGGTGAAGTTTTCGGTCGGGCGCAGGCCCAGCGTCAGGCGCGCGCTCTGCGTGTTGCCGCGGGAGAAGTCGCCGTTGCTGGCGTTACGCACCTGGTTGCCACGATTGCCGTCGACCAGAGCCGCGACGCGCAGCGAAACCTTGTCGTTGAACGGCAGGGTCACGCCGCCCTGGACGTTATAGGCGTGACGATCGGTCACGGTGCCCTGCATATAGCCTTCAACTTCGTCGAACTTCGGGCGCTGGGTCGTCACGGTGATCGAACCGCCCGGCGAGGACAGACCGCGCAGCAGGCCCTGCGGGCCGCGCAGCACTTCGATCTGGCCGATGTCGTAGAGCGCCGTGAAGACGGTCTGCGCATTGGCGGGCGCTTCGTTCAGATAGACCTGAACCGTCGGGTCAGTGCCCTGATCGGGATCGAAGCCGATGCCGCGCAGCGCGATCGTGTTGTTACGGCCAGTGGTGTTCGTCAGCTCAAGGCCGGGGGCGAGACGCGAAATGTCCTTGGTGTCGAGGATGTTCAGCTTCTGCAGCTGTGCGCCGGTGACGGCATTGACCGACATCGGCACATCCTGAAGACTGCGCGAGCTACGCGTCGCCGTCACGATGATTTCTTCATAAGCCGGTTCAGCGGCTGCGCCCTGGGGCGCCTGTGCGCTATCATCCTGGGCGTAGGCAGGCGCGATCGATGCCAGCACCGAAATTGCGACGCCACTGGACAAAAATGTCAAAAAGTTCCGGCTCATGAAGATCCTCTCCCAAATATTGGGCGGCGAACTGCTCCCCATGGTCTACTTTGTCAAGACGGTAAAAATGGCTCTGAAACAACAATGTGAGTAGGTGCTAACGATCAAATCGCTCCGCCTGCCGAAATTTATGGGCTTGCAGAAGGCTCGGAAATCCATCGAAAATCAGACGCTTGTGTTGAATAATTGACGAGTTGCACGAGCGGCTTTTGAGCGCTGCCTTTCAGGGCCGAAGCTGGTCGATGCAGAGCTATTCCTTGGTCCTTGTGCGACATTAATGACACAGCGGCGCTGGAGGGACCTGATTGCTGCCGATGGCGGTATTGGATTGAATCGGGGGACTGAATCGGGATGAAAATCCGGTTTCGCCAAAGGAAAATTTGCGACAGCGCGGTCACCCGCATTAAGGGGGTACGCATTGTCACCGTTGAGTATGCATATGCCGTCCCTGACTGATCGCGCCCGTTCTTCCCTGATCTATGCTTTGTTGATCGCGCTATTGGCGCTGCCTTTTATGGCGGACCTGGCTTTTCCACTGGGGACGGCGGTGTGGGTTGCCTATCTGCTGCCCGCGGTGATCGCCTATCTTTCGCCCCGCCCGCAGGCACCATTGGTGGTGGCCGCAATTGCGACCCTGTTGAGCATTGTCGGTTTCACCCTCGCTCCGGTCGGCATAGACCCGTCGGTAGCTGCGCTTAACCGTACGCTGGGCGGCGCGGTGACGTGGATCCTTGCGATCGTTGGATTTCTTTTCATCCGCAGCCGTAACGCCGTACGGCGGGAAGAGTGGCTGCAGACCGGTCAGGTCGGACTGGCTGAAGCGGTCGGGGGCGAACAGCCGCTGGATGAGCTGGCGCGCAGCGCGCTGGTTTTTCTGGCCGGTCAGCTGAATGCAAAGGCCGGCGCTATCTTCATACGCAATGGCGATGGCTTTCGCCGCCATGCCACCTATGGCGTCCCGGCAGAGGCGCAGGTGCCGACCCGCTTCGGACTGTCCGACGGCTTGCTGTCGGAAGCTGCGCGGGACGGTCGCACCGTAATGCTGGATGCGGTGCCTGACGGATATCTCTATTATGGATCGGGCCTGGGACAGAGCAAGCCCGACACACTGCTGATCGCCACGACGAAGGCGGACGGCGTGGTCAATGCGGTGATCGAATTGGGCCTGGCCCGCGCCGACGCCGCGTTGGCGGATCAGCTGCTTGCTCGCATCGGTCATCAACTGGGCGTGGCGATCCGGTCCGGCAAATACCGCGCCCGATTGCGCGAATTGCTGGAAGAAACCCAGCAACAGGCCGAAGAATTGCAGACGCAAAGCGAAGAGCTGCGCGCCAATAATGACGAGCTTGAAACGCAAAGCCGCCAGCTTCAGGACTCCGCAAGTCGGCTGGAAGCCCAGCAGAGCGAGCTGGAGGAAAGCAACGCGCGATTGGAAGAACAGGCCCGCCAGCTCGAAATTCAGCGCGATGACCTGAGCCGTGCTCAGGGTTCGTTGCAAAAACAGGCGAGCGATCTGGAGCAGGCCAGCCGTTACAAGTCCGAATTCCTGGCCAATATGAGCCACGAATTGCGAACGCCGCTCAATTCCCTGCTCATCATGGCGCGGCTGCTGGCGGAAAACCGCGCGGGCAATCTCAGCGCGGATCAGGTGCGCCACGCCGAAACCATCGAAACGTCGGGCAACGACCTGCTGACCCTGATCAACGATATCCTGGATATTTCGAAGATCGAGGCGGGCAAGCTGGAACTTCAGCCACGCCGTTTCCGGGTCGTTCCTGTCATCGAAAAATTGCAGGCGATCTTTGGCGCGTCTGCGCAGGCAAAGGGCCTGGCCTTCCGCATCGCGACAGAAACCGATGTGGCGGACATCGAAACCGATCAGCAGCGGTTGGAACAGGTGTTGAAAAACTTCCTGTCCAACGCGATCAAATTCACGGAAAAGGGTGAGGTCGCACTGACCGTCGGGCAGGAAGCCGATGGCCGCATTGCCTTCACCGTTCGCGATACCGGCGTTGGCATTCCCGATGACCAGCAGCAGGTCATTTTCGAAGCGTTCCGCCAGGCCGACGGGACCGTCAGCCGTAAATATGGCGGCACCGGCCTTGGCCTGTCGATCTCGCGTGAACTGGCCCGCCTGCTTGGCGGTGAAGTGCGCGTTGAAAGCACGCCGGGGCAGGGCAGCGCCTTTTCCCTGCTGTTGCCGCAGCGGTTCGACCCGTCCTTGAGTCATGTGCCGTCCGTTGGTGCGCCCGATCCGGTGCGTCCTCGTCCATCCAACCCCACGCCACCCCGCTTGCGGCCAGTGACCGTGATCGAGGATGATCGCGGACAGCTTGCCGGGGACGCGCGTGTCATATTGATCGTAGAGGACGACCCGGTGTTCGCGCGGATCCTGTGCGACATTGCGCATGAACAGGGATTTCAATGCCTTATCGCGGGCACCGCCGATGAAGGCACGCTGATGGCGCGGCAATATGTGCCCCATGCCGTCATTTTGGACATGAACCTGCCCGACCATACCGGCCTGTCGGTGCTGGATCGTATCAAGCGCGACGTTCGCACCCGACATATTCCGGTGCACGTCGTATCGGTGGATGACGACAGTCAGGCGGCGTTGTCGAGTGGCGCGATCGGCTATCTGTTCAAACCTGTGAAGCGCGAACAGCTGATCGACATGCTCGAAGGGTTGGAAGCGCGCATGGACCAGCGGATGCGCCGGGTGCTGGTGGTGGAGGATGACGCCCAGCAGGCCGAAAGCATCAAGCTGCTGCTCGCATCGCGCGATGTGGAAACGCTGGAGGCGCATTCCGCCGCGCAATGTTTCGACATGCTGGGGCGCGAAACATTCGACTGCATGGTGCTGGACCTCAACCTGCCCGATGCGACCGGCCTTGATTTGCTGGAGCGGCTCAGCGCCGATGACAGCGTCGGTTTTCCGCCCGTCATCGTCTATACCGGTCGCGACCTTAGCCAGAATGAGGAATTGCGCCTGCGCAAATATTCCAAGTCGATCATCGTGAAGGGCGCCAAGTCGCCCGAACGCCTGCTGGACGAAGTGACGCTGTTCCTGCACCAGATCGTGTCCGAACTGCCCGAACCCCAACAGCAACTGATCGCCAAGTCCCTGAATCGCGACGAAGGGCTGGAAGGCAGAAATATTCTGGTGGTCGAGGACGACATACGGAACGTTTATGCCCTGACGAGCATTTTCGAACCCCATGGGGTGCATGTCCGTATCGCACGTAATGGCCGCGAGGCTCTCGTCGCGCTTGAAGAAAGTGCGCGCGGCGCCGCCGCGCCTGTGGACCTGGTGCTGATGGACGTGATGATGCCGGAAATGGACGGGCTCACCTGTACGCGCGAAATCCGCAGCCAGCCCTGGGGTAAATCGATGCCCGTCATTGCCCTTACGGCCAAGGCGATGGCGCGGGATCAGCAGGAATGCCTGCAGGCCGGAGCGAATGATTATCTGGCAAAGCCGCTCGACGTCGATAAACTGCTCAGTCTGGTGCGGGTATGGATGCCGCGCTGACAGAACCGGCTTGGGGGCCACTTGACGAAATAGAACTTGATCTGCTGCTGGAGGCGATCTGGCGGCATTATCATTATGACTTCCGGGGCTATTCTCGTGGATCGCTGCATCGTCGCATGGCGCGGGCGCAGCAGCATTTCGGCTGTGCCAGCCTGTCCCACCTGCAACATCGCCTTTTACGCGAACCGGCCATTTTCGCGGATTTGATGAGCTTCCTGACGATCCAGGTCAGCGAAATGTTCAGGGACCCCGCTTATTTCCGCGCTCTGCGGGAAAAGGTGATCCCGCATTTGCGGACCTATCCTTCGCTTAAAATCTGGATCGCGGGGTGCGCCAATGGAGAGGAATTTTATTCGCTCGCCATCCTGTTCCGGGAAGAAGGTCTGGAAGACCGCACCATTTTCTACTGTACCGACATCAGCCCGGCTGCCCTCGAACGAGCGGAGGCGGGCATATATAGTCGCGACCAGATCGCACATTTCACTGAAAATCATCGCCGGTCGGGTGGCAGGACGTCGTTGTCAGATTATTATACCGCCGCATATGGCGCCGCCGTGTTCGACAAATCGCTGCGCCGCCGCGCCGTTTTCGCGGAACATAATCTCGCCAGCGACCAGGTGTTTTCCGAAGTGCAGCTGGTGTCGAGCCGCAATGTTCTGATCTATTTCGACCGCGACTTGCAGGACCGCGCGCTGGGACTGTTTGGTGGATCGCTGGTGCGGGGCGGTTTCCTGGGTCTGGGGTCCAAGGAAACGCTGCGCTTTTCACGCCATTCATCCGGGTTCACCGATTTTGACGAAGCGGAAAAGATTTTCCGGCGCAATGGCCAGGCTCTGGGTGGGGCAGACTGATGGATATTGATCCAGTGAAGATTCTGGCCGTGGACGACGTGCCCGAAAATCTGGCCGCGCTCGATGCTCTGTTGAGCGGCGAAGGGTTGGAGCTGTTGCAGGCGCGGTCGGGCGATGAGGCGCTGGAACTGCTGCTCAAGCATGACGTGGCCCTTGCCCTGCTGGACGTGCAGATGCCCGGAATGGACGGGTTCGAACTGGCCGAACTGATGCGAGGGACTGAACGAACGCGCCGCGTGCCGATCATTTTCCTGACAGCGGTCGCCACGGACGAACGCCGCCGCTTTCGGGGCTATGAAACCGGCGCTGTGGATTATCTGCTGAAGCCCGTCGATCCCCAGATCGTGCGGAGCAAGGTCGCTATTTTCGTGGAGCTGTTCCGGCAACGGCTGGAATTGTCGCGTCAGCGTGATGACCATGCCGCCGCTCTCGCCAAGCTGACGGCGCATGGCGACAATTCGCCATTGGCGCTGGTCGAACTTGACGCGGATCAGCGGATCATATCCTGGTCGAAGGGCGCGGAACGGCTTTTTGGGTGGCGCTCCGCTGAAGTCGCGGGCTTTGGCGCGGTCGAGGTCAAGTGGCTGGGCGCCGAGCAAGAGGCGGATTTCACCGCCCTGCTGAATGATATGATCGACGGTACGCTCCCCCGCGCCACGCAGACGCTGCGCTTTCATTCGGCCGAGGGATTATCGCTGGATTGCGAATGCTATTGTTCTGCGCTGCGGGATGGGACGGGGCGCTTCTTTTCGATCAACTTGCAGATATTGGACGTCACTGATCGCCGACGCGCCGAAGAAACCCAGAAGTTGCTGATTGGCGAGCTGAACCACCGGGTAAAAAACACACTTGCTTCCGTTCAGGCGATCGCGACGCAAACGCTGCGCCATTCGACCGGCCCTTCCGATTTCGCGCCTACCTTCATTGGCCGCATTCACGCGCTCGCCAGCGCCCATTCCCTGCTGAGCGGCGCGACCTGGCAGGTCGCCAGCCTGCGTGAACTGATCGAAGGACAATTGTCGATCGGTGCCATAGAAGCGGACCGGTTCGAAGCGGTTGGCCCGCCGGTCGACCTTCCCCCTGAACCCGCCCTTCATCTGGCGCTCGTGTTGCATGAACTGGTCACCAACGCGCATAAATATGGTGCGCTTTCCGTCCCGGAAGGGCATGTGCGTCTGGCGTGGGCCGTCAATGATAACCAATTGGTTCTGGAATGGCAGGAACGCGGTGGTCCGTCCGTGGCTCCGCCCACGCGCCGGGGCTTTGGCACCGCACTGATTGAACGAAGCCTGCGGGCTGATGGCGGTAGCGCGGAACCGCATTATGACGCCGACGGGATCGGTTGGACGCTGACCCTGCCCTATATGGCAGGCGCGCGACATCGTGGCCCGCGACTTCGCCCCAGAGTGATGGGCCGCGCGGGCGAAGGAAGCGGGACGGGCGGCGTGGACTTGCAAGGCAAAAGGCTGCTGCTGATTGAAGATGAAGCGCTGATCGCGCTTGAACTTGCTGCCATATTGGAAGATTCGGGGGCAACTTTAGTCGGCCCGGTCGCCTCGGTGGACGAGGCGCGAGCCATGATAAAGAGCAGAGAATTTGACGGCGCCCTGGTCGACGGCAATTTGCAGGGGGAGCCAGCCGACCGCGTGGCGCAGGCGCTGACCGACAGGAACATTCCGTTCATCTTTGTCAGCGGCTATGGCAGCGAACATCTTCCGGCACAGTTCGACCACATACCGGTGGTGGCAAAGCCTTTCGACGCCCCTCAATTGTTGGAAATGGTCGCCGCAATGTGGATCGCGACCGATGAAGGCGCGGACGCCGCCGCCTGACCAGGCGACGACCCGCGACCAACCTTAGAGCATCGTGCGCAAAAGTGGGAACCGGTTTTGCGGTTAAGACGATGCGATAACAAAAACTAGAGCATTTTCGAAGCAGATGGATTCATCTGCTGACTCGGAAAATGCGGAAGACAAAAAGAAAATAGAGCATGGTCCGATCCAGTATGATCGGATCATGCTCTAGAGCGCGCGACCTGCGTCCGATTAAACGCAGCGCGCTCTAGCTTCAAAAAAGAGGAGGCCCGCCCTTATGCAAGGCGGACCTCCAGCATTCGGTTGGAGGAAGCAGCCAAGCATTTTGGCCGCTTCTCGCTATTGCTGCCCCTCAGCCGCCGAAGCGATAGCGCAGCTTCAGCCCGTACATTCTGGGTTCGCCATATAGCGAACTCACCACGCCGTTGGTGTTGAAGGCGTTCGAGTTGCTAACCCGGAAGAGCTTGTTGGTGATGTTGTTCGCGAAAAGGGTCGCATCAAATCCGCTGTCTGCGATATTCTTCCAGCTCAGCGATGCATTCAGCAGTCCATAGCCTTTGATAAGGCCACCCACCTCGAATGGACCAGGCGCGCTATATTGATCGTCAACATAGGAATAGCTGACAAGCAATGACGGATCGCCCATGCTTTCCGGCACAGGAAGATCGATCGTCGCGTAGACATTGTAGATCCATGGCGTCAGGAACTGGAAGGGTGCGCAGCTATAGTCGGCTGTCGCGCCAAACGGCGCGTTGTTACAAGACGGTGTCCCGAACGAGAAGACCTCATATTTCTTGTAGTCGCCGTCAGCATGGCTCAGCGTTCCGCCGATTTCCACTCCACTGACCGGTCGGATGTTCGCTTCGACTTCAACGCCTTGGATGGTGGCTTCCGCCGCGAAGATGGCCGCGCCAAAAGCCGGTGGAACTAGAGCGAAGTTGGCGTCGCCGCCGGGACGATGGATATTCTTGTAATCGGAATAATAATAGGTGGCGTTGAACCGGACCGGCATTCCTCCGACCCGCCAGTCGGACTTGAAGCCAGCCTCATAGGTGGTGAGCTTTTCCGGTTCGAACGTGGTTGTGGTCGGCCGAACCGCGAAGGTGTTGAAACCGCCGGACTTATAGCCCCGGCTGACCTTGGCGTAGACCAGCACATCGCGCATCGGCTTGTAATCAAGTCCGATCGTCCAGGTCGGCGCCTTGCTCTTGAGCGTGGCTTCGAAGTTGCAGAAGTCGGCCGGAGATACGCCCCCAGGCACGGTTTGGCCAGCAGGCGTGCCGAACGAACAGGTGAAGTCGCCCATTGCTCCTGTTGACCAGGATGAGGCGAACCCCCTGATCCTGTCCCAGGTATAGCGATAGCCGCCGGTTAAGCGGAGACTGTCGAGTGTCGGCGTCAGCACGCCCAGGTCGAGTGTTGCCTGGCTATAAAGCGCCTTCGACTGGTTGCTGACGCCCGACCGTCCATCGGAAGCCGTGCACAGTCCGGTGAATGCTGCAGGGCAGAACTGCGCCGCCCGGCTGCCCCAGGGTCCCGCCGGGGTGGCGTTATAGTAGAATGCGCCAACGGCGAAATTCAGCTTTCCGTCAAGCATCGCACCCTGCAACTGCAGTTCTTCCGTAAACTGCTTCAGGTAGTCGCGTGGCAGGTTGAAGTTCGGCTGACCGTTCAGATACACATTGCCCGGCGTAGCGGGCAGCCCGTAAAGGTCGGTAAAGCCTGGGATAGGGAAATCGGGCAGGTCCGCGTTCTGCGTCAGCGCATATTGCTGCAACGGCGTACCATCCTGGTCGGCCGCGTAATTGTCCTTCAGCTTCTGGAAACTGACGATGTTCTTCAGCGTCAACTCGTCGGTGAGCTCATATGTGGTCGTGTTGATCGCGCCCCAACTGCTGATCTTGCTGAAAGCGTCAACATCACCCCGCACGCCGCGTGGCCCGATATCATCTGCAATGGCGGTCTGGTCGCGATAGACATCACATGAAACCGCAGTAGGGGTGGGGGCGCCATCGGTGCAAAAACCCTGCGCAATCAAAGACGGGATATTGAATCCGCCATGGACGTGCCCCGCGCCGTTGTTGGAGGACCTGCTGCCGTAGACCAGCAGATAATTCTCGAACCGCTCATTAGGCTTCATAAGGATGCCGACCCGCCCGGAATACCAGTGCGTGTCGTCACGCCACTTGTCCCAGACATAATCCCGGGTGTAGCCGCGCCGGTCCTGATAGGCGCCGGCGATGCGGACCATCAGCTGATCGCCAGCCAAAGGAATGTTGATCGCACCTTCCAGACCGCGCAGGTCATAATTGCCGATGCTGCCTTCGACATAGCCTTCGAACTGGTCCGTCGGCCTGCGTGCCTGGAACAGGACGGCGCCGCCCGTCGTGTTGCGACCGAACAGCGTACCCTGCGGTCCTGAAAGCACCTGGACATTTTCCATGTCCATGAACATTCCCGGCGCGCCTTGAAGGTTCAGCGAAATGGCGGACGGAAGCGGCACTTCGTTCAGGTAAAGCTGCACGCCCGGCGACGCCAGAAAGCCTGTCGACTGGCCGCGAATCGAATAGGACTGCACGTCACGGCTGGCCTGCCCCTGCGTCCCCGACACCAGCGACGGCACGGTTCCGTACAGATCCTGGGGTTCAGTGACGTTCAGCCGCTCCAGTCGCTCGGCCGAAAAAGCAGTCACGACCACCGGCACATCCTGTGCCCGTTCCTCGCGCCTTTGTGCGGTGACGATGATGTCGGCGCTGGAAATGCCGACCCTGCCCGGTGACGCGCTTTCATTGGCTGTTGGCTGATTGTCCTGCGCAATTGCCGGACTTGCGAAAAACGCTGCGAAGGCTACGCCCCCCATCAGCGCCGAACGAGCTACACTCGCCATCTTCCTCTCCCTATTTGTTCTTTTTGTGATGGTGGTGTACCAGAATGGTCATAAACGGCACTCAAGCACGCCACACACCCAGATACTTTATAGCATCTTCACAACTCTACGTATAGTGGCTATAATTTCGGTAACGAACATTAAAGTGCGTATATTAAACCCCTGATCTTTAACAAAAGCGACGGGGCCGTTTCTATTTTGCCGCCATGATTTGGCGGGACTTCACGCTTGCGGATAAGGCCGCCGACGTGGATAACATCGGCATGATCGTGCCGGACGGACCCGCGACCGCTGCGCATGTGGCGGTTCATTATGATGAACTCGACATCGCCTATCGCCGCATGTGGGGCGATCATGTCCATCATGGCTATTGGCGCGACGGCAGCGAAACCGTCGAACAGGCGGTGGCGGCGTTGGTCACGCTGGTGGAGCAGCGGCTTGCGTTGAAGCGGGAGCATAAGGTCTGCGACATCGGCTGCGGATATGGAGCGACCGCCGCTGATCTTCTGAGCCGAAATGACGTATCGATCGTTGGGTTGACCTTGTCGGCGGCGCAGCAGCGAGTTGCCATGGGCCGTGGTGCGGGCTTCACCTGCCTGTTACGCGACTGGATGGACAATGGTCTGGAAACCGGCGCCTACGACAGGGCATATGCCATCGAAAGTTCTGAACATATGGCCGACAAGGCGCGCTTCTTTGCGGAGGCGAGGCGCATATTGCGGCCCGACGGCAGGCTGGTCGTATGTGCATGGCTGGAGGGGGAAGGCGTCCCGTCATGGCAGGCCCGCCATCTGCTGCTTCCCATCTGCCGCGAAGGAAGGCTGCCGAGCATGGGTAGTCGGGCTGATTATATCGAACTGGCGGCGAACGCAGGGTTCGCGCTGGCGGGTTATCAGGATATCAGCCGGCAGGTCCGGCGCACCTGGTCGATCTGTCTGATGCGCCTGTTGAAGGGGTTGGTCACCGATCGCGAAATCAGACGGCTGGCGTTCGGTCGAACCACCCAAAGCCGCGATTTCACGCTCAGTCTGCCTCGCCTGATCATCGCACTGCGAACGGGCGCGATGCGTTATGGCATGTTCGAGTGGAAGGCGCGTTAGATGAACCTATATGGTTTATCTGGCCAACGCATGAAAATGACAGCGTCATGATCGACCTGGCGACAAGGTCGCGGCAGGACGAGCAGATGGATGCCCCCGGCCTTGACCCGGCGGTCTATGAACGCGTCTTGCACGACCTGGCGCGGGTCAATCGCTGGACCTTCACCGCCTGGCCGACCATGGCCTTCCTGAACCGGGCGGTGGGATCGGCGAAGCAATTTCGCTTGCTGGACGTGGGCTTTGGCGATGGCGATATTTTGCGGGCCATTGCACGCTGGGCACGGCGGCGCGGGATCGACGCGCAATTGGTCGGCGTCGACCTCAACGAAAAAAGCCTGAACGCAGCGCGTAACGCCACCCCGCGCGATCTGGCGATCGATTATCGGATTGGCGATTATCGCGACCAACCTGAACGGTTCGATTTCATCATTTCCAGCCAGGTTGCGCACCATATGACCGATGCGCAGCTCATGACATTCCTGCGCCATATGGAAAATGAAGCCCGGACCGGCTGGCTGTTGTGCGATCTTCATCGCCATGGCTTTGCCTATCGGGGCTATCCCCTGCTCGCGCGGCTGTTGCGCGTGCACCGGATCGTGCGAGAAGACGGCCAACTGTCCATCGCGCGCGCTTTTCGGCCCGGTGAGTGGCGTGACTTGATGGTTCAGGCCGATATTCCTCCCGACCATGTCAGGATCGTCCGTCGCTTTGCCTTTCGCCTGTGCGTTGAACGGGTGCGGGAAACGCCTCTCAATCCCTGACGATGCGGGTCAGCGCGGCGGCTCGCGTTCCCAACCGGGGGACCCATCGGATCAATTCCATCATCGCGCGGCGCGGAAGGGGCAGGGCGGCCCCACGGCGCAGCATTTCCGCAATGCCCAGCGGTCGGCGGGACTCCCGGTTCATCCTGCGCTGCCAGCCCGGCGCCGCGCCGGAGCCTCCGGCGATCATCGCGCGCGCCGCGCTCGCGCCGCTGGTCAGGGCGATGGCGATCCCATCCCCGGCAAGGGAAGCGATGACGGCGGACTGGTCGCCGATGCGAAAAATGCCATCCTCGCTTTGCCGCGCTCGCCAGCCATAGGGGACCCCGGCAACGGCTTCAAAATGCGGTGGGTCGACATCGGCCATCCGGGCAGAAAGCGCTGGCGCTTCGCTCATAAGGTCAGACAACAGCGCAGCGATACTGCCTGCCTGGCTCAGCCGCTCACTGCTGACCGACAGGCACAGGTTGGCGGACCCATCTTCCTGCATCAGCAGTCCGGCATAGCCATGATTGAACAGGTGCAGTTCCACCACTCCCGCCAACCCGTCGAGCCGGGCAGGAGAAGGTGGCAAGCATGCGCGCAACCCCACCGAAGAATGTGTGAACTGACGCGCAAGGCCGCGCATCTCATGCTTGCCGGTCGCCAGGAAGATGGCGTTGGCGTCGATGATCTCCCCGTCGTCCAACCTCACTGTGCGGGCCAGCGGATCGACGGCGCGCGCCGCCCGCCCGCGCGTTACGTCAGCACCCGCCGCGATGGCCGCATCGATCAGCGCACTGTCCAGGGTTTTGCGCGAAATGCCTGCGGCCGTGGCAGGCAGATCGGCTGTCACCGTCCGCCCGCGCGTCACCAGCCTGAACCGGAAAATAGGGCGCGCGCCCAGCGCCCAGGGGTCGATGCCCAGATCATTGAGCGCCGCCAGCGCGTCCCACCCTAGAAATCCGCCGCACACGCCGCGCGGCGGGGCCATGTGCCGCTCTACCAATCGTGGCTTCAGTCCAGCCTTCGCCAAAGTGATTGCCGCCGCTGAACCAGCCGGGCCTCCCCCGATGATGATTGCGGGGACGGGCATCAACCCGCTCTGGAAAAGCGGAAACCTTCCGCAGCGACGCCGGGGCCAAAGGCCAGCGCCACACCATTTGTCCCACTCTGTTCGTCCAGCATATCGGCCAGAATGAACATCAATGTTGCGGACGACATATTCCCATGCCGGGCAAGGACGGAACGGGAAGGGGCCAGCGCGCCTTCGTCCAGATCCAGCCCATGTTCCACGGCGTCCAGTATCGATCGGCCACCGGCATGAACCGCCCAATGGTCGACCTCAGCCGGGTCGGTCGATCCACATAGCCGTTGCCGGATGGAGGGGTCCTTGAGCGCCGACTGGATGCGTGCGGGCACTTCCCCGGAAAGGTGCATCAGGAACCCGCTATCGCCCACATGCCAGCGGATCAGTTCGGCGGAATCCGGCAGGGTAAGCGCGAATGGCTGGCCCAGGCTGATCCCCCGCGGGTCCGCCGTGACGAGCGCCGCCGCCGCACCGTCGCCGAATTGCAGCATCATCAGCAGCCGGTCGACCTGCTGTTCCGGTTGCAGATGAAGCGACGACAGCTCCACCGTGACAACCAGCACCCGCGCCGCCGGTTCGGAACGAACGATATGGCGGGCGGTGCGCAGGGCGGCAACTGCGGCATAGCAGCCCATGAAACCGACCAGCGTCCGCTCCACATCGGCAAGGCCCAGCGACGCGGCGATGATCTGATCCACGCCGGGCGCTATGAAGCCGGTGCAGCTGGCGACCACCAGATGGGTGATGCCCTCGACCGCCACCTTGGCGCTCAGCGCGTCGATCGCGCGCAGCGCCAGCGTCGGGGCGAACTCCCCATATAGCGCCATTCGCCGCGCCGTCGAAGGCATGCCGTCTGCGTAAAAGCCGCCCGGATCGACGGGGGAGCCGCCCCCCGGCGCGGCGGGTAGAACCGACCAGCGGTGGTCGATGCCGCTGCGGTCGGCCATGCGCATGAACAACTGCCGCGCGCGATCATCCTCCAGTTGCCGGGCTGCCCACTGGATGAAGGAAAAGTGCACGTCCTGCTCTGGCACTGCGCAACCGATCGCATTGATGCAGGCGCTGGTCTGGGTCATCGGCTTCCATTCTCCCGGCGAAAGGACTGGAACGCCGCTACGCCTGCGGATGATCCTATTGCACCCGCATGCCACTGGAAAGCGATCTTGTTACAATGGCCTTTCACCGCCAGGGGCGGACGCAGCAATAATCCGCGCCCGCCCTTGGCCAGTAACCCAGGCTATTCGGCAGCCAGCGCGGGCGCGGCGCGGAAGTGCGGAATGACCTTTTCCCCGATATTGCGGATCGTTTCCATAATCACCTCATGCGGGATGCCGCCCATCTGGAACATGAACAATATTTCGTCCGCGCCCGCGTCGAACAGGCGGGTGACGTAGCGGATGCAGTCATCCGGCGTGCCATAGGCATCCTGCGCCACTTCGAAACTTTCGGTGTGATGGCGACCAACCTCGATCTTCTCTTCGGACAACCAGGCGACGGTTTCTTCCTTGTGCCGTTTCAGCGCAGCTTCCTGTTCGCTGGCGTCCAGATCCTCGACCGAAGGCTTGGGACCTCCTGAATACCAATAGCCCAGCGACTCCACGAAGAAACGCTGGCCACGCAGTCCGACGCGGCGCGCCTTTTCCCGGTCATCCAGAACGATTGCGGGGCACAGGGCGGCCAGATGCGCCTGCGGGCGGTATCCAACCTGGTCCTCCGCCTTCCGGCTGGCATAGGCATCCCGATAGATGGCATTTTTGTCGGCGATGTCGTCCGGTCCGGCAAAGCCCAGCACCAGCGCGCCCAACCCGCGCGAACCGGCGGTGATCAGGGAATCGGCGCGGGTGCAGGCCATGTAGAGTTGCGGATGCGGGTCCTGTTTGGGGCTGGGATGAATGGGACGATGCGGGATTTTTACATATTCCCCATCATGCTCGATCTCGCCTTGCTTCAATATTTTGGGGATGAGGTACATGCTCTCATCGACCATCGGCTGCAGTTCGGACAGTTGATAGCCAAATGTGCCCGCTTCCTGCTGGGTCCCGCCCTTGCCCATGCCGAAATGCACGCGCCCGTTGGACAATATGTCGAGCGTCGCGATACGCTCCGCAACCTTCACCGGATGGTTCATTGCCGGTGGCAGGCACACCACGCCATGGCCGATGCCGATGCGCGTGGTGCGACCGGCCAGATAGGCCAGGAAGGTTTCCGGCGCGGACATATGCGCATATTGCGTCAGCGCGGTGTGTTCGACCGCCCAGATGACGTCGAATCCCATCTCCTCCGCCAATAGCGACTGTTCGATGATCTCGTGAAATACGCGCTGTTCATTTTCGCGCGACGTGTCCGCCATCTGCGCTTCATAGATGATAGAGAACCGCATCAACCTCTCCCATATGTCGGTCTATGCGGGCAGGCTATGACTCCAACGACGCTCTTGCATCCTCCAAATGGATCAGAGGTCGAAATCGCTGCCGGTCGTGCGCAGCAGGTGAATAAGCTCCCCCTGCCGATGCGTGCCGGTCTTTGCAAAGATCGCGCGCAGGTGGGACCGCGCCGTATTATGCGCAATGTCCAGAATGCGGGCCGCGTCCACCAGCGCCGCACCCTGGGCAAGGTGGACGGCCAATGCCGCTTCCGCTGGGGTAAGCTGAAACCGGTCCCTCAGCGACTCCGCATCGGGTCCTTCGGCACGCGCAGGATCGGACAGGAACAGCGCCACATGCGCTCCATCGCCATAGACGGCGGACGGCAGCGCCCGCGCGACCCCGCGCAGGGGCGGTTCATCGGCGGCGGGCAGTTCGAAGCGCACATCTTCGCCCGGCGACGGCGGGGATGCGAGCAGGCGAGTCAGGCTGGCGCCGCCCGCGTGCATGGCCGGGGCCAGCCGCCCATTATCCTCTCGAATGAAACGCCCATCCTCCAGCAGGCGCTGCGCCACCGCATTGCGGCGCAGGATGCGCCCGTCGCGCGCCAGGATCAGCGTCGCGACGGCAAGCCCCTCCATCGCGCTGCTGAATACCTGCCGTTCCGCCTGGGTGGACGTCAGCCGCGCATGCAGGTCCAGCGCGATCCGCAGATGCGGGATCAGACTGGCGATCAGCGCGCTTTGCGCATCATCGAAATCGGGGCGGCTCTGGTCGCGGGTGACACGCAACCGCACCGAAGCGCCAGAGGACGCCTGCAAGTCCACGCCCAGAATCTGACCGCCGCCTGTCTTGTCGAGCCATTCCCGGAAACGCGGGGACACATGGCGCACGAAATCCTGGAACGCGACTACCTGACCTTCGGGCAGGCCGACGAAAGGATCAGCGTCGGACAGTTTATGATATTCATCCGCCCGGTCGGGATCGACATCGGGCGTGACATGGGCATCGATCCCCGCCGGGCCGATAGCGACCAGCAATGTGGCGAAGGTGGCATCGGCCGCATCCGCCAGCGCACGCAGAAATCCTTCCCAGGGCGGCTCCTGCATCAGCCCGCCATATAGCGCCTCCAGCAGCGCGACGGGGGGAAGGGGAACGGCCGGATCGGTCATGTTCCTGTCCTAGAACATCGCGCGCAAAAGTGGGAACCGGTTTTCCGCCAAAAGCGATGCGATATCAAAAACTGGAGTGCGCAACCTGCGATCAGACGCAGCGCGCTCCAGAGCCAACGGGCGGGCCGCCGCAAAGTCTTTCCCGCCCGTCGCCCATGCCGGATCGCAGGTCAGTGGCGATAGGCCAGCGTGACGCTGTACCGGCGCGGGGGATTATAATAGGCCTCGGTAAAGCCAAAGCTGGTGGACGCATCATAGCCTGCCGTGATGATCCGCTTGTCGGTCAGATTATCCACCCCGGCGCGCAGGGAAAAGCCGCTGTCTGCCAGACGGAATTCCGCGCTGGCGTTGACGATCGCATGGTCGGGCTGGCGCAGCAGCGGCGTATTTTCGGTGTCGACGAACACCCCGCTTTTATAGGCGACATCGACCCGGAAAATGCCCTCCAGTCGATCGGTCAGCGGCGTCTGGTAGACGACGCTGCCATTGGCGGTGATGTCGGGCGCCTGCTTCAGCTTGCGGTCGCTGACGTCGGTCGGCACCCCGTTGATGACGGACACATAGTCCTTATACTTCGCGTCGAGCAGCCCCAGCGCGCCATTGAAGCTGAAGTTGGGCGACACGCGGAACGTGCCTTCCAGCTCGATCCCCTGAATGCGAGAGCGGCCCGCATTCTCATTTCGCACGACGATCAGGCCGCTCGATTGGCTGACGGTCGAAATCAGGATCTGCTGGTCGCGATATTCATTGCGGAATACCGCCAGATTGATGGTGGCGACCCGGCCAAATCCCATCTTCAGGCCTGCTTCGTAGGACGTCAGATATTCAGGATCATAGGACCCGATTTCCTCCAGAGATGTCGGACGACCGTTGAACCCGCCCGACCGGAACCCGCGCGAATAGGAAGCATAGGCCATCAGGTCCGGCTTGAACTTGTACGACAATGAAGCGCGCGGCGTGAACGCGTCCCAGCTTTTCGCCTGCTCATAATAGGGCGTGCCCGCCAGCAGCGGCTGCCCCGAATAGATGCGCATCGCCGATTGGGAAAAATTCTTGCGCTCCCACGTATAACGCGCGCCCAGCTCCACCGACAGCTGGTCCGTCAGTTCATAATTGCCGTTCGCGAACAGGGCCAGGTTGCGCGTCTTCTGCCGGTTGCGGAAATCGATGTTGAGGTCCAGCGCCACCGCCGGGATTGGCGCGACGCCAGGGATGCCAAGGTCGAGCGGATCAAGCCCCGCGGCGACCATCGCGGGATAAAGGCCGTCGGCCACCACCAGCCGCGTATTGTCGCGCGCAATCTCCTGATAGGCGAAAGCGCCCAGCAACAACGATCCGCGCCCGCCCAGATTCAGCGACAGCTGCAATTCCTGGCTGATCTGCTGTGCATTTTCGTCATGAATGTCGCCGGCATAATTGACCTCCGACGACGCATCGCCATCCCGTCCGAACAGGGCGTCGACATAGCGATAGGCGGTGATCGATTTCAGCGTTGCGCCGCCCAGATCCGCGGTCAGCGTCAGCGCGGCGTTGATCGCGTCGGTATTGTCCTTGCTCAGCGAAGGCGTGGTGTCCGTCCGATCGATGTCGCCGGGCACGGTGCAGCAGGGCGAAATCAGCGTGGATTGCAGTGTCGACAGCAGCGTCGGCGTAAAGGCGATCATGCTGTGCGGCGCGCTGTTCTGCCGCCGGTGCAGCCCGTCGACCATCAGCAATATGTCCAGCGGACCGGACTTGTGCAGCGCGACCTTGCCCGCGATGACATTGCGATTGCCCAGATTGTCGCCCGACGGGACCTTCTGCCATCCTTCGCCAAATTCGCCCAGCGCAGCGACGCCCAGCGACCAGTCGCCCGACAATGGCATTTCGGCATAGACCCGGCCACGCACGGTATTGAACGATCCGTAGCGCAGGTCCGCTTCGATCCGCTGCTGCTGGCCGGGGATAGACGACACGATGTTGATCGCGCCGCCCACCGTATTCTTGCCGAACAGCGTGCCCTGCGGCCCGCGCAGCACTTCGATCCGGTCGATGCCCAGCAGTTCGGTCGTCGCGCCAAAGGTGCGGGCGACATAGACGCCATCCATGTAAACGCCCACCGCCGGGTCGGACGTGATGATGAAATCATTTTCGCCAACACCGCGGATGAACGGCGCGATGCCGCCCGAATTGCCGCCCTGACCCGGCGTGAACTGGATGTTGGGCGCGATCTGGCCGATCTGCGTCACATTATCCAGGCCCCGGCTGTCAAGCGCGGCGGAATCGACGGCGGTCACCGCGATCGGCACATCCTGCAATCGTTCCTCGCGGCGGCGGGCGGTGACGACGATGTCGCTGCTCAGCGCGCCTTGCGATGCTCCGGGATCGCTGATCTGGGCCAAGGCAACGTCCGGCGCGATGAGAGCGGCAAGCGAGACGATGGAAAGCAGATGATTGCGCATGTTTCCTCCCCCAAAAATATCATTCTTATTATTGTGTATTGCGGCCGATCATAGCGCGGACGGCCTGCCGCTTCACCTGGGCGCAGCAAAAATGCCGCGCCCGTTGTATCTGTGCATCAGTGGCGGGCAAAGCCCGTTTCTTCAGGCCGTTTCTTCAGGCAGTCCATTCGATCAGATGGCCGATATCGGCACGTTCGTGCGGCTTGCGTCCCGCCTTGGCCAGATGATGCGCGGTAATGGTGGACTCCGGGCTGAGCGGCGACGTGACTTCGATCACCCGGTCATATTCGGTCTTCGCGATCTTCCACTGGCCATCTTCACGGCGGTAAATGTCGCGATAGATGGCGCTGCCGATAGTGTGGTAACATTGTTCGACATCGATAAAAATGTCTTCCAGATACCAGACGCCTTCTGCATCGTCGGTCCCGGTCAGGGTGATTTCCGGCATATGGCCATGGTGCATGGCGACCGCACCCGAATGGAAACTGTTGGCCAGGAATTCCAGCATGTCGGCACGGCCCGACAGCCGGACCCGGTAAGTGCCGCCACGATAATCCACCGTCACATCTTCGGTAAAGAGCGTGCCCAAAAGCGGCATGTCCGCCGTATCGATCCCGCGAAAATAGCGGTGCTTGAGCGTGCGGATATCTTCCAGATCGGAAAGTTGCTGTAATGTGTAGGCCATGGATCCTCGTCCCATTTTTATGCGCAATTTTTCGCTTATCGGTGCATGAATAATGATGATGCGTAAAAAGTCACGCATCCTTTTGTTCTAAATCCGGTCGCGATCAAACCCCGAAGCCGCCTGAAACCGAAATGCGCTGGCCAGTGACATAGGCCGCTTCGTCCGACGCGAAAAACAGGCAGGCCTGGCCGATTTCCTCCGCCGTGCCCCACCGTTTCAGGCACAACAGCCGATGCGTGTTGCTGACCCAGCGCTCATCGATCTGGCCAAGGCGGGTCAGTTCGTGCAACTGCCCGGCGTCGATCACGCCGACCAGCACCGAATTGGCGCGGATGCCATAACGACCTTCCTCCTTCGCGATGCCTTTGACCAGCTGCTCGTTCGACGCCTTTACGGCGACCGACATGCCGTCGCGCGCTGGCCACCAGTCGTGCCCGGCTGACCCCAATGTGACGAAGCTGCCTCCGCCCTGTTCGCGCATATGGGGGATGACCGCCTGCGCTGCGGCGAAAAAGCCATGCACTTCGACATCGAAGGCGTGCCGCCACTCGTCCATCGGCGTTGACGCAAGATAGCGTTGGTTGACGAGTGGCCCGGCTGCCCAGATCACGCTGTGCACCCGGCCATGGGCGGCGATCGCCTGGGCGACGGCGGCCTGCACATCCTCTGCCCTGACGACGTCGGCCTGGTGGACGGTCGCCTTGCGCCCCGCATCACGGGCCGCCTGCGCGACCTGTTCCGCGCGATCATGATTGCTGCGATAGACGATGGCGATGTCGCTGCCGCCCTGAGCGAACACCTGCGAAATGCCGCTGCCTATCCCGCCGCTGCCGCCGAACAGCAGTGCGCATCCTCCCGGAAATGTAGCCACGTCTTCTCCCTTGCATCTTTGTTTCTGGCGGCGGTCAGTTTTTGGCCCGCCACTCCGCTGTCGTTTCGTCCATGTCGAATGGGCGGACCATCATCAACACGCCGCTCCATTCGCGATCGTCCAGCCGGGCGGCCTTTTCCTGTTCGCCGATAATGTGGATGTCGTCGCGCAACGCTTCGAACAGGGCGTGGACGCGCGCGCGCCCGGCCTTGCTCATGATCACCATGTCGGACACGTACAGGGCGTCCTCCGCCCCGAAATCCATCGACATGAAGAGCGGCTTTACCGTGCGTTCAAAGGCGGCGGACAATGGGCCGCCCCGACGCCACCGCACCGACCGCCTTACCATGGGCCGAACCCGTCCGCTTGGCCCGACGTCGATCAGTCCCAGCCGGGCGAGACGGTCGATATGATCACCCAGCCGATGCTGGGGCAGGCCCAACTCCCGCTCCAGGTCGCGCGGCTGAGCCCCGTTCAGGATCGCGAAGAAGGCAAGGGCGAGTCCACGATCGGCCGCCAGCACCCGTTCCTGTGCCAAGGTGAAATTTTCCAGCCGTTCATCCTCGGCACCCGCCATCAGGTCGCGCATGTCCATGCCGATCAGGGCGCACATCTCGTCCAGCCGGTCCAGCGTCAGGCCGTCGCCGCGCAACCACCGCCAGATCGTGGGTTCGGCCACGCCCATATCCTGTGCAAGCTGCCCGACCCGCACGCCGCGCCCCTTCAATTCCCGCCTCAATGTGGACAGGATGGTAGCGATGCCCGGCCTGCGCGTCTTTGTCATTTTCAACCATCCTATCTCTTGATGATAGTGAACGATCCTGCAGCGATAGCACAACATATATAGCTGTTGCGCCGTCAAAGCCGCAGGGCCAGTTTCGCGAGGCTTTAAGCGCACAGCGAAAAAGCGCTGGCAGGAGAGGACATATGGCGACGACGGCGGACTACAGGCTGGGCGAATTCACCTTTCCGCGTGGCTGGTTCATGGTGGCGCGGGCCAGCGACCTGACCGGCGCGCCCACGCCCCTGCGCATGTTCGGGCGCGATCTCGTCATCTATCGCGGCGCTTCGGGGCGGGTTGTCCTGCTCGACGCCTATTGCCCGCACATGCAGGCGCATCTGGCGGCGGAGCAGACGTCAGGCGCGGCGGCGCGGAGGATAGAGGGCGACTCCATCCGCTGCCCCTATCATAGCTGGCGGTTCGGGCCGGACGGGCGCTGCGATCACATCCCCTATTTCGACGGCACGATCCCGCCAGCGGCAAAGCTGCGCGCCTATCCGGCGCAGGAAGCATTCGGGTGTATATTCGCCTGGCACGATCCTGAAGGGGGACAGGCGGACTATGAACTTCCGGCCCTGCCTGAATGGACCGATCCGCGATGGATTCATGGGGAATATGATGATCTGGGCACATTGCCCGTCCATCCGCAGGAGATACTCGACAATCTGGTCGACACCCGCCACTTCGGGCCGATCCACGGGCAAAAGCTCGCCTATTTCGACTCCGTTTTCGAAGGCGTGATCGGTCGCCAACTGTCGGGCGGCGGACATGAAACCATGACCAGCGAGGATGGCGTGCTGGACGTTGACGCTTTTTACACCGGACCTGGCATCCTCATCGCCCGCTATTCGGGCGAAACCGACGCGGTGCAGATCATTTGCCACACGCCCCAGGAAGACGGCGTCACGCAGGTCTGGCACGGCATAGTGACGCGGGGACAGGACGTGCCGCCGTCGGCGCGCGATGTGGAGATGCGCGACCAATATCATGGCGCGGGCCTTGCCGCTTTTTCCCAGGATTTCGCGATCTGGCGAACGAAGGGGCCAGCCATCAACATATTGCGCCTGCCGACCGACGGCCCCTTTCACCGCAGCCGGGCCTGGTATCGCCAATTCTACAATCCACGCGCCAAGGCGCTGGAGCTTCAGGCACGCGTCAACGGCGTGCATCACACCAGCGGCATGGCGGGCGCTCCCGGACTGGCCGACGCCGCCGAATGACAAGCTATGATAGGAAGGAAGACCATGGGCAGACTATTTCCTGAAGGCGCGGTCGCCGTCTTTGGCGGCAGCGGCGGGATCGGCAAGGGCGTGGCGCTGGCCTTCGCGCGCGAAGGCGTCGATGTCGCGATCTTCTATCGGTCAAAACAGCAGGTGGCGGAAGCGACGGCAGCGGAAATCCGTGCCCTCGGTCGCAACGCCACCATCCATCAGGCCGACGCGCGCAATTATGAAGAAATGGAAGCCGGCTTCGCTGGCGCCGTTGAATCCCATGGCCGTATTCACAGCATCGTCTGGGGCGCTGGCCCGGTCGTGGCTCAGGTCAACATCGCCGACTGGTCGCTGGATCAATTCCGCGCGTCGATGGAAATCGAAGCATTCGGCTTTTACCATGCGGTGCGCATCGCGATCCCGCACTTCCGCGCGAAAGGCGGCGGCTCCCTCGTGCATCTTGGGTCGGCCGGGCATGACTGGTGGCCCCATCTCGACGGCCTGTCGGTAGCGCCCAAAGCGTGCAACGAATCGCTGGTCAAGGGCATCGCGAAGGAAGAAGGCGTCAACGAAATCCGCGCCAACTCCATCCTCGTGGGCGTCATCGACGCGGGCCAGTTCAAGGTCGGTCAGGAGGAAGGCTATTTCGACGAGAATTGGGAGCGTGAAGTCAAGAAGCTGCTGCCGATAAAGCGGTGGGGCAAGGCAGAGGATATCGGCAAGGCGGCTATATTCCTGGCATCAAACGACGCCAATTATATAACGGGCCAGACGCTGTCGGTCGCTGGCGGCTTTGGCGTCTGAGGCGACGGCGCCATCACGGTCGACGCCCGGCATTGTCTTTGCGATGCGTGAAACTTGTTGCTATGTACTCCGCGAAGCGCGGCCAAGACGTAGGTAAGATGCCTTATAGCGTTGGCCATTTCGGTCATTCATACGCGGTCCCTCTGGCCCGTGGTGGGGAGTGTGGGAACAGCATGGCAGGGCAACAGGCATCGCCGCGTCGATGGGAAAGGTGTCGCTGATGCGCGCAGCCGTTTTTCATCGCGTCGGTAGCCCGCTGACGGTGGAAACCGTTGCCGACCCCGTGCCTGATGCGGATCAGGTCATCGTAGAGGTCGCTCATTCCGGCATCTGCGGATCGGACCTGCATATGGTGGAGAGCGATTATTCCCCCGCGGGCCTTATCCTGGGCCATGAATTTGCCGGGACGATCGCCGCGTTGGGCAAGGATGTAGCCGGTCCGTGGAAGGTCGGCGACCGGGTCACGGCTCTGCCGCTTAATGCCTGCAACGATTGCGTTGCATGCGACCGGCACTTGCCCGCGCTCTGCTCGCACAATCTCTTCACCGGCACGTCGCTGCTGGCGCAGGGGGCCTATGCACAGTTCGTAGGCGCGCGGGCGGCCATGGTGCAAAGGCTTCCTGCGGGCATCAGTTTCGAAGAAGGCGCGATGGTGGAGCCGCTGGCGGTCGGCCATCATATCGTGTCGATGGCGCAGCTTCCCGGTGACGCTGCCGTGCTGATACTGGGCGGCGGCCCGATCGGCATAGCGGTCGCCCTGTTCGCGCTTCATGCCGGTGTGCGCCATGTTGTGGTGAGCGAGCCTTCGCCGGAACGTCGCGCGCTGGCACAGGCGGTGGGTGCGACCGCCATCGATCCGCGATCGGCGGAAGATGTCGCATCGGCATTCGCGCGTACGACCGGGGTTCAGCGGCCGCATGTCGTTTTCGAATGCGTCGGCGTTCCGGGCATGTTGACCCAGGCGATAGCCCTGGCGGATGTGCGCGGCCAGGTGGTCGTGGCGGGCGTGGTGCTTCAGGAAGATACCATCCTGCCCATCGCAGCGCTGGGCAAGGAGGTGACGATCCGATATAGTCAGGCCTATACGGAGCGCGATTTCGAAGCGGTGATCGACGCGTTGGCACGGGGTGCCATTGACGCCCGGCCGATCCACACCTCAACGGTCAGCCTGGATGAACTGCCCGCGGCGTTCGAGGCGCTGAGGTCGCGGCCATCGGAATGCAAGGTTCTGATCCGACCATGAAAAGGGCGGACAGCATGCGGGATTATTGGACAGGAGACACATCATGGCAACGGCACTGAAATCTGAAACTGCGACCGGACCCCGGTCCATGGGCCACATGGCCCTGCATTATAAAAAGCCTGAGGAAGGCCCGCTCGCGGCACGCCTGCTCGGCATGCTCGGCTATGTCCTCACGCAGGACCTGACCCTGCCGGACGGAACGCATTTCTATCGTTTCGTGGTCGATGGAAAGCATCAGCCGCGCGGCGACGGCATCGTCTATCTGTCCTGCGTGCCCGAAGCGCAGCGCGAGTTGATGGAGGCAATCCACGGTGCGCTCAATATCGGGACGCCGCAGGAACATCCCGCCGTCGCCACCATGCGCGAAAAGATGGACCAGGACCCTGAATATGGCTTCCATTACGGCACGCTGCTGGAAAGCCTGGAAGATCTGGAAAATGTCTTCATGACTCTGGAAGAGGCCAACCGCAGCGATCCTGAACTCAAGGGTCGGCTCAAGCTGGTCTACAACCGCGCACTGCCCGGCACTGCGGAAGTCGACGCTCGACTGGACGCGTCGCCGATCTACAAGAACGCAACGCGCCATGCCTATGGCAAGAATGGCGTTCAGGCCTTTCTGGAAACCGACATTTTGTCGAGCGGGATGCTGGGTGAAACCATGATCCTGGAATTTGATTATGTCTTCCCCGGCTATGCCAACCACGTTCTGTCCGTGGTCGAATGGGGATAAGATGAACTTCGCGCCCCGGCCCAACCGCCGGGGCGTTTGCTCTTCGGGGCCGCAGGCGCAACGCCCGGATCCCGAACAATGATAAGGAGAGGGCATGGCCGACAGCATGGAAAATCTGGCCGCACGGCTTCAGGCGCTGGAGGATAAGGAAGAAATCCGGCTGTTGAAATCGCGCTATCTGCGGGCCTGTGATTTGAAGCAGCCCGACGCGGTGCGCGACTGTTTCCTGCCCGGCGGCGTGCGGATCGCCTATCACGGCTTTCCCATATTCACTGACCGCGACGCCTTCGTGGCCACCTATGAAAGCATGGCGTGCAATGGCGGCGTCTATGACATCCATCATGCCACCAACTGGGACATCAGCCTGACCGGGCCGGACGAAGCGAAGGGGCTATGGTCGCTCAATTTCCGCACCATCCTGACCGGGCCGCGTCACATCACGCGTCTCGCGGTCGAATATGAGGATGTCTATCGTCGTGAAGACGGGCGTTGGTGGATCGCCGAAAGCGTCAGCCACGTCACGTCGATCCTGACCGAACAGATCAACGAGGACGGGTCCCTGACCGTCCTGGCGTCGGGGGAACTGCCCGCCGGGTGAGGGGTGAGGGGCGGGGCCGGATCGCTGTCCGTCAGGCCGGTTCGAAAATGGATTCCAGCGGCTCGCGCCCTGCCCAATAAGCACCTTCGCGGTCGGTATCGACGTCCGCCGCTCCGCGCACGCCCAGTGCAGCCCGCGCATCTTCCAGCGGAAGGTGGAATACCGGCTCCAGCTTCTTCATGAACAGGGCGTCGCTTTCCTGCCCCACCCGCATCCCGCGCTGGATCGCATTGACGCAGGTCGGCCACACATGTGGATAATGCAGCATCGTCCGCACCGTATAGCGCAGCGACCCGAACAACTGGATCAGGTTCAGTTCCGCCGCCAGTTCGGGGTTCTTGATAAATCGCGGCACATTGGTCAGGCGATACCAATAGGGCACCAGTTCGCCCATGAAGTTGAACCCGCCGCCGCATAATATATGCTCGAAATCATGGGTCTGGCCCGACCTCAGATTATAAAATTGCAACTGCGTTTGCGGCGGCTGCCAGGGCGTGATCTGTATTTCATAATCGCCCGATGTCATCTGCGTGTAGAATATGCCGCCCAGCGATCCCGGCTGATAGTCGCTGAAATCCTCGATCCGATAGCTGGAAATGAAACCTTCTTCGAACCAGGCGTCCAGCTCTGGATTGTCCTTGCGCTCCTGCGTGAACATGTCCTCCACCGCCTCGAAATCCCGCAGGGAATCCAGAATGGGCAGAAATTCATACATCTCCGCCTGAGGCGGCATGTCCGCGCCGTTCCTGCGCAGGCAGATCATCGCCAGCCATTCGCGAAGCCGGGGATTGTTCAGATATTTTGACGATGAAACCAGAACGCTGCTGTCGGTGCCGACGGGCATCACGCCACGCAGCAGATAGGGAAGATCGGCCATGGTCATGCTCCGTCAGTTAAGTTCCAGCTTCTTGCCGTCCGATCCCCAGGCGGCGATGCGCGGATCGTCGATCCTGAATTGCGGCAGCAGCTCGAAAAAGCTCTTGTCCGCCACACATACCCGCTGCAACCGGCGGGGCGTCATGCCGGTCAGGTCGCAGCGCGAATGTTGCAGGGCGATATTGTCCCAGATCAGCAGGTCGCCATTGTTCCAGTGATGGCGATAAATCCGGTCCGGGGCATAAAGTTCGCTGAACAGCGTATCCAGCAGGGCGTCGCTTTCTTCGCGGCCCAACCCTTCGATCCGGGCGGTCTGCATATCGCTGACATATAGCGTCGGCTCGCTGGTGCGGGGATGGGGGATCACCGCCGGTCGCCTTTGCTGCGGCACATAGTCAGGCACGTCATGATCGACGGTGCGGTGCGACTGGATCATTGCCAGCGCAGTGAGTGCGTCGCGCCCTTCGATCCGGGCGGCCAGATCGGGGGGCAGGCGCTTCATCGCGGTCACGCCATTGGCAAAGCCGGTCCAGCTCTGACCGTCATTCACATCGACCGCGTGCAAAGAGATGATCTTGAACGGATCGTCGGTGAACGCCAGGTCGCTGTGCCAGGTAAGGGGGCCTGAACCCAGATTGCCGTCGCTGGAAATTTCGCGGAATTCGCCCTTCGCCCCCAGCACCTTGCCGAACAGGGATAGTAATCGGACCTGCTGATCCTCATCCAACCGCTGATCACGGAACAGCAGCAGCTTATGTTCGTCGAACAACGACAGCATTCGTCGTTCGAACCCATCGGGCAGGGGCGCGTCCAGGGGAATCACGATTTCCATGCCGAAGGGATCGATTGGCCGTTCTTCCCAAGCCATTTGCGCCATAGCGTCCTTCTCCTGTATCCGAACGGTATCCAACCGTTCGGACATCGTCAAGCCTTGGGACAGCACGGGCCGTAAGGGGGTGCAAGCTGCCGCCAAATTGATATAGCGATGGCATGGGGCAGCATCAGCACGCGATGACGGATGGTTCGAAGCTGGCGGCTGAACCCCCGTCCCATCGCGTACAACATCTGCTGGCGGTGGCGCGGGGCGAATTTGTCGCGCGCGGCTTTGACGCAGTTAGCATCGACGCCATCGCGCGGGCTGGTAATGTCAGCAAGGAAACGATCTACCGCCATTTCGCTGATAAGGAGGCATTGTTTCGCGCCGCGCTGGAACTGGCAGGCGCCGAATTTACCGCCCGCGCACAGGCGGTTCATCAGGCGGCCAGCCACCCGCGCATCGAACTGGCCTGGCTCGCCCGCACCATCATCGACGCGACCGTCGACCAGGGCCTGTTCAGCGTGCTGTGGGTCGCAACCAGCGTCGCCCATCGCATGCCCGATGTCGCGTCCGTGCTGCGCGACCAGCAATGGGCGCGGATGGAGCCGGTGCGGCTGGCGCTGGAGGAATATGCCCGGCAACAGGGGCTTGCCCGGCATGTCCCGCTGGAACTGGCGCTGGATTTCGGGTCGCTCGCCGTCGAAGGCCCGGCACTGCTGATGGGCCTCCCCGCGCCTGGCAAGGATGAACGGGACAGGCTGGCGGGGCAGGCTGCGCTGCTCTTTTCCCAGGGAATTGAACCTTGGCTAGGCGGCATGACCGACACGGCAATCATGCCGCCAACCGTTCCCGGTGGGACGCAGGCGTTGCCGGACCACATCCGCAACCTGCTGGATGTGGCTGGCCGTCATTTCCTGGAACAGGGATATGAAGGCGCTAATCTGGACCTGATCGGGGCGCAGGCACGGGTCGGGCGCGGCACGCTCTACCGCCATTTCGGCAGCAAGGCCGGCCTGTTCGCCGCCGCCCTGCGCCATCATGCCCGCAATGTGGCAGTCACGCAGGCCCCGCCGCTTCCCTCCGCCAGGCTGGACCGCGCCGCGCTGGAGGCGTTCCTGGATGCGGCCATCGCCTCGCTTGCTGACGCACCCTCGATCCAGCTTCACCGTGCCGCGATCAGCCAGTCGCGGCGGGACCCTGAAACGGCGCGCGCCATCTACGCCATCCTGCGCGAACCCTGGGCCGGGCCTCTATCGCACTGGCTGGGGACGCTGGGCGTGCGGGATGACCGCGAATGGCTCGCGCGGCAATTGCTGGTGCTGGCGACGCGCGGCAACCGGCTGTTCGGCGCGGATCAGGCAGTCGCGCAGGATGACCGGCGGCGATTTGCAAAGCGCGCCGCCGCCATCTTCCTGCACGGTTTTACCAGCCTTTTGTGAATGCCCCCGTGTCAGGCGCGGTCCAGATGCGCGAAGTCATATTGGCTGGTCGGAATGATGTCGATCCGCGCAAAGTCGATGAACCCGGCGCAGCTATCAGCCATATCCTTTGTATTCTTGGCGAACTTCGCTTCATCCTCCACCGCATCGAAGAACACACGGCCATCGGTCATCGCATCCAGCGGGAAACATTCCTCGACAAAGGCGCCATAGGTTGGAGCGTCTCCGGTCAGCGGACGCACGATGATATTCTGCACATATTCAAAGTTCGACTGCGTATCGATGGCGACGCGCGTATGGTGGCTGTGCCAGTGCGCGACGGCATCCTGCCACTTCATGTCGGGGCGGAATGAAATGAAGCTCGCCTGCGACCAGCCCCATGTCCGCGATCCCGGCGCGGGCTGATGCTGGCTATTGGCGATGATGGTGGATTCGGCGACCAGCCACGCCTCGAACCGCCCGCTCATCTGCGCCAGCACCGCATCCACCGCTTCGCGAAAGATGGCGTTGGCGCTCGGCAGCCATAATTGCACGATCGCGTCCTGCTGTGGCCGCTGCCATTGCTGGACCAGCGGCGCGGCGGGTTCGACTATTGCGTCGCGGATGTTGAGGCGAATGCCGCTCGCACCCGCCGCCTTGAGCGCGCGGGGCAGTTCCGCGACAAGGCGCGCGCCATAGTCGGCACGACTTTCGCCTTGCGGCGCCCAAAGCGCGCAAATCACTTTTTCCATATCACTCTCCGGCAGATTATAATGTCAGTCGAAATTCGCCTGTCCGCCGTCCAGCGGGACGGTCGCGCCGGTCAGGTAGGTCAGGTCCGATCCGCACAGCGCAACCAGCGCGCGGCCGATATCTTCCTCCAGCCGCCCGACACGCCCCAGCGGGATGGTGCGGAAAAAGGCTTCGGCTTCTTCAGGATTATGGTCGATCCAGGATTTCAGGCCCGGCGATTCCGCGTGGGGCGCGATGGTGAGAACGCGGATATTATCCCGCCCCCATTCCGCCGCCGCCGCCCTGGTCAGGGCACGTGTGGCCTGTTTGACCGCAGCATAGCAGCCATAATTGCTCATGTCCCAGCGGATGCCTGCCGATGATGCGAAATTGAAAATCGTGCCGCCGCCACGCCGCACCATGTGGGGATGCACCAGCTTCATCAGCCGGAAAGAGGCGAGGGGGCCGGATTCAAAGCCTGCCGTAAATGCCTCGTCGCTGACCTGGTCGATCGGCCCCAGCGGCACTTCCTGCGCATTGTTGACCAATATGTCGACGCCGCCCAGTTCCGCCGCTGCCTTGTCCACCGCAGTGGCCAGATCGTCGAAAGACTTGACGTTGCAGGCGACCGAGACGGCGCGCACGCCGCGTTCCCTGACCAGCCGCGCCGTTTCCTCCACCTTGTCCAGCGTTCGCCCCGCCAGCAGCAGATCGACGCCTTCACTGGCGAAGGCAAGCGCCGTTCCCTGCCCGATCCCTTGGCCCGCGCCGGTGATCAGCGCGACCTTTCCCGTCAATCCGGGCATATCCTCTCCTTTGATTGTCGCAATATATCGAACAAAATTCTACGCGTATGTTGACTTTAAGGCAAGGTAAGGCAACGTCTGCGTTTAAGAAGCGGGAGAGGCATCTGCCTTTGGGGTGGCCCAGTGATGGGCCGTGATCCGTCCGCGACATGGGCAATTTTCTGAAGCGGGCGAATATGAACAATTGGGACAAGGAAGTCGACATCCTCGTGATAGGATCGGGCGCGGGCGGCTTGATGTCGGCGCTGGTCGGCGCGCACAATCATGCCGATGTGCTGATCGTGGAAAAGGCGGACCGTTGGGGCGGAACGTCGGCGACATCAGGCGGCGGTATCTGGATACCCGGAAGCGATGTCGCGAAGCAAGCGGGTTTCGACGACAATCTGGACGACGCCTTCATCTACCTGCGCAAGCTGTCGGCGGCGAACGTTCCCGATGAAAATATCCGGGCCTATGTGGACAATGCGTCCCCCATGCTGCGTTGGATGATGGCGAACACGCCGGTCCAGTACATGGCCTTTCCCTATCCCGACTATCACGCAGAAAATCCTGGCGGGTCGGCGAAGGGATTCCGCACCCATTTGCCTAACCCTCTGGATGGCAAGCCGCTGGGCGCGGACGTTCGCACGCTCCGTTTCGCGTCGCCCGCCGCCAGCCTGTTCGGCTATCTGAACTGGCATTTCAGCGAAACATATGAACTGCTTTACCGGCAGAAGGGCTGGATCAGGAATCTGACCAAGAACATGGCCAAATATTGGCTGGACCTGCCGTTCCGACTGACGTCCCGCAAGGATCGGCGGCTGACGCTGGGCAACGCCCTGACCGGCGGCCTGCGCATGGCGTTGAACGGAAAGGACGTGCCCCTATGGCTGGAAACGCCGCTAAAGGAACTGGTGCGCGAAGGCGACGCGGTAACCGGCGCGGTCGTGGAAAAGGATGGCAAGCCCTACCGCATCCGCGCGCGCAAGGGCATCGTCCTGGCCGCTGGCGGATTTGAAAAGAACCAGGCGATGCGCAATGGCAATGCGCCGCTCTATCCTGCGGCGCGCTATTCCGGTGGCGTGACCAGCAACACCGGCGACAGCATCGTCGCGGGTGAGGCTGTGGGTGCGGGCACCATGAACATGCAATCCGCCTGGGCCGCGCCAGTTTTCTATGTGCCGGGTGAGGACCGGGGGCGGCTGTGCACGGTCGAACGCGCGCTGCCGGGCTGTATCATGGTCAATCAAAGCGGTGAGCGTTTCCTGAACGAAGCGTCATCCTACCACATCGTCGGCCAGCAGATGGCCCGCCGACAGGCCGAACATGGCGACGCCGATCCCTGCTGGATGATCTTCGACCATGAATATCGTCATAAATTCCCGATGGGGCCGCTTTACCCGCTGATGCCTGTCGCCATGCACAGCAAGGGCGTTCGCTCCATCCTGAAAAAGGGCAGATCGATCGAGGAACTGGCCGTGAAGATCGGTGTGGACCCGGCCCGCCTGTCATCGGCCATCGGTCGGTTCAACGTGAACGCCGCCAAGGGCGAAGACCCCGAATTTCACCGGGGTGAAGCCGCCTATGACAAAATGTATGGGGATTTCCGCCATTCGCCCAACCCCTGCCTGCGCCCGCTGGACAAGGGGCCATTCTATGCGTTGCCCATCTATCCGGGCGACATCGGCACCAATGGCGGGTTGAAGACCAACGCAAATGCTCAGGTGGTCAGCGATGACGGGACCGTGATCCCCGGCCTCTACGCCATCGGCAACAATGCGGCGTCGTCCATGGGCGAAAGCTATCCGGGCGCGGGCGTGACGCTCGGTCCGGCCCTGACATTCGGCTATGTCGCCGCCCGCCATATGACCGGCGGCAACAGCTGACGCGCAGGGGGCTGGCAGGGCTAAACTGCCGTGTTCAGCCCCTTAGCAACTGGATGATCGACGAAAAATCCTTGGCTCCTTCGCCATTGTTGACCAGCATCTGGTAAAGCGCTTCCGCGTTACTGCCCATGGGCACGCTGGCGTTGACGGCGGCGGCGGCTTCGACGGCCAGCTTCAGGTCCTTCAGCATCAGCGCAGCGGCGAACCCGCCTTCATAGCCATTGTCGGCTGGTGAATCCGGGCCGACGCCGGGCAGCGGGCAATAGCTGGTCATCGACCAGCTCTGCCCTGAAGATACGCTGGAAATATCGTAGAATGTCTGGGGGTCCAGCCCGATCTTCTGCGCCATGGCAAATGCTTCGCAGGTCGCGATCATGGTCGCGCCCAGCAGCATGTTGTTGCAGATTTTGGCGGCCTGTCCGTTGCCTGCCGATCCTGCGTGAATGACCGCCTTTCCCATCGCGGACAGGATCGGCTTTGCCCGGTGGAATGCCGCATCCGTGCCGCCGACCATGAAGGTCAGCGCGCCGCCATGGGCCGCCGCTATTCCCCCTGAAACCGGGGCGTCGACCATGGCGAAGCCTTTGCCTTCCGCCGTCGCTATCGTCCGGCGGGCGGTTTCCACATCGATGGTCGAACAGTCGAGCATGATCGTGTCAGGCTTTGCGACAGCAAAGACCGATCCGTTATATACCGCGTCCACATGCTTGCCCGCAGGCAGCATCGTGACCACCGCATCGGCCCCGGCGACGGCCTCTTCGGCACTGGCGCAAGGGAAGGCCCCGGCGTCCCGCGCCTTGTCCAGCGCGGATGCGGACAGGTCGAAAGCGCGGACGGCATAGCCATTTTTCAGCAGGTTGGCGGCCATGCCCCCGCCCATATTGCCTAGGCCGATGAAAGCAATGGTCGTGGTCATGGCCGTCTCCTTACGATATTAGCTGAAGATCGGGATCAGGTCCCGGTCAGCGCCCCTTCCACTGGGCAGGGCGCTTTTCGACAAAGGCGGTCATGCCTTCGATCCTGTCCTGGGTCGCGGTCAGGATCTGAAACAGGCGACGTTCGGTCAGCAGGCCTTGGGCCAAACCGGTTTCGAACGCCATGTCTACCATTTCCTTGTTGATCATCGTCGCCATCGGCGGCATCGAAGCGATCGCCTGAGCCGTCTTGAGCGCGTCATCCAGCAGTTCAGCCGCCGGGACGATGCGAGCGACCAAGCCGGAACGCTCCGCTTCTTCGGCACCCATCATGCGACCGGTCAGGCACATTTCCATCGCCTTGGCCTTGCCCACGGCGCGGGTCAGGCGCTGCGATCCGCCCATGCCGGGCGCCACGCCCAGCTTGATTTCGGGCTGGCCGAACTTGGCAGTGTCCGACGCGATGATGAAGTCCGCCATCATCGCCAATTCGCACCCACCGCCAAGGGCAAAGCCGTTGACCGCCGCGATCCAGGGCTTGCGGGTCGCCACCACGCCGGTCTGCCAGCCGGAAAAGAAATCCTCCAGGAAGAAATCGGCGGCATCCTTTTCCACCATTTCCTTGATGTCCGCGCCTGCCGCGAACGCCTTGTCGCCGCTGCCGGTCAGCACCGCGCACAGTTGCGACGCGTCTGCGTCATAGGCGGCAAAGGCAGCGCTCAAATCTTTCAGCACCTGACTGTTCAGCGCATTGAGCGCCTGCGGCCGGTTCAGCGTGATCAGCGTAACGGCGTCACGCTGTTCCACCAGGATCGTTTCATAGGTCATCGGTCAAACTCCACTTTGCGGGTAAGGCGTCCACTCCTTGCCCGGTGGCAGTGGAGCAAAGAGGCTGTCAACCAGATCATGGGTGACATCCTGCGGAGTCGCCGGATTCCAGCGCGGCGCATTGTCCTTGTCAAAAATGACGGCGCGCACGCCTTCGACAAAATCCGGGCGGCGGATCACATGGCAGGCGATGCGATATTCGTTGCGCATATTGTCGGCAAAATCAGTGAAGGCCGCGCCTTCGGCCAACTGCCGCAGTGCGACCTTGACCGTTTGGGGCGACTTGGACGCCAATATGTCCAACTGCTCCCGCGCCCAGGCAGACCCATCCGCCTCCAGCGCTGCCAATATATCCTCATAACGGTCCGACGCGAACACCCGGTCGATGTCGGCGCGCTGGGCCGACCATTGCGACGGCGGGGCATCGTCGGCCATCTCGTCCAATATGTCGGACAGGCGCGATGGCTCCGCAATGATCCGCGCCTTGGCCGCTTCGATCTTGTCGGATGTCATATAATGGGTGGCAATGCCCATGGCGACGCAGTCCGCCCCCTTGATCCGCGCACCAGTGGTCGCCAGCCATACGCCCGCCCGCCCTGGCAGGCGCGGCAAATACCAACCACCGCCCACGTCCGGGAACAGGCCGATCCCCGTTTCAGGCATGGCGAATGTCGTGCGTTCGGTCGCCACGCGGTATCCGGCGGGCAGCGATATGCCGACGCCGCCGCCCATGACGATCCCGTCCATGAAGGTGACGATCGGCTTGCCATAGCCAAACAGCATATGGTTCATGCGATATTCGACATGGAAAAACCGTTCCGCCTCGGCGCAATCATCCTTTGCGCTACTGGCGATCAGCGCAATGTCGCCGCCAGCGCAGAATCCTCTACCTTCCGCATGGTCGATCATCACGGCGGCCACCTGATCATCCCTGGCCCATGCGACCAGGGCATCGATGATCGCGTGGCACATTTCCGGTGTCAGGGCATGGATCGCCTTGGGTCGGTTCAACCGGATGCGGCCAACGCCATTGTCGATGAAGGTGAAAATCTGGTCCGTCATCCTAGCTCCATTCGCGTTGGCCGGCCGGGGCACCCATGCGCCGCTTACTGCTTCAGCATGTCACGCGCGACAATCATGCGCATGACCTGGTTGGTGCCTTCCAGGATCGAATGGACGCGCAGGTCACGCCAGAAACGCTCGACCGGATAGTCCATCAGATACCCATAGCCGCCATGCAGCTGCAGGGCGCGGTCGGCCACCGCCGACCCCGTATCGGTCGCCAGGCGTTTGGCCATCGCGGCAAAGCGGGTCTTGTCGGGCGCGTTTGCCGTGACCTTGACGGCGGCGGCATATAGCAGGGTGCGGGCTGCCTCCAGCTCGGTCTGCATGTCGGCCAGCATGAACTGCGTGTTCTGGAAATCGGCAATGTTCTGGCCGAACTGCTTGCGTTCTTTCGTATATTGCAGCGCTTCGTCAATGCACCGCTGCGCGCCGCCCAGCGAGCACGCACCGATATTCAGCCGTCCGCCGTCCAGTCCCATCATCGCGATGCGGAAACCTTCACCTTCCGCACCGATCAGATTGTCCACCGGCACGCGCACCCCATCGAAATTGACCTGCGCGGTCGGCTGGCTGTGCCAGCCCAGCTTGCGTTCCTGCGCGCCGAAGCTGACGCCGTCCATATCCTTTTCGATCACCAGGCAGCTGATGCCCTTGGCCCCTTCCTCTCCGGTGCGGACCATGGTGACATAAATCTCGTTTTCGCCGCCGCCCGAAATGAACTGCTTGGACCCGGTAACCACATAATGGTCGCCATCGCGCACCGCCCGCGTCTTCAACGCGGCGGCGTCGGAACCGGACCCCGCCTCGGTCAGGCAATAGCTGGCCATGCGGGTCATCGGCACCAGATCGGGCAGATATTTGTCCTTGACCGCCTGGCCACCGAACCGGTCGATCATCCACGCGCCCATATTGTGGATCGATATGAACGCGCTGGTGGATGGACATCCATAGGCCATGGCTTCCATGATCAGCGCCGCTTCCAGCCGTCCCAGCCCAATACCGCCGGATTCTTCCGACACATAGATGCTGCCGAACCCCAGTTCCGCGGCCGCGCGGATCGTGTCGCGCGGAAAGATGTGCTTTTCATCCCACTCCGCCGCGTGCGGCGTGATCGCGTCGGCGGTAAAGCGGCGCGCCAGATCCTGTATCTCTCGCTGCTCGTCGGTAAGGTCGAACTGGTTGGTCATGGCTTCCTGCTTTTCTGGCGCATCCCGCTGCCTGCACGATAGCGGGACGCCGCCACCGACATAAGGACGCGGATCATCCCATGGTCGGAATGACGAACGCACTGTCCCCGCTTGCGCCGCCATCGGGCCAACGCTGGGTCACGGTCTTCACCTTGGTCCAAAATTTGACGCCTTCCATGCCATGCTGGTTCGTGTCGCCAAAGGCCGACCGTTTCCATCCACCAAATGTGTGATAGGCGACAGGGACGGGGATGGGGACATTTATTCCCACCATGCCGACATTGACGCGTGCCGCAAATTCGCGCGCCGCATGGCCGTTGCGGGTAAAGATGGCGACGCCATTGCCATAGTCATGCTGGCTGGGCAGGGCGATCGCCTCTTCGAAATTGTCGGCGCGGACCATCTGCAACACGGGGCCGAATATCTCTTCGCGATAGGTGCGCATTGTCGGCTTCACATGGTCGAACAAAGTCGGCCCGACGAAAAATCCTTGCTCATGCCCCTGCAATGTGAAGCCCCGACCGTCGACCACCAGTTCCGCGCCTTCATCGACACCCATCTGGATGTAATTTTCGATCTTGGCCTTATGCGCGGCAGTGACGACCGGACCGTAATGCGCATCGGGATCCGTGGAAACGCCCACACGCAACGCCGCAATTGCGGGGATCAGCTTTTCGCGCAGCGCGACCGCCGTCTTCTCTCCCACAGGAACCACTACCGGCAGCGCCATGCACCGTTCCCCCGCAGATCCGAACGCCGCGCCGGAAAGGTCGTTCACCACCTGATCCAGATCGGCATCCGGCATGACGATGCCGTGATTCTTTGCGCCGCCCATCGCCTGGACACGCTTGCCCGCAGCGACCCCGCGCTTGTAGACATAATGGGCGATGTCGGACGATCCCACAAAGCTGACCGCCGCGATGTCCGGGTGATCCAGGATGGCGTCCACCATTTCCTTGTCGCCGTGCAGCACTTGCAGGATGCCTTCGGGAAGGCCCGCTTCCAAGAACAGCTCAGCCAGACGAACCGGCAGGGAAGGGTCGCGCTCCGACGGTTTCAGGATGAAGGCATTGCCGGTGGCGATCGCCACGCCCGACATCCACAGCGGTATCATCCCCGGAAAGTTGAACGGGGTGATCCCCGCGCCGATGCCCAGCGGCTGGCGCATGGAATAGACATCGATGCCCGGCCCGGCACCCTGGGTATATTCACCCTTCAGGACATGCGGGATGCCGCAGCAAAATTCGATTACTTCCAGCCCGCGCTGAATATCGCCTCTGGCGTCGGCCACAACCTTGCCATGTTCGGAACTGAGCAGCTTGGCCAGCTCGTCCATATTCTGTTCGACCAGCGCCTTGAAGTTGAACATCACGCGGGCGCGGCGCTGCGGATTGACAGCGGTCCAGGCGGGCTGCGCCTTCTTCGCGGCTTCGACGGCGCGGTCCAGCAGCGCGCTGTCGCCCAGCGCCACGCGCGCCTGCACACCGCCATTATTGGGGTCGAACACGTCGCCAAAGCGGCCAGGGGCGGGTGCGTCGGCAAAGGCGAGCTTGTGGCTGATTTCGCGCATGGCATATCTCTCCTGCTGTTGCGCCGTCTCTGGGCGTAAGCACAATTGCATGCAATACCGTATTGTTGCATCTATTGGCTGCAAAAATGCAGCATGCCGCATAAGGATGACGATGTTCGACTGGGATGACATGCGCGTATTTCTGGCGGTCGCGCGGGCGCGCAAGATCGCACCCGCCGCCCGCGCGCTGGGGCTTGATCCGACCACGCTCACGCGCCGGATCGCTCGATTGGAACAGGCGCTGGGCGCGCGTTTGTTCGATCTCAGCATGGGTGAACGTGTGCTGTCCGAACAGGGGCTGGCGATGCTGGCTCATGCTGAACGCGTCGAAAGCGCTAGCCTGGCCGCGATGGAAGAAGCGACCGGCAAGTCGCGGATGCTGTCGGGGCAGGTGCGCCTGTCCGTGGCGGAAGGTTTCGGGACATGGGTGCTGGCGCCCGGCCTGGCCGATTTTCACGCGCGCCACGCCGGCATCCGGCTCGACCTGATATCCGCGTCCGGCTTCCTGAATCCCTCCAAGCGGGAAGCGGACATGGCGCTGATGCTCGCGCGTCCGCAGCGAGGGCGTCTGTCCGCGCGGCGGCTGGGCGACTATCGCCTGCACCTCTATGCCGCCGACGCCTATCTGGAACAGCGGGGGGAGCCTGCTAATCCTGCGGCCCTGCTGCACCATACGCTGGTTGGCTATGTCCCCGACTTCATCTTCTCGCCCGAACTGGACTATCTCAATGAAGTGCATGCCGGGCTGGAAGCACATCTCAGGTCGACCAGCATCAACATGCAATATCGTATGATCGCGGAAAGTGCGGGTATTGGCATCCTGCCGGACTTCATCGGCCGCAGGGACCCGAAACTTCGCTCGCTGTTGACCGATGCGGTTCAGATCACGCGCAGCTTCTGGCTGGTGATCCACGAAGATTTGCGCAAGCTCCCCCGGATAGAAGCCGTCGCCCAGTGGCTGCAAGAACGCGTGGCGCACATGAATACGGGCTAGGCCATTTCGACCGGCGCGGCCTGCGCGCCACGCACGACACGACCGGGCAGCGCATCGGTGGCCTGATCGTTGCGGCGGATCACCCGGCCCGACACGATGGTCGCCACGAACCCGGTGGCTGCCTGATCCAGCCGCCGACCGCCGCCGGGCAAGTCATGCCGGATATGGGGGGCGTGCAATGTCAGCGCGTCCAGGTCGATGACATTGACATCCGCCTTGTAACCAACGGCTATTCGCCCCCGGTCCTGCAATCCCATCGTCTGGGCGGGCCGGGCGGACAGCGCCTGGACCACCTGCGCGACACCCAGCTTGGGCCCCTCACGGTCGCGCGTCCAATAGGTCAGCATGAAGGTCGGATAGCTGGCGTCGCAAATCGCCGCATAATGCGCGCCCCCATCGCCCAGCCCCATGACCACGCCGGGATGGTTGATCAGGTCATATATCTCGTCTAGCCTGCCGTCATAATAATTGCCCAGCGTGTTGTAGAGCAGCCCGTCGCCGTCACCGTCGTTCATCAACAGATCCCAGGCAACCGCCTCCGGCCCGACATCACGCGCGCGCGCCTGCGCCCCGATGCTTGTTTCGGCGGGCGGCTCATAGTTGGGCGGATCGGACAGGGGGAATATCCAGTCCCAATTGCGCGTCATCATCGCCAGCGGATGCCCTTCCTGCGGGGCTTCGCTGATCAGCCGCGTGCGAAAGGCCGGATCGCGCAAATAAGGCAGTTGCTCAGCAATTGGCAACGCTGCAATCCGCTGATAGCTGGGGCACAGGCAAAATGGATGGGTGGATAGTTCAAAGCCACAGACCATGCCGATGGGCCTGGGCAACAACTGCGGGCTGATCGACAGGCCGCGCGCGTTCGCATCGTCGCATATGCGCAGTGCCTCGCGCCAGACCGGATCGCCCTTGTTCGATGTGCCCAGCGTGAAAGTCACCGGACGGCCCGACGCTTGCGCAACCGCCAACAAATGCGCCAGCTCGTCCGGCCAAGGGGAAAAGGGCGCGTCCAGCACCATCTGCAACACACCGGTGCCCGCGTCGCGCATCACCCCGGCAATGGCCTTCAACTCCTCCACATCCGCCTGATAGCTGGGGATATGCTCGCCCGCCTTCGTGCGGTGGATCAACAGCCGGGACGTGGCAAAGCCGATCGCTCCGGCATCCAGAGCCTCACGCGCAATCGCCTGCATCTTCTGGCGGTCATCCTCGGTTGCCGGTTCGCGCCGCGCCCCACGTTCACCCATCACGAACACGCGCAATGGGCTATGGGGCAGCAGCGCAGCCACATCAATGTCGCGCGCCCGCGATTCCAATGCGTCCAGATAGTCGGGAAAACTCTCCCAATCCCAGCTAAGCCCTTCGGCCATGACCACGCCGGGAATATCCTCCACCCCTTCCATCAGGCGGATCAGGCGGTCATGGTCCTGCGTCCGGCATGGCGCAAAGCCGACGCCGCAATTGCCGATCACCGCCGTGGTGACCCCATGCGACGATGATGGAGACAGGCGTTCGGACCAGATCGCCTGACCGTCATAATGGGTATGAATGTCCACGAAACCGGGCGTGACGGTCAGTCCGGCCGCGTTGATCACCTCGTCCGCCACACCATCGAAGGCACCGACAGACAGGATCAGTCCATCCAGGATCGCGACATCGCCAATAAATGGTTCGCCGCCGCTACCGTCGGCGATGCTGCCGCCACGGATCAACAGGTCGCAACGCGCGCTCATGAACCTCTCCTTTTTAAGGAACGGTATCCAACCGTTCGGTATCGGTCAAGCTGTAGTCGGCGCCCTGCTTTCCTGTTGGTCCCGCGCTCACCCTGGCCTAAGGATTGAACTCCTGAAAATGCGGCCAGGTGAGTGTCGGGTGAAGATTACGTTGCGTCAGATTGCCGTGTTCGAATCCGTCGCCCGGACCGGCAGCGTCGCGGGCGCGGCACAGGAAATCGGGCTCAGTCCCTCCGCCGCCAGCATGTCGCTCAAGGATTTCGAAACGCATCTGGGCATCCGGCTGTTCGCCCGGTCGGGCCGCCGGTTGCTGTTATCGGATCAGGGGCGGCCCATGCTGGAAATGGCGCGGCGCGTGCTGGTGCAGGTCGCCGATATGGAGGCTCTTTCCCTGCCGGAAGAAGTGCGGGGCCGTCTGCGCATAGGCGCCGTCGCGTCCGTCGCCAACCATGTGCTGCCGCGCCTGTGCGCCACCTTCATGCGCCGCCATCCCGGCGTGCGGATGGAATTGCGCGTGCTGCCGTCGCACGACGTGATGGAAGGCGTACGCAACATGGCGCTCGACATCGGCTTCGTCGGATCACCGGTCAATTCCAGCTACCTCGACGCGCAGCCATGGCGCAGGGATGCCCTCGCCGTGTGCGCAGCGCCAGAACACCCGCTCGCCGGGCGCGGTGAAATGCCGCTCGCCACCTTGGCGAACGAAGCCTGGGTGCTCGAAAAAACCCAATCCAGCGAACGCATCTTCTTCACCGTGGAAGTGCTCAAATCCCTCAATTCGCTCAATATCGTCCTGGAAGCCGACAGTGTGGAGGCGATCAAACGCGCGGTGCGCGATGGCGCAGGTCTGGCCTGCCTGTCCCGCCTGGCGGTGGAGGAGGAAGTCGCGCGGGGCGAATTGTCCCTGCTCGACATTCCCGAACTTCGCTCCACCCGCATCGTCAGCCTGATCAGCCGACGGGACACACCACTCCCCGCCGCCGTCCGCGCCTTCCATAGCTTTGCTTCTGAGCAGGCTGACCTGTGATCAACATCAGTTTTTCTGATGTATCGCGTCGATTATTCGAATTGGTAGCAACAGGCGCAAGGGCCTAATCATCTCTCCAACCCGCCCCGTGCGGAAAAGAAGGAGAGTGATGTGAAGGCCGTGATCTGTCCCGCTTTCGCGCCGATCGACGCTCTGACCTGGGGCGACGTTCCTGCGCCACAGCCCGAACCGGGCGAACTGCTCATCGATGTCGCGGCCGCAGGCGTGAACTATCCCGATGTGCTGATCGTGCAGGGCAAATATCAGACGAAGCCACCCCTGCCGTTCGTGCCGGGTAGCGAAGCATCGGGGCGCGTCGCGTCAATCGGCGAAGGCGTGGAAGGGTTCGCGATCGGCGACCGGGTTGTGGCGTTCACGGGCACCGGCAGCTTTGGCCAGCAGGTCCGCGCGCCCGCAACCCAAATATGGCCTGTGCCCGAAGGCGTCGACCTGGACATCGTAGCGGGCATCTCCATCACCTATGGCACATCCTATCATGCGTTGAAGGACCGGGCGAACCTGCAACCGGGCGAAACATTGCTGGTGCTGGGCGCGGGCGGCGGCGTTGGGCTGACCGCCGTGGAACTGGGCAAGCTGATGGGCGCGCATGTCATTGCCGCCGCCTCCAACGCGGAAAAGCTGGCGCTGGCCAAGGCGCAGGGCGCGGACGAACTGATCAACTATGCCGACGAAGACCTGCGCGAACGGGTCAAGGCGCTGACCGGCGGCAAGGGGGTCGATGTCGTCTACGACCCGGTCGGCGGCCCCATGAACCTGACTGCCGTCAAAAGCTTGGCTTGGGGTGGCCGACTACTGGTCATCGGCTTTGCTGGTGGTGAAATCCCTTCCATCCCCGCCAATCTGCTGCTGCTCAAAAGCGCGTCTGCGGTCGGCGTCCTGTGGGGCAATTCCGTCCGCGCCGATCCGGTGAGGCAGGGGGCGAACATGCGCCAGCTGCTCCAATGGCTCGCGCTGGGCGCGATCAGGCCGGTCGTCGATACGCGCTTCGCCATGACCGACGTGGTCGCGGCGCTCCATCATCTCGAAGGGCGAAAGGTCAAGGGCAAGGTGCTGCTGACCATTCCGCCTGCATCCTGACAAAAACTGGGAAATCATCATGTCCGACACCGTCGCCTACAGCGTCCACGGCGCGATCGCCCAAGCCCTGATCGACAATCCACCTGTCAACGCCACTTCCGCCAGCGTGCGCCAGGGACTGGCCAGCGCGATCAAGGCTATGGAATCCGACCCCGCCGTAAAGGCGTTGGTGATCCGCTGCGCTGGCAAGACTTTCATCGCAGGCGCGGACATCAAGGAATTCGGCAAGCCCATGGCCGATCCGGGCCTGCCGCAAGTCATGGAAATGATGGACCACGCGACCAAGCCCATCATTGCCGCCATGCATGGCACCGTTCTGGGCGGCGGCTTTGAAGTCGCGCTCGCCTGCCATTATCGCATCGCCGCCAAAACTACTAAATTCGGCTTCCCTGAGGTCAAGCTGGGCCTGATGCCCGGCGGCGGCGGCACGCAGCGGACGCCACGCCTTGCCGGGTTGGCCGCAGCGCTCCCGCTGTTGACGCAGGGCAATCAGATCAGCGCGGACAAGGCGCTGGCCGCCAATCTGATCGACGCCGTGGCCGAAGGCGACGACCTCGCCGCAGAGGCGCACGCCTTTGCCGAAACGCTCGTGGCGCAGGGCAAAGGCGCCCGCAGCGCGGCAACGCTGCCCATGCCCGCCGATGATCCCGCCTTGTTCGACGAGGCAAGGAAGCTGCTGGCCAAAAAAATGCGCGGCCAGACCGCGCCGCTGCGCGCGCTGGAGGCGGTGCGGCTGGGCTATGAACTGCCGTTCGACGAAGCGGTGAAACGCGAATTGGCAATCTTCCGCGAATGCATGGCCGGGTCGCAGTCGAAGGCGCTGCGCAACCTGTTCGCCGCCGAACGGGAAGTGGCCCGAATCGCCGACCTGCCTGCGGACACGCTGGTCCGCGATATTCAACGCGTGGGCGTCATCGGCCTCGGCGTCATGGGACGCGGCATCGTCATGGCGGTCGTCAGCGTCGGCATCCCCGTCATCGCCGTTGGCCTTGATCAACCGAACATCGACGCCGCGATGAGAGCCATCACCAAAATGTGGTCCTCCTCCGTCGCCAAGGGCAGCATGTCGCAAGAGACGATGGACAAGCGCCTCGCGCTCATCACCACCAGCGACGACCCGCGCGACCTGTCGCCCACCCAATTGGTGATCGAGGCGGTGACCGAGGATCTGGACATCAAGAAGGCCGTCTTCGCCAAGCTCGGCGAGGTTACGCCCGCTGGAACCATCCTCGCCTCCAACACCAGCTTCCTCAACATCGACACGCTGGCTGAGGCGTCGGCAAGGCCCGAAGATGTGTGCGGTATGCACTTCTTCAATCCCGCTCATGTCATGCGCCTGCTGGAAAATGTCCGCGCGGCAAAGACCGATCCCGAAGTGGTCGCGACGATCATGGCGCTGGGCAAGCGCATCGGCAAGCTGCCGGTCCTGTCGGGCGTATGCGACGGCTTCATCGTCAACCGCATGCTGTCCAAGCGCTCACGCGAAGGCTTTTTCCTTGTAGAGGAGGGCGCAAAGCCCGCCGCCATCGACAAGGTGCTGCTCTCCTACGGCTTCCCCATGGGACCGTTCGCGCTGGGCGACCTTGCTGGGCTCGACGTGCAGGCTGCCGCGCGCAAGTCCCGCGCCGCCAGCGCGACGGAGCGCGAACTGCGCGCCGACTTCCCCGAACAGATGGTCGCCGCCGGACGCCTGGGGCAAAAGACCGGCTCGGGCTGGTACAGCTATGACGAAAACCGCAAGGCCAGCGCCAACCCGCTGACCGACGAGATGATCGCCGCCCATGCTGAGCGCCACGGCCTCAAGCTACGGGAGATTGGCGAGAATGAAATCCGCGAACGCCTTCTCTACGCCATGGTCAATGAAGGCGCGAAGCTGCTCAGCGAAGGCATCGTCCCGCGTCCGCATGAAATCGACGTCGCGCTGGTGAACGGCCTTGGCTGGCCGAGCTATACCGGCGGCCCCATGCATTGGGCCGACCAGATCGGCCTCGACAAGCTGCTTGCCACCATTGAAAAATTCCGCGCCGATCAGGGCGACGCCTATTGGACCCCCGCGCCGCTGCTCGTCCAATATGCGCGCGAGGGCAGGGGCTTTTACGCATGAGCTACGATCCCAACGCCAAAACCGCAGACCTGCTGGCGCGGCTGCGCGCCTTCATGGACGCGCACATCTATCCCAATGAGAAGGCCTATTATGAGGAGGTGGCGACCGGCGACCGATGGGCGCACGTCACCCTGATCGACAGGCTGAAGCCTTTGGCGAAAGAGGCGGGCCTTTGGAACCTCTTCCTCCCCGAAAGCACGCATGGCGCTGGCCTGACGAACCTCGAATATGCCCCACTCTGCGAGGAAATGGGCCGCGTCCATTGGTGCCCCGCCGTCTTCAATTGCGCCGCGCCCGACACCGGCAACATGGAAACGCTCGAACGCTTCGGCACCGAAGAGCATAAGGCGCGCTGGCTGGAGCCCATGCTGGCAGGCGAGATGCGCTCCGCCTTTGCCATGACCGAGCCGCAGGTGGCTTCGTCGGATGCGACCAATATCGAAAGCTCTATCGTCCGCGACGGCGATGACTATGTCATCAACGGCCGCAAATGGTGGATTTCCGGCATGGGCGAGGCGGACTGCGCGCTCATGATCTTCATGGGCAAGACCGATCCATCAGCGCCGAAGCACAAGCAGCAGTCGATGATCCTGGTCCCGCGCGACACGCCGGGCATCACGGTGCTGCGGCCGATGACCGTGCTCGGCTATGACGACGCGCCGCATGGCCACATGGAAATCCTCTTCGATAATGTCCGCGTGCCCGTCGCCAACATGCTGCTCGGCGAAGGACGCGGCTTTGAAATCGCGCAGGCCCGCCTTGGCCCCGGCCGCATCCATCATTGCATGCGCATGATCGGCATGGCCGAACGCGCGCTCGAAGCCATGTGCCGCCGGGTGAAGAGCCGCGTCGCTTTCGGCAAGCCGCTCGCCGAACAGGGCGTCATCATCGAACGCATCGCCAACAGCCGCATCATGATCGATCAGGCGCGCCTCCTCACCCTCCACGCCGCGCACCGCATGGACACGGTCGGCAACAAGGTGGCGAAGGCGGACATTGCGATGATCAAGGTCGCCGCCCCCAACATGGCCTGTCAGGTCATCGACTGGGCGATGCAGGCGCACGGCGCTGCGGGCATCAGCCAGGATTTCTTCCTGGCGAGCTATTATGCCCACGCCCGCAAGATCCGCTTTGCCGACGGCCCAGACGAGGTGCATCGTCACCAGCTCGGCCGCCTCGAACTCGCCAAATATGACTGACGTCCGCACGCTCGACACCAGCCGCCTCGGCCCATGGCTACGCGCCCATGTGCCGGGCGCGGACGGAGAGATGAGCGCGGAAAAATTCGCAGGCGGCCAGTCCAACCCCACCTACCTTCTATCGGTGGACGGCCAACCTCGCTTCGTCCTGCGCCGCAAGCCCGACGGCGTCCTGCTCCCCTCCGCCCACGCGATCGAGCGCGAATATCGCGTCACCGACGCGCTGAAGGACAGCGCCGTCCCAGTCGCCCGCCCGCTCGCCCTGTGCGAGGACGCCAGCATAGTCGGCACCCCCTTCTTCATCATGGACTATGCGCAGGGCCGCAACTTCTGGGACGCGCGCCTGCCTGACCTCACGCCCACCGACCGCGCCGCCATCTATGACGAAATGAACCGCGTCCTCGCCGCGCTCCACGCCATCGACCCCGCGCAGGTCGGCCTCACCGACTATGGCAAGTCCGGCAATTATTTCGCCCGTCAGGTCGCCCGCTGGACCAAACAATATCGCGCCACCCAGACACAGCAGATCGACGCCATGGAGTCCCTTATCGACTGGCTCCCCGCCAACGACCCCGGCCTCGAAGCCAGCCGCATCGTCCACGGCGACTATCGCAACGACAATATGATCTTCGCCCCCACAGAGTCCCGCATCATCGCCGTCCTCGACTGGGAACTCTCCACGCTCGGCCACCCCCTCGCCGACCTCGCCCAGCACCTGATGGCATGGCGCGTCCCCAAGGAAGGCTATCGCGGCGTGTCCGACGCAGACCTCCCCGCGCTCGGCATCCCGTCCGAAGCCGACTATCTCCAGAGCTACGCGCAGCGCAGCGGCGCCAGAGCCATCGACCCGGCCCATTGGCGCTATGCCCTAGCCTTCGCCATGTTCCGCAACGCCGCCATCCGCCAGGGCGTCTACCACCGCGCGATCAGCGGCAATGCCTCCAGCGAAGCCGCCGCCATCCACGGCGCCCGTGCCGGAGAAATAGCAGGCCTCGCATGGCGCATCGCCCGTGGGGAGGAGGATGCCCATCTATGACAGAAAAACGGATCGACGTAGGCGGCTACCACCTCCGCGCGGTGGAACAGGGCGAGGGGCCGCTCGTCCTCATGATCCACGGCTTCCCCGGCCTCGCCTGGTCATGGCGGCACCAGATGGAGCCGCTCGCAGGGGCAGGCTTCCGCGCCGTCGCCATCGACAGCCTCGGCTATGGCGGCAGCGACCGCCCCACCGATCCCGCCGCCTACACCGCCGACCGCATGCAGACCTATCTCCTCGCCCTGCTCGACCACTACAAAGCGGACAAGGCGGTCATCGTCGGCCAGGATTTCGGCGCGCAATATGCCTGGAACCTCGCCGTCCGCGCGCCCGAAAGAGTGGCGGGCCTCATCGCCACCATCCCCTATGACTATGACATGGCCGGACGTGCCATGCTCGGCAGCGCCCCGCGCTTGCCCGCCGACGCCCCCGCCAAGCCAGAAGCATCCTCCCGCGACGGCCGCCCTAGCGAGCGCATCGCGGCCAAGGCCGCCGAGCATTACGTCCACTTCGACAATGTCATGGAAGCAGGCCCCGCCGAGCGCGAACTGGCCGACAGAGCCCCCGACTTCCTCGCTCGCCTCTTCTACGCCCTCTCATCAAAAGGCGATCTCTGGAGCTGGAAAACGGTATCCTCCGTCGGCAGCGGCTATCTCGACGTCTTGCCACCCGCGCCGCCAATCCCCTGGCCCTGGCTCTCCCAGACAGAGTTCGACCGCTTCGTCAGCGAATATGTCGCCGCCGACCCGATGCTGCGCTTCATCGGCGGCCTCAACAGCTACCGCACCGCTGACGCAAACTGGCGCATCGGGAAAAAATGGGCCGACCATGACGTCGAAACGCCCACCCTGTTCCTCTACGGCGAAAAAGACCCGTCCTTCGGCTTCTTCACCGATTGGGAAGAGCGGATGCGCCAGCGCGTCCCCGGCCTGCGCGACATCATAGCCATCCCCGAAGCCGGGCATTTCGTGCAGCAGGAACAGCCCGCCGCCTTCAACAAGGCGCTACTCGACTTCGCCCGCACGGTGACGCAATGACGGTTCGTCTCCCCATAGCAGGCCATCTGGGCCTAAGCTCTCCCGACCGGCCGATGCTCGCGCATCTCGCCCGCTCCACCAACTCGCTCGACCAGATCGACGCGCTGGCCGATCATGGCTTCGCCGGGGTGCAAGACCTGTTCCTGAAGCTGAGACCGCCGTCGGAGCAGGCGGCGATGGCGGCAAACATGGCGCGCCACGGACTGGCCCTGACCAGCTTTGGCGGCGATCCGATGCATTGGAACAGCCCACTCTGGAGCACAGAAGACCCGGCGGCACGTGATGCGATAAAGGACAGCGTCACGCAAAGCTGCGCGATCGCGGCGCGCTTTGGTGGGGCAGGGGCGGTCTGCGTCGCGGGCCTCGACCCCGCCCGATCCCGCAAAGCGCAACTCACGGCCATGACTGAAAATCTGAAACATCAGGCTGAAAAGGCCGCCCGCGCAGGACTGCTGCTCTTGGTCGAGCCAATCGCCGAAAGCCGCATAGCCGGACTGCTCCTCAATCGGCTGGACGACGCGCTCGACATGGTGCGCGCTGTCGCGATGCCATCGTTGCGACTGTTGTTCGACATCGGTCATGTCGCAATGATGGGCCATGCGGTGCCGGACGCACTGTATGAATGCGCTGACGCCATTGGATTAATCCAGGCCGCAGACGTGCCAAACCGGATCGACATTGGCCTTGGGACGCTCAACTGGCCCGCAATACTCGCCGCTGTCGAGGCTACCCGCTATTCGGGAATGATCGAACTGGAATATGAACCTGTCGATCCGACCGCAGTCGGCGAAGCCGCCATGCTGGCCCGCTTGAGCAGCATCCTCAAGCGCCCCAAAGCCTGATCACTCAGGAAAAATAGGATTTGATGCCGCTCAAGAAGATGTCCGTGACGAGTGTGGCTTGATCGGCCATTTCCTCTTGGGTCATGGGATCGCCGCCGAACAGCAGGCGGCGTTGCCATTCGCCAAAGGCCATGGAGACAAATTGCTTGGCGATGCGGTGGCTTTCGGCTGGGGCCGCGCCTTCTGCTTCCAGCATGGCCGCGACAGGGCTGACCTGATGCCGTTCGAACTGCAGGCGGGCGATCTGCCGCAGTTCATCGAAATAGCTGCTTTCCCGATAGATCAGTCGGCTGAGGCGCGTACTGCGCTCGGAAAATAGCTGTCGCTGCATCTCGGTGGCGTAGGTGACCAGCTGCGTGTGCAGGTCGCCTTTGATGTCGGGCATTTCAGGCCGGATTTCGGCCCCGGAATGTTCAAGGCACGCTTCGAACAGCGACAGTTTGTCGGGGAAATGGTTGTAAAGCGTGCGGCTTGATATCTGCGCCTTGTCGGCGATGTCGCGCAGCGATGCGGCATGAAAGCCCACGCGCGCAAATTCCTCTAGGGCGACCAGGATCAGGTTTTTGCGCTTCTGCTCGGCCACCTGCTGCGTTGGACGGCCGGCTCGCCTCTTCATGGTCGGTTTATCCATATTTCGCCTCGTCGCGCAGCCGGGGGGGAATAGCAAGGGCCGCTCGCCTGTTGACAGAATTACACATGAAAGTGTAATTCGTCCATAACGAGTCTGCGAACAGGCATATCAGGAGAGACAGGATGCACGCCCCGGCTACCACTACCGATTCGAAGATCGACGCCGCCATCGACGCGCTGGACCCGACGATGGCGCTGATGGCCCTTATCCAGATCACCGGCGACCGCACGCTTCTTCATCGTTACTGGAATGACATTGACGGGCGGCAGGAAGAATTGATCGAGACCTTCGTCGATATCAATGCGCATGAAGAGCGGCCTTCGATCGATGCATCTGTTGCCAGTGAGATTCGCGAACAGCTGCGCGCCGCGGTGAAGTCGGGCAAGCCGGCGGTGATGCCGCAGATCGATCGCCCGATGTTCAAGCGGATGAGCCGCCTGTTGCTGGGTCAGGACCTGCCGGAAATGTCGGTGGACGTCGCTTTCCAACATGCCGGGTTCACCACGGACACCCGCGTTCGCAAGGCTGCCGACGTGCCCCCCGCCGATTTCAAGGTGCTGGTCGTTGGCGCGGGCATGATGGGGATCAACGCCGCGATCAAGCTGCAGCAGGCGGGGTTTGACTTCACCGTGCTGGAAGCGATGGACACGGTTGGCGGCAACTGGCTCACCAACACCTATCCGGGTGCTGCGGTCGATACGCCCAGCCGCATCTATTCCTTCTCCTTCGAACCCAATGCTTCGTGGACGCAATTCTATCCGCGCGGTCCTGAATTCCTGTCCTACCTCGACCGCGTCACCGATAAATATAATCTGCGCGACCGTATTCAGTTCGGAACCTGGGTCGAAGGCGCGCAGTGGGACGAAGCGCGCAAGATCTGGACCGTGAAGGCGGTACGGAACGGCAAGCCGGAAACTTATGAATGCAACGTCCTCATCATGGCGGTGGGGCCCAACAACAATCCCAATTATCCCAAGGTCCAGAATCTGGACTCGTTCAAGGGTCCGGTGATCCACTCGGCGGTCTGGGATCATGATGTCGATCTGACGGGCAAGAAGGTCGTGCTGGTCGGCACGGGCTGCTCGGGCGTGCAGGTCGCGACCGCCATCGCTGACAAGGTCGGCGAACTGGTGATCGTGCAGCGCCAGCCGGAACATATCATCCCCAACCCGCAGGCGCATGCCCCGGTCGGGGAGCTGGAGCGCTGGGCAATGGAGCATGTGCCCTTCGTGGCGCAGTGGAAGCGTCTGCAGAGCCTGCACAGCCAGATGCGCGACATGCACGGCATGATCATGAAGGATGAGGATTATGCCGCCAAGACCGGCGGCTTCGGTCCGATCAACGACGGCATGCGGATGATGTGCGAAGGCTATCTGAAGAGCCATTTCCCTGACAATCCCGAGATGGTCGAGCTACTGACGCCCAACTTCCCCGTCTTCGCCAAGCGGCCAATCCTGGATTGCGGTTTTTACGACACGCTCAAAAAGCCCAATGTCTCGATCGTGCGCGGCGAACTGGCGCAGGCCGATGCGGACGCGGTGATCCTGTCCGATGGCACCCGCATCGAATGCGACGCGCTGCTGCTATCGACCGGCTACAACCTCCATTTCGGGCGGCAGTTCGACATTCGCGGCGTCGGCGGCGAAACTTTGGCGGACGCGTTCGACCCGCATCCCTTCTCCTATGAAGGCATGCTGATCACCGGCTTCCCCAACTTCGTCTTCATGGGCGCGCCCTACAGCTATCTGGTCGCCAACCATGCGGTGGTGAGCGAGCAGCAGGTCCATTATATCGTCGAACTGCTGCAATGGATGGTGGACGATCATCTGTCGTCCTTCGATGTCTCGCCGGAAGCAACGCAGGCGTTCATCGACGATGTCGACGCCAACCTGGCCAAGACCGCCTGGGTCCAGTGTGGCAGCGCCCATGGCTATTATCGTGACAAGGGCGCTGACGGGCAGAAGAAGGTCATCCTCGCCATCCCGCGCCACAACTCGCGCATCTGGCACGATCTGCGATCGCCCCGCGCAGAAGACTTCAATGTCACGCGCGCCGATGATCTCGCCAAGGCCGCACCGCGCGAAATGGAAATGCTGACCATCTGACCCCTTCATACAAGAAACGGATGAAAACCGAATAATATTGGGAGACTAGATGATGCTTCGTGATCTCGCTGAGCAGTTCCGCCCGGTCGCACCTCCGCAGCTGATCGATAAAGCTTATACGGACGATCAGCATGCGCGTTTGTTGAGTGTTGCTCGCAACAATGGCCCTTGGCCGTTGATGCTGGCGGAAAACTTCAAGACGCCAGAGGAGGTTATCGCCACAACATCAGGCGCAGGTAAGCAATTGCCGGAAGGGGTCAAGCTGACCTGGGACATGATTGGCATCTATCCCGGATTTCGAGGATATTTGGCGCGCGGGGGCACCTGCTTCTACCCGGAGATCGAGGATTGCTATTACAACTCCCGCTTTCTCGAGCTGGTGCGCAATTATTACGACTGCCAATATGCGGAACCCGAAACCTTCCTCTTCAATATCCAGGGGCCGACGCCGCTCGGCGGGCCGCCCCATCTGGACGGCACCGTCTTTCGTGGCCTCACAATGGAAAACACACCGCTATGGCTGCTGCTGACCATGGCCAAGTCCTGCCTGTTCAATCGCTGGCGCTCAAAGAAGGGGCAGGTGATCGCCTGGTACTATAATGGCGAAATAGGCGGCGGCTTCAACTGCTGGCCCGATGGCCCAAGCGGTGAGCCATTGCAGATCAACGCACCCATGTGGGGGCGCGCCGTGGTCGTCGAAAATGAAATGATGTTCCACCATGGGCAGGCTGGGGGTCCGGTCGCCATGCGCAGGCCGCAGGGGATGGACATCAGTTCCACTTTCGGCGCTGACCCGCGGGATCCTGCCGGCTGGCAGATCGAAACCTTTGGTGAAGTCACGCAAAGGGTTCCCGAACATGAAATGCGCTTCCTCGTCCATTGGGGCGCGCGTCTGTTCAAGGATCTGGACGACTTCAAGCTGACCTACGACCATCGTGACGACATCACGCATGAACTGGCGATCAACATGCTGATCGACGACATGAAGAAGCGCGGCGTCGCGTTCGAAGTGCCGACCGATCCGATGCATGACAACGCTTTCGTCGGCCTGCTTTCCAAGGTCTACGATATTGGTGGCCCCGCCAACATTCCGCCCGATGCGATGGACAAAGCCGCCTGACGGCGCCTCCAACGGGGCGTTTTGGCCGGATGTCTGAACATGGCGGCGGTTTTGGAGCTGCCGGTCATCTTCTGCGAAAATAACGGCCAGAGCCGATGCAGATGTTGACCGCATGACGATTGCGCAGCCGCCGCATATTTAACGGGATATGATCCCATCTCAGGAGAGACGATAATGGCAAGCCAGATACCGCACGCGAAAACCCAGGACACCGATTTCATGTTCATCAAGCTGCAGGTCAAGGACCTGGACCGCGCGGTCGGGTTCTACAGTTCGGTCATCGGTTTGGTCGAGATGAACCGGCTTGAGGCCGAAATGATGGGACGCAAGGTCAGCGAAGTCGTGTTCATGCCGACATATGCGGGCGGCCCGATGTTCATTCTGGCTCAATTCCATGACACTGAAGCGCCCGCTGCGAACGAATTGATCCTGGGTTTCGCGACGGCGGACATCGGCGGACTCATCGCGCGGGCGGAACAGGCTGGCGGCCGAGTCCTTGAGGCCGCGCGCGAAGTCCCTGGCATGGGCGGTATGCAGGTTGCCTTCATCGCCGATCCGGAAGGGCATGTGGTTCAGCTGAGCCAGATGGGCGGCTGATAGCGGGAGCAGTGCGTTTGATTTGCCTTACACGCGGCACTGTCTTAAATGCACACGTAGGTGTAATATAGCGTCTTTTGCGGGCGCGCATGATTGCTGTTGAATAATAGCCGGGAGAGCGCAGTGCCGATGATTGAAGAAATTGCAGTCTCTCCCGGCATGCGATGCCGGATCGTCGCGGACCAGGGCATCGCGGTAACGGCGGGGCCGGGGACCGATACCCCCGAACTTCATCATTTGCACCAAGGCGCGTTGGTCGTCTGCGCGGAACTGGCAAGAAATGGGAAGGGACGGGATCGCGCCCGCATCGCAAGCCCCGGCGGTTGGGTGGATGCCGACGCGCTTGGCCGTGCAGCGCCTTTCACCAAAATCGCGCTGGATTATGAAAGCTTTCTGGAGCGCCATCTGTGCGTCACCCCAGGGGATCATTATCGGCTGGAATTCCCGATCGATCTGGCAGGATTGCGGAAAGCTGGCCCCGCGTTTCTGACAGCGGCGTTCCAGGCTTCCGGCGCCCTTTCACGCGACAATTGCGTCACGGATATCGTCGCCCTCGATAAACTGGATATTCGTGGCGCGTCGGAAAACGGGCTGCTGACGCTGGCTTATGCACGAAACGAACCGGGCCTGCAGACCGAGTTGTTCGTGAAATTCCCCCCTGGCGACGCCCACCATAAATATGGGTTGCTACGGTTGTCCAACGGCGAAATCGAAATGGGACGCCTGTCCCGCGAACGGCAATTGCCGGTGACGACGACCCAATATTATTTCGGCGATTATAGTTCATATACCGGGAACTACATCCTCATAACTGAGAGGGTGCCCTTTGGCGTCGATCCTGTCGAACCGGCTTATCGCAAAGGTTACGACCATGAAGTGCCGGACGTGGAGGAACATTATGAAGTTCTGACGCGCAGCCTTGCCCGGTTGGTGGCAGCGCATAAGCGGGGCGATCTGGGGCATGATCTGGAAGAGATTTTTCCGTTCGGAAAAGCCGCGCCCGACTTCGCGCCCATCAGCGATTCCGAACCGCGCCTTGACCGGCTTATCAACTTCATCGGCAGTGTGGCTCCCCAACTTTTTTCTTCGGAAGTGACCCAACCGGAATTTTTGAAAGCGTGGCGCGAGGACGTCCTGTTCGGCCTGGAGCATAAGGACAAGCTGCTGGCCTATTTGCTGTCGAATGTCGACTATACCGGGCTTTGCCACATCAACCTGAATATAGACAATGCCTGGTTCTGGCGGGATGAGAAGGGACAGCTTCAGGCCGGAATTCTGGATTGGGGCGGCGCGGGCCAGGCGAGCATCGCGCAGGCATTGAGCGGTATGCTCATGATGCCGGAACCGCACAAGCATATCGCCCTGGTGAAGCGCGTGATCGATATTTTCATCGAAGAATGCGCCGTCCAGGATGGTCCGCAGATCGACAGGGACGAACTATATTTCCAATATAAGGCGTCGATCTATTCAACCGCTCTTTTCATGTTCGTCACTATTCTTTCGGATGCACTGGACTATTTCCCCGACGAATATTTCAGCGCCATGGAAAGCCGCATGGATCCCCGGTTGCTGGAAGGCGGATTTTACAGTGCGGTGGTCTGGATCGAGAACATGCTACAGGAATGGCTCGAAGAAGTGACACCCGGTGACGTGTGCCGCCAAATCGTCGCCCTGGACGGAGTCGCCTGGGGAAGGAGTCGACCGGCGGAACAAAGGCGCTGACCCAACCTGTCTCGCGCCGATAGCCGCGATAAACGGGCAGAGTGCGGACTATAGCATGATCCGATCATACCGGATCGGCTGATGCTCTATTTTCTTTTTGTTTTCCGCATTTTTAGAGTCAGCAGACATCTCCTGATCAACGGCGCGCGCAGCGACTAAGAAATAAAACGCAATTGTTTACTTCGTCGCGCGCGTCGATATAAGAAGCGGCAGTTGATAGGAGATCATGTGCGCCACTCTATTCGCTTGATGACGCTAATGCTTTGCAGCGTCGCTGCCGCTGCGTCGGCCCATGCAGGTGAACTGCCGCGTCTTCGCACGGAAGATGGGCGGCACGCGTTGCTGGTGGATGGCAAGCCCTATCTGATGCTGGGCGCCCAGGTGCATAATTCGAGCAATTATCCCTCGGTGCTGCCTCAGGTGTGGCCGGTGATGCAGGCGCTGAGCGCCAATACGATCGAAATTCCCGTCGCCTGGGAACAGTTTGAGCCTACCGAGGGCAGGTTCGACTATAGCTGGGTCGATACGCTGCTCGCCCAGGCGCGTAAAAATGACATGCGCGTTGTGCTGCTATGGTTCGGAAGCTGGAAAAACGGCGATTCAACCTACACGCCGGAATGGGTGAAAAGCGACACGAAGCGCTTCCCCCGTCTGCAGAAGCGGGACGGCCGCCCTACAACCACGCTTTCCCCGCTTGGTGAGGGGACACTTGCTGCCGACCGAAAGGCCTTTGTCGCGCTGATGCGGCATTTGCGCGAGGTCGATCGCGAGCACACGGTCATCATGGTCCAGGTTGAAAATGAGATCGGGAGCCACGGCGTTGCTCGCGATTATTCGCCTGCAGCCGAGCGGCTTTTCGCCCAGCAGGTGCCCGAAGACATCCGCCGCGCATCAGGAAAGCCGGCGGGGACATGGGCTGAGGTGTTCGGTAAGGAGGCGGACCAGGCATTCGCCGCCTGGACCTATGCGCGGTTCGTGCAGGAAGTGGCTGTCGCTGGCAAGGCTGAGAAGAACTTGCCCCTGTACACCAACGCCGCGGTCTTCGACGCGACGGGCACTGCCATGGCCGCCCAGGTCGCGAGCGGCGGCCCCAATTGGAACGTGCTGCCAATCTGGAAGACGGCTGCGCCTGCGCTGGATCTTATCGGCCCTGACCTCTATCTGCCGCTTGAAAAGACCTATCTGGGCCTGCTCGATCGCTATGCGCGGCCAGACAATGCGCTGTTTGTCCCCGAGACGAGCAACGCAATCTGGGCCGTTCGTTTCTTCTGGGCCGCGCTGGGGCGGGGGGCCATCGGCTGGGCGCCATTTGGAATGGATGCGACGAGCTACTCCAATTACCCGCTCGGCACGCGCAAGTTGGACGCTGCCACGATTGAGGCGTTCGCCGCCCCTTACCGCCTGTTCCGGCCTATCGCGAGCGACTGGGCTGCGATCGCCAGCAAGCACCCGACCTGGGGCACCGCCAAGAACAGCGCGGGTGAGGACTCGACCTCCATGGGCAGCTGGAAGATTTCCGTCACCTATGGGCGCAACAATTTCGACATTCCCTGGCCGGGCATGGAGCCGCCGCCTTGGGCGAAGGAGCCTGTCGGTGGCGGTGTGGTCGCTCAGCTCGGCCCCAATGAATTTCTGGTTGCCGGGCAATATAGCCGCTTTCAATTCACGCCCGTCGATCCGGCCGTGAACGGGCAGATCATGAGCGCGGAGGAGGGGACGTTCATCGACGGCCGTTGGCAAACAAGCCGCCGCTGGAACGGTGATCAAATCTCCTACGGCTTCAACTTCAACGAGCAGCCTGCGCTGCTTCGCGTAAAGCTTTCAACCTACTAGATTTCTGGCCTTAGGTTTCTGGATCAGCCCTGGCGGTGCACGAGGCACCGCAGAATATAAACTGCCGTCAACAACAATGGACCGCCACCGGGAATGCGTCGGCGAAGCATCGCGCGGAAAGCTGGTTCCCACTTTTGCGCGCGATGCTCTGGTCGATGAGACTCATCTCGACAGCGCGCTTACACACACGCAATGTTCGGACCGGTTAGAAAAGACACTATCTGTCCCGGATAGAAATGACACCAT